>JAGBSL010000071.1 GCA_017631875.1 Bacteroidales bacterium | reverse complement strand
TTGCGGTTCGCATTACGCAGAATATAAATAGTAACCCGATATATTATTTTTAAGCGATATGGCTAAAAAGACTAAGAAATTCGACACTCCGATTGACCAGAGAGAAACATTCGTGTCAATTCAGAAGACTTTTGCAGACTCGGATCTTTCAGTGGCTGAGAAGCTCAAGACCCTCTATGCGCTGCAGCAGGCAGACACAGAGATAGATAAGATCCTTCAGCTCAGAGGTGAACTTCCTCTCGAGGTAGAGAATCTCGAGCGTGAGATTGCAGAGCTTAAGGCAAAGTCAGCACGTGTATCGGAGCAGATCGAGGAGATGACAAAGCTCATCGCCGAGAACAAGCTCAACATTTCTGAGTGTGACGCTCAGATCGAGAAGTACAAGTCGCAGCTTGACAATATCTCAAACAGCCGCGAGTACGACTCTCTCAACAAGGAGATCGAGAACCAGGGCCTCCTCAGAATGATTGCTGAGAAGCATATCGGCGAGGCAAAGGAGCGCATTCTCGAGAAGAAGGCAGAGCTTGAGACAATCAAGGAGAAAATTGCCGTAAGAACAGATGACCTCGCAGCAAAGCAGGAGGAGCTTGCAAACATCGTTGAGGCTACGGCGAAGGAAGAGGAGACTCTCCGTGCGAAGAGAGATGCTTGCGCAGAGAAGATTGACGCAAGAACAATGAGCGCATACGAGCGCATCAGACTTAGCTGCAATAACCACCTTGCTGTGGTGTCAGTTTTCAACGGTGACTCATGCGGTGGATGTTTCAATACAATCGCTCCACAGCGACTCATCGACATCGCGTCAAACAAGAAGATGATTATCTGCGAGTACTGCGGAAGAATTTTGGTTAATCCAGATTTTGAATAGTCAGAATCCTATATAATATGGCTGAAGAAGGAAGGAGAAAATCAGTCAAAAGAAAGGATTCGGGAGTTAATCTTGATACATTGGGGCTTGAGGTGGGAAATAGACCGCCTCAAGCTCTTGATGTCGAAGAGGCAGTCCTCGGAGCGCTTTTGATTGAGCCTAATAGCGTTGATGACGCAATGGGCGAACTTACGCCTGCATGCTTTTATAGTGAGAAGCATAGGATCATATTCGATGCGATGAGCACCTTGGTGAAGGAACATGCTGCCCTTGACCTTTTGTCTGTATCCCAGAAACTCAGGGATAATGGAAAGCTAGACGAGATAGGAGGTACAGTGTTCTTGGTGCACCTGTCACAGAAGGTGGGTGCCGCCGCGCATATCGAGTATTATATAAGGATCCTCAAGCAGAAGTGTATTCAGCGTGAGCTCATCACGGCGTCATACCATATCCTCAAGGCCTCCTATGATGAGTCGATCAATGTCGATCTGCTGATAGATGACGCACAGACAAAGATCTTCTCAGCAATACAGAACAATGTAAAGAGGGATGTCCAGGAAATCGGTTCCGTCATAAATGATGCTCTCGACGAACTCCAGAAGCTTCAGGACAAGACTGGACTGAGTGGCGTGCCTTCAGGCTTCGCCTCGCTTGATAAAATTACCCAGGGCTGGCAGCCTTCCGACCTCATCATTCTGGCTGCGCGTCCGTCAATGGGTAAGACAGCTTTCGTTCTTAACCTTGCACGAAATGCAGCAGTTGACTTCAATGTCCCTGTTGCGATATTCTCTCTTGAGATGCCTTCAATACAGCTTGCAAAGCGTATGATGGTGTCCGAGACCAAGCTCAATGCCGATAAGTTCAAAGGTGGTGAGAAAATCGAGAAGTGGGAGTGGAAGCAGCTTGATATTCAGCTTAAGAGACTCGTTAAGGCACCTATATATATAGATGATACTCCGTCACTTCCGATCATGGAGTTCCGCTCTAAAGTGAAGAGACTCGTTAACCAGAAAGGCGTAAAGCTGGTGGTTGTCGACTACCTTCAGTTGATGCAGGGTCCTGCAGAACTCAGGGGAATGCGTGAGCAGGAAGTTGCTGCCATCTCACGAATGCTTAAGGCTACTGCAAAGGAACTTAATGTTCCTATCATTGCACTGTCGCAGCTCTCGCGTCAGGCCGAGAACCGACAGGGTGGCAACCGTCGTCCTCAGCTCAGTGACCTGCGAGAGTCGGGATCAATTGAGCAGGATGCCGATATGGTAGTATTCATCCACCGATTCGACTATCAGGGTCTTTCGGAGAATGCCGACGATATAGGAAGAACACAGATCATTATCGCCAAGCACAGAAACGGTGCGATTGCGGATGTGGATATGAAGTTCCGTGCCGATGAAGTGCGTTTCGTCGACCTTACCGATACTGTGTATGCTCAGGCTGACAGTGTAGGCGTGGATTCTGCAATGAATAGCGATGATGCGGCCCCTGCGCAGGAGCCTGCACCATATCCTCCTATGCAAGATACATATGATGCATATCCTCCGGATGAGGGATTTGGAGGCGGAGGCTTTGTATAATAAGCTGCCTATGAGGCATTTGAAGAAAATATTGGTTCTCCTGTGTGCGTATTTGGCGCTTCTGCCGGTATGTGCGCAGGAGAATGATGTTTCTAAGACTTATTGTATTCCAGTGCGCACGCTGGCAGAGGAGGATCTTGCATATCAGGCAGGCGAGAAGCTGACCTTTACGATGCATTATGAGTGGGGAAACATAGACTCTGATGTTGGAACGGGTACGGTGGTGCTTGATACTGTGAGGTTCAATGGCCTTAAGGCTTTCCATTGTTCAGTTTACGGAAAGACCACAAGACTGTTCGACCTTATCTTTAAGGTACGTGAGGATTTCGATGCCTGGTTCACTTGCGACGGGTTGAGGCCTTTGAAGTTTACCCGTGATACTCATGAGGGAAGGTATGTTGCGAAGAATACCTATATATATAATTGGGATGTTCCCGAGCCTTATATCTCGGCTGATGTCTATTCGTCAAGCCGGGGCCAGAGGGAGATGGAACTGACGCTGACTCCATGTACATACGATCTTCCGACGCTTTTCTTCCTTGCGAGGAACATGGATATCGATAACATAGTTCCTGGAAAGAAGTATCCGATGACCTTTGCGATAGATGATGATGTCTATAATGTGTACTTCATACTCTATGGTCGTGAGACGGTGAAGGTCAAGGGGTTGGGTACGGTCAGGACGATTAAGTTCGCAGCGAGGCTTGTTGCCGGAGAGGTCTTCAACGGTGAGGAGGATATGATGATATGGGTGTCGGATGATGACAACAGGATTCCGGTCAAGTTCGAGGCGCCTATCCTTGTGGGCACTGCATCTGGCCGCCTCAAATCATATGAAGGATTGAAATATCCTTTCAGTTCATTGATAAAGAAATAGTTAATTCATATGTATGTTTAAAAACTAAATCCCTCCCACGCCTTCGGCGCGGGCCCCTCCCGTTCACCAGGCCACGGGCGGCCAGGGTTTTTAAACACACATATGAATATATAATAATGAAAGCTAAGTAGTTATGTCAAAGAAGAATGAAATAGTTCATGCCGGAAGGATATTGGATATCACTCCGGATTTTACAACTGTGCAGATAATCGTTTCGTCTGCATGCTCGTCATGTCATGCAAAGGCACTTTGCGGCATGTCGGAGGAAGAGGAGAAGGTGATCATGCTGCCTACTGATCCTTATGCTACGTATAAGGTTGGAGATGAGGTGCAGGTGTGCACGAAGATGGCCATGGGGTTGAAAGCCGTGTGGATATCTTATGTGATTCCTTTGGCCGTTTTAATGATTTTAATATTATCTTTGTCTGGCGTTATCGAAAGCGAGGTGTATCGTGCACTGACTGCTATCGGTGGCGTTGCGGTATATTACCTGTTCGTGTGGCTGTTTAGAAATAAGCTGTCAAACGAATTCGTGTTCTATATCAAATAGTTGTCCCTGTCACCCTGAGCGAAGTCGAAGGGTCTGTATAATGAACAACAACTAAACTAATTATAGCTATAATGACACAAACAATCATCTGGACTATTGCAATCCTCACCATTCTTGGTGCGGCCCTCGCTGTTGTCCTCTTCGTCGTGGCAAAGAAGTTCCATGTCGAGGAAGATCCGAGGATCGATGAGGTGGAGAAGGTATTGCCTGGTGCAAACTGCGGTGGCTGCGGACAGGCAGGTTGTCGCGCTTTCGCCCAGCATTGCGTTGAGTCGTCTCCAAATCTGGACAGCTGCTTCTGTCCTGTAGGAGGCAATGAAGGCATGCAGAAGGTTGCTGCTGTGCTCGGCGTTGAGGTGGCCGTCAAGGAGCCTCAGGTCGCTGTGGTACGCTGCAACGGTACTTGTGAGAACCGTCCTCGCACAAACGAGTACGGCGGCTATCAGTCTTGCCGTGTCAAGGCCACTCTTTACAGTGGCGACACAGCATGTTCTTTCGGATGTCTCGGATGTGGTGACTGCGTTGCAGTCTGCCAGTTCGGAGCAATCTCCATGGATGCTGAAACAGGACTTCCTGTCGTTGACGAGGAGAAGTGTACGGCTTGTGGTGCCTGTGTGAAGGCATGTCCTAAGGCTGTCATCGAGCTTCGCAACAAGGGACGCAGAAACATGCGTGTATATGTTTCATGTGTGAACAAAGACAAGGGCGCCGCTGCGCGCAAGGCCTGCAAGGCTGCCTGCATAGGCTGCAGCAAGTGCGCTAAGGTTTGTCCTTTCGAGGCTATCACAGTTGAGAACAACCTCGCTTACATTGACTACACAAAGTGTAGGCTTTGTAAGAAATGCGTTGCCGAGTGTCCTACTGGTGCCATCCATACAGTGAATTTCCCTGTAATCCCACCAAAGCCAGCGGCTCCAGCGCCAAAACCAGAGGCCGCTCCAGCGCCTAAGCCGGCAGAGCCGGTAACCCCAACTGTCATTTCGACCGACGGCGCAGCAGGAGTGGAGAAATCTGTAAAGAAGGAGGAATAGTACTATGATGAAGACATTTTCAATAGGTGGTATCCACCCAAGCGACAGCAAAATTTCAAAGGACTGCAAGATCGAGGTGCTTCCTGTTCCTTCAAAGGTGTTCATCTCTGTTGCTCAGCATCTTGGTGCCCCTGCAACTCCGATCGTGAAGGCAGGTGATCAGGTGAAGGTCGGCCAGGTAATTGCAGAGCCTGCGGGATTCATTTCAGCTTATGTACATTCATCGGTATCAGGTACTGTGAAGTCAGTAGGACCTCGCAAGGACCTCGCCGGTAACAATATTACTCACATTGAGATTGATGTGGAGGGTGACGAGTGGATCGAGGGCGTTGACCTTACAGATACTCTCGTGACAGCTATCCCAGAGGACAACAAGGCTATTCTTGAGAAGATCAAGATGTGTGGCGTTGTGGGACTCGGTGGTGCGACTTTCCCTGCACACGTGAAGCTTTGCCCTCCTCCGGGCAAGAAGGCTGACTGCCTGATCCTCAATGGTGCAGAGTGTGAGCCTTATCTTACATCTGACTATCGTATCATGCTTGAGAGAAGCAAGGAGATCGTTGTCGGAGCCGCTATCATGAAGCAGGTTCTGGGCGGATGTCCTGCAGTGATCGGTATCGAGGAGAACAAGCCTGAGGCAATCAAGGCCATGACCGCTGCCGTTGCTGAGCTCCAGAAGACTGCAAAGGGCTATGAGGGCATTTCTGTGATGACTCTCAAGAAGAAGTATCCGCAGGGTGGTGAGAAGCAGCTTATCGATGCAGTGATGAAGCGTCAGGTCAAGTCTATGGGACTTCCTATCGACGTAGGAGCGGTAGTGCAGAACGTAGCTACATCTCTCGCTGTATACGAGGCTGTTCAGAAGAATATCCCGCTCATTACCAATGTGATGACAATCACGGGTGACTGTCTCCCGATGGAGAACCAGCATAACTACAAGTTCCGTATCGGTATGCCGCTTTCATATATTGCGGAGGTTGCCGGAGGTATTCCAGAGAAGGCTGTCAAGATTGTCAGCGGCGGTCCTATGATGGGTAAGGCGATTGCAAATCTTGATGCAACTACAGTAAAAGGTTCGTCGTCGCTTCTTTATCTGACTGCTGAGCAGACAGTACGTGGTGTCGAGTCTGCATGTATCCGTTGCGGAAAGTGCGCAGAGGCATGTCCTATGGGACTTGAGCCGTTCCTTCTCCAGAAGTATGCTCGCAACAGCATGTTCGACGAGCTTGAGGAGAATGCGGTACAGGATTGCATCGAGTGCGGATGTTGCCTCTACAGCTGTCCTGCAAACATTCCTCTTCTGGACATCATCCGTCTTGCAAAAGGTGATGTAATTAAAATTATCAGAGGCAGGGGGCAAAGGTAAAAACTAAATCCCTCCCACCTGCGGTGGGCCCCTCCCATTCACGAGGCCATGGGCGGCCACGGTTTTTACCTTTGCCCCCTGCCTCCCAAATCAATAACTAATAAAAGCATAAAATGGATAAAATACTGGTTTCACCGTCGCCGCATCTGCATACGAAGACTTCGACCAAGTCTTTGATGCGTGACGTAGTGATCGCTCTGCTCCCTGCAGTGGTTGTTTCTGTCCTCTGCTACGGCTGGTCGGAACTTCTCGTTCTTGGAGTGAGCGTTGCTTCATGCATCTTGCTGGAGTATCTTATCACAAAATATCTGTTGAAGAAGCCTTGCACAGTATGCGACTGGTCTGCAGCCGTGACAGGTGTTCTTCTTGCACTCAACCTTCCTGCCTCTACACCTTGGTGGGTAGTGTTCATCGGTGCAGTAGTAGCTGTCGGAGTCGCTAAGATGACATTCGGCGGTCTCGGTCAGAACGTGTTCAACCCAGCCCTCGTCGGCCGTGTGTTCCTTCTGATCTCATTCCCTACTTACATGACAAACTGGACTAAGCCAAACGGCTTCATCGGCAACTTCGATGCTTTCACAGGTGCGACTCCTCTCGGAATCGCTAAGGAAAGCGGCGTAGCTGCCATCGAGAACATGGGTTATATGGATATGCTCTTCTGCAACATCGGAGGTTCTGCCGGTGAGCTTTCAGCGATCGCGCTGCTCATCGGTTTCGTGTATCTCCTTGTCCGCAGGGTGATCCGTCCATACATCACACTCTCGATTCTTGCGACTGTAGCAGTGTTCTCAGGCATCTTCTGGGCAATCAACCCTGCTGAGTACACTGACCCTCTCTTCAATATCCTCACAGGTGGTCTCCTTCTCGGTTCTATCTTCATGGCTACCGACTATGTGACATCTCCTATGAGCAACATGGGTGGCGTGGTGTTTGGTATCGGCATCGGTGTGATCACAATGCTGATCCGTTACTTCGGAGCATATCCTGAGGGAGTATCGTTCGCTATCCTTATCATGAACTCTGTGGTTCCTCTCCTCAACAAGTGGTTCCACACCAAGAAATACGGGAGGGCATAGGCTATGGCAGTACAGTCGACATTCAAGAACATGAGCCTTTGTCTGCTCGTTATCTGTCTCGTATGTTCAGGCCTTCTTGCAGGCGTATATGCTCTTACAAAGGAGCCTATCGATGCTGCTGCAAAGGCAAAGAACGAGGCTGCGATCATGGAGGTCCTTCCTGAGACTGCGGTGACAGTCGAGGAGGAAAGGACAGTCGAGTTCGAAGGCGCGTCATATACTTATAACCTTGCTTATGATGAGCTCGGTAATACTGTAGGATGTGCAATCAATGTGGCTCCTGTAGGTTTCGGTGGCCCTATCGCGATCAAAGTGGGCTTTGATATCAACGGCGTCATTTGGAATACAAAGGTTCTTTCACAGGCTGAGACTCCGGGTCTCGGTGCGAAGTGCGTGGAGCCTGCATTCTCCGCTCAGTTCAAGGGCTTCAACCCTGCTGAGAAGAAGCTTGCAGTCAAGAAGGACGGCGGTGACGTGGACGCTATCACAGCTTCTACAATCACTTCGCGTGCATACGCTGACGGTCTCGCTCTTGCAGTGAAGGTCTTTGAGGCCATAGCTCAGACGCCAATGTTACTTAACAATATGGAGGAGTAAACAATGGGAAAATTTCAACTTATAACTAAAGGCCTGATCAAGGAGAACCCTACATTCGTCCTCCTTCTTGGTATGTGTCCTACATTGGCCACAACCACTTCGGCCATCAACGGTATGAGCATGGGACTTGCCACAATGTTTGTCCTCATTCTCTCCAATATCGTGATTTCAGCTATCGCTGCATACATTCCTGACAAAGTGCGTATCCCTTCATACATTGTTGTGATCGCGACTTTCGTGACCCTGCTTCAGTTCATCATGCAGGCTTACGTTCCGGATGTTTACGAGACTCTCGGTCTTTTCATCCCGCTCATCGTGGTGAACTGTATCGTGCTCGGACGTGCGGAGGCATTCGCCAACAAGAACAGCGTGGTTGATTCGGCACTTGACGGTATCGGTATAGGTCTCGGCTTCACATGCTCGCTTACAGTTCTCGGCCTCGTGCGCGAGATCCTCGGAAGCGGCTCGGCATTCGGCTTCAAGTTCATCGAGGGTGACGGTATCCTCGCATTCGTACTTGCTCCGGGAGCCTTCCTCGCGCTGGGATACCTTATCGTGATATTCAGGAAACTCACTTCGAAGAAAGCGGAGTAATTAATTGTAGGAGAAATTGTTATGGTAGAATATTTACTTATCATCATCTCAGCGATATTCGTAAACAATATCCTGTTGTCGCAGTTCCTCGGAATCTGTCCTTTCCTCGGAGTTTCCAACAAGCTCAGCACAGCGACCGGTATGTCGATGGCGGTATGCTTCGTCATCACCCTGGCTACAGTGGTGACATACCTGCTGAACATGCTCCTTGTGAATCTTGGACTCGAGTTCCTCCAGACCATTTCGTTCATTCTTGTGATCGCTGCTCTCGTGCAGATGGTGGAGATCGTCCTCAAGAAGATCAGCCCTGCGCTGTATGCTTCTCTTGGTATCTTCCTTCCGCTGATCACAACTAACTGTGCCGTTCTTGGTGTGGCTCTGACAGTAGTGCAGAAGTCCTCACCATTTGCGGCTGCTGCAAACGGAATGTTCAACCTCGGCGAGGCAACCGTATATGCATTCGCTACTTCGCTCGGCTTCGGCCTTGCGATGGTCCTCTTCGCAGGACTGCGCGAGCAGCTCTCGCTCAACGATGTACCTAAGGCATTCAAGGGCATTCCTATCGCTCTTGTGACCGCAGGTATCCTTGCTATGGCATTCATGGGCTTCTCAGGACTCGTATAATGACAGCACAGGAATTACTTGACA
>JAGBSL010000036.1 GCA_017631875.1 Bacteroidales bacterium | reverse complement strand
CGAGATACACAAAGCGCTGTATGTCAAAGCCTTAGCAAAGTGTCCTGCCTTCCTTGACATGCAGGGTATTCGTGTAATTTCTTGTCCGTCAGCTGGTTAGTTGTTACACCCCGTCGCGTGTCGTCCACAAAAGGGGCCCGAAACGTGGACGGGAGGTGGTTGGAGTGCAGTGCCGTCCACAAAAACGGCCCGAAACGTGGACGGGGTGGGGTAGGAGTGCGCTTCTGGGTGCACAAAGGACCATGTTTTAGTGCGGTTCTTAAAATAGTTGATGCATATGGATATTACTATGTAATAATCCCCAAAAATTTTTATCTTTGCGTGATTTATTGTGCATGATGCATAATGTGCGGTAAGGACAGCCAAAGTGAAAGAGAGAAAACCATAAACCAGAACATCTAACATAAGAAAACTTTGAGCGCAGCGCACAACCTCAGCTCGAAGTCAAAGAGAGAAAACCATAAACCAGAACATCTAACATAAGAAAATATGAAAGTAGCTATCATCATGGGATCGACCAGTGACCTGGAAATCATGTCACAGGCAATCAATGTCCTCGAGGGTTTCGGGGTCGAAGTCGTAAAGAGAGTAATCAGCGCACACCGCACTCCTGACCTTATGTGTGAGTTTGCAAAGTCTGCAAAGGCTGAGGGAATCGGCGTGATCATCGCAGGTGCCGGCGGAGCAGCGCACGTTGCTGGTGTTGTGGCAGGTATGACCACAGTTCCTGTAATCGGTGTTCCTATCCAGACAAAGGCTCTCGGCGGCATGGACTCACTTCTTTCGATCGTCCAGATGCCTGCAGGTATCCCTGTAGCTACAATGGCTATCAACGGAGCGAAGAACGCAGGTCTTTTCGCAGCCCAGATCCTTGCTCTTACAGATGCAGAGCTCTCTGCAAAGCTTGATGCCTTCAGGGCAGAGCAGACACAGAAGGTGCTAGACGCAACAATCTAACCGAAGCAATCTATCTCAAATATATGAACAACTATCGTATCTACGTAGAAAAGTATCCTGAATTTCAGGTGGAGGCACGCAGCCTCTTGAGTGAGCTGAACGAAAACCTTCAGCTCGACCTCGAGACTCTTCGCCTTCTTAACGTGTATGACCTCTTCGGATTCTCGAAGGACCTCCTCGAGAAGAGCCGCTACAGCGTGTTCGGAGAGATCGTTACAGACAGCGTGACCGACGAGTGTGATCTCGAAGGCGCAAAATACATCGCCGTGGAGTACCTTCCAGGCCAGTTCGACCAGCGTGCAGCGTCAGCTGTGGACTGTGTCCGCCTTATCGACCCTGCAGCTAAGGTGAGCATCAAGAGCTCTAAGCTCATCATCCTCCCTGCTGACACTACCGATGAGGTGATCGCAAAGATCAAGAAGTATTACATCAATGCAGTGGAGTCTCGCGAGAAGGACCTCTCGAAGCTCACAGCCCTCGAGCAGCCTGAGGTGACTCCGGTTCCGGTTCTCGTAGGCCTTACAGCATTGACAGAAGAGGAACTTGCTCCGTACTGCAAGAAGATGGGCCTTGCAATGAATGCTGATGACCTCCGCGAAGTAGTCAACTACTTCAAGGCGGAAGGCCGCGACCCATCAGAGACAGAGCTCCGCATCCTCGATACATATTGGAGTGACCACTGCCGTCACACAACATTCACAACAGAGCTTGAAGACATCAACGTAGAGGAGTCATTCCTCAAGGAGGAGATCGACGGAACACTCAACCTCTACCTTAAGATCCGTCAGGAACTCGGCCGTGAGAACAAGGACATCAACCTCATGGACATGGCCTGCATCGGTGCCCGTTACCTCAAGGCTAAGGGCCTTCTCGACGACATGGAGGTCAGCGAGGAGAACAACGCATGCAGCATCTATGTTGACGTGGATATCGTTAATGACGAAGGTGAGATGACCACAGAGAAGTGGCTCCTCCAGTTCAAGAACGAGACACATAACCACCCTACTGAAATCGAACCATTCGGTGGAGCTGCAACATGTCTTGGCGGCGCGATCCGCGACCCGCTCTCTGGCCGTGCTTACGTTTACCAGGCAATGCGTGTGACAGGTGCTGGTGACATCTATCTCCCTGTTGCTGATACAATGCCGGGCAAGCTCCCTCAGAGCATCATCTCCCGCAAGGCCGCTCACGGTTACTCAAGCTACGGTAACCAGATCGGTCTCGCTACAACCCACGTGCGCGAGGTTTACCACGAGGGTTATGTCGCAAAGCGTCTCGAGGTCGGTGCAGTTGTCGGAGCTGTAAAGGCGGACAGCGTACGCCGCGAGAGCCCTGCTCCAGGTGACGTCGTTCTCCTTATGGGAGGCCGCACAGGCCGCGACGGAGTCGGCGGAGCAACAGGTTCATCCAAGGAGCACACTGAGGAGTCTCTCGAGACTTGCGGAAGTGAGGTACAGAAGGGTAATGCACCTGAGGAGAGAAAGCTCCAGAGGCTTTTCCGCCGTCCTGAGGTGACAAAGCTCATCAAGAAATCAAACGACTTCGGTGCCGGCGGTGTCAGCGTGGCGATCGGCGAGCTTACCGAAGGACTCGATATCTATCTTGACCGCGTGCCAGTGAAGTACAACGGACTCAACTCTACAGAGCTTGCTATCAGCGAGTCTCAGGAGCGTATGTCTGTCGTGATCGAGGCCAAGGACAAGGAGGCCATGATGGCATACTGCGCAAGCGAGAACGTTGAGGTGACACATGTCGCTGACGTTACAGACCGCAAGCGCATGCGTATGTTCTATGGTGACAAGGTCATCGTTGACCTTTCACGTGAGTTCATCGACAGCGCAGGAGCAAAGCACTATGCAAAGGCTACCGTTGGTGCAGTCGAGGCCAAGAATCCATTCGTACGTACAGTTGAGGGCAACACTCTCAAGGACAAGGTGTTCTACAATCTCCAGGATCCTAACGTGACATCACAGAAGGGTCTCATCGAGATGTTCGACTCGACAATCGGCCGCTCGACAGTCCTCATGCCGTTCGGAGGTATGCTCCAGACAACAGAGACTCAGGTTTCAGTGCAGAAGCTCCCTACAGACGGATACACAGACACAGCTTCGATCATGGCGTTCGGATACAATCCGTTCATCGCAAGCTGGAGCCCATACCACGGTGCAGCTTACGCAGTCGTAGAGGCATGTGCAAAGGTTGTTGCAGCCGGTGCTTCATACGAGAAGATGCGCTTCTCATACCAGGAGTACTTTGAGCGCATGACAGACCGTAAGTCTTGGGGCAAGCCGCTTTCGGCCCTCCTCGGAGCCCTCAAGATGCAGGTTGAGTTCGGTCTTCCTTCAATCGGAGGTAAGGACTCTATGAGCGGAACATTCGAGAACATCAACGTACCTCCAATGCTCATGGCATTCGGTATCACTACAGTTGACGCTGGTCAGGTGATTTCTCCAGAGCTCAAGTATGAGGGCAACAAGCTTTATCTGATCAAGCATACGCCAGAGGCTAACTACATGCCTAACGTAGAGCAGCTCAAGGCTAACTGGGCATACGTACACGAGCAGATCCAGGAAGGAAACATCGTTTCAGGATACGCTCTCGGTTTCGGTGGCGTAGCCGAGGCAATCTGTAAGATGTCATTCGGTAACGGTCTTGACGCGAAGATCAAGTATGACGAGAAGGAACTCTTCAACTACGGTTACGGTTCCATCCTCGTCGAGGCTGAGGAGGCTCTTGACTATCCGAACGCAATCCTCATCGGTGAGGTTACAGACGGAGAGGAGAGCGAGCTCACAATCAACGGAACCAAGTTCGACATCTTCGAGCTCATGGCTGTAAACGGCGCTAAGTTCGCTGAGGTTTACCCTGATACTGCTGAGGCATACCATAAGAAGCTCGTTCCTGCGGGAATGGAGGGTGTGAAGCCTTATAAGGCAAAGAAGGCGGATCTCAAGTACAAGGGTGAGCCGGTGGAGAAGCCTATCGCATATCTCCCTGTATTCCCAGGTACAAACTGCGACTACGACTCTGCAAAGGCATGGCGCAACGCCGGCGCAGAGGTACGCATGAGCGTATTTTGTAATCTCACGGAAGATGATATCTTCCGCTCGATAGCTGAGATGAAGAAGAACATTGACGAGTGTCATATCCTCATGCTCTGCGGTGGATTCTCTGCTGGTGATGAGCCAGACGGAAGCGGTAAGTTCATTGCAAACGTATTGAATAACAAGGAGATCGCTGACGCTATTCATGCTCTCATCGATCGCGGCGGCCTCATCCTCGGTATCTGTAACGGATTCCAGGCTCTCGTGAAGTCAGGACTCCTCCCATACGGACGTCTGGGTCAGGTGACTAAGGACAGCCCTACACTCTTCCGCAACGATATCAACCGCCACATCTCGCAGATGGTGACAACCCGCGTGGGCACAACCAACTCTCCATGGCTGAAGGACTTCGCCATCGGCGACCTCCACACTATCGCAGTGAGCCACGGCGAGGGTAAGTTCGTTGTGAACGAGGAGTTTGCAAAGGAACTCTTCGCAAACGGCCAGGTTGCATTCCAGTATGTGGATCCTCTCGAGGAGGAGCCTACAATGGAGTCCCCATACAACCCTAACGGATCATACTACGCAATCGAGGGTATCATCAGCAAGAACGGTCAGATCCTCGGAAAGATGGGACACACCGAGCGCTTCGAGGAGAACCTCTTCAAGAACATTGATGACGACACCCGTGAGCAGCCGCTCTTCCTCAATGCGGTAGCTTACTTTAGAGGCGAATAATAAAACGAACAGCAAAATGTGTAATTGTAACAAATACAGGGATGACAAGCTCCACCATGAGTGTGGCGTGCTTGGAATCTACGGTGTTGAGGATGCTGCAGGCCTTGCTTATTATGGCCTGCACACCCTTCAGCACAGAGGTCAGCAGGGTTGCGGTATCGTGACCGTTGACTCAGAGGGAACCTTCCATAGAGTAAAGGGTGAAGGTCTTGTAAGTGAGGTGATTAACGAGAGGGCTATCGCTAAGCTTCCTGGTAAGATGGCGATCGGTCATGTCCGTTACAGCAACGCCGGCTGCAAGGGAACAGAGAACCTTCAGCCTTTCCTCTTCCACCACAATTCAGGTGACTTCGCTTTGGCTAATAATGGCCAGATCGTGAATTACGCCCAGCTTCGTGACGAGCTGGAGGACAGGGGAAGTCTCTTCCAGTCTAACTCTGATGCCGAGGTGCTTGCGCATCTTATCAAGAAACAGGGCATCGACAAGGATCAGCCTCGTATCCACTCTCTTAAGAATGCCCTCAATATGCTTGACGGCGCATTCTCATTTGTGGTCATGACAGGCCGCCGCATCTATGCATGCCGTGACAAGTACGGCTTCCATCCGCTAGCCATCGGCAGACTTGGTGATGGCTACGTCGTTGCCAGTGAGACATGTGCATTCGACGTGCTCGGAGCGGAGTACATCCGCGACGTGGAACCGGGCGAGATCGTGACTCTCGACCACCACGGCATCCGCAGCCAGTTCTATGCTGAGACTCAGCGTCATGCCATGTGTGCCATGGAGTATGTATACTTTGCGCGTCCTGACAGCGACATCGAGGGATGCAATGTGCATAATTATAGAAAAGAATCAGGAAGGATTCTTTTCCATGAGGCGCCGGCTGATGCAGACATCGTGATCGGTGTTCCTGATTCCAGCCTCAGTGCGGCCCAGGGTTATGCAGAGGCCAGCGGACTTCCATACGAGATGGGACTGATCAAGAGCAAGTATGTAGGACGTACATTCATCCTTCCGACCCAGTCTCTCCGTGAGAAGGGTGTGAAGATGAAGCTTTCTCCGGTAAGGTCCATCGTCAAGGGCAAGAGGGTGGTGATCGTGGATGATTCTATCGTACGCGGTACCACATCGCTCAAGATCGTCAAGATGCTTCGCGAGGCCGGTGCTACGGAAGTGCATGTCCGTATTGCCAGCGCGCCGCTTAAGTACACTTGCTACTACGGAGTGGATGTACATACGCCAGAGGAACTGATCAGCAACAAGAACTCGGTAGAGGAAGTATGCAAGCTCATTGAAGCCGACTCTCTCGCATTCCTCTCTCACGAGGGCATGCTCGCAGCCGGCAAGCGCGACGACCTCTGCCTCGCATGCTTCAACCACAAGTATCCGACAAACCTCTACGAGGAGTAATTCGACAGCTTGAGTTTGACGACTGTCATTCCGAGCTTGTCGAGGAATCTATCATAGTTCAAAAGCACAGAACCGCGCCGGTTCTGTGCTTTTGTCTATTTAAACCCGATCTTTTTGGATGGTTTGTCAGGCTCGTCCGCCGGTTTGACCGACAATGCCGCTATGGCCATGTATATGTTGTCGATTTCTTTCCGTACATCTTCGGAAAGGTCGTTTATGGCCTCGAGGTTCTCTTCGTCATTCCTCTCTAGCAGTTCCAGCTTGGCCTTAAGGGCGGCAAGTTCGGATTCCAGATGCTGGGTAGACATGATATAGTTGCGCATAGCTACGAACGCTCTTATTATTGAACGGTTGACCATTATCGCGGTGTCGCTTCTGAGAACACTTGCCAGCATGGCTACTCCTTGTTCAGTAAATGCAAAAGGCATGTGGCGTCTTCCTCCTCTTTCTTTTGAGGACGCAATTTGCGACCTCAAACTGATTATCAGAGAGTTATACTCCTGTTCTGTGAGTTCAAACATGAAGTCGTCTCCCTCGAATCTTTCCCAGTTTCTCCTGACTGCTTCTTTTAGACGCTTGGTTTCCACCTGATAAAGTTCAGCCAGATCGAAGTCCAGCATGACGCGCACTCCGCGCACCTGGTAAATTTTGTTTTGAATGAAGGATTTCTTGTGAATTCTCCAAGGTAAAAAATGTATATTTGCAGATAATGGATATAAAGAAGACAATAAAGGACTGGATGCTTCCCATCGCTATGGTGACGGGAGCATCCATTTATCTTTTGTACCATATCATGCCTGAGCCGGTGCACCAAGTCGGACCGTTTCTGAGCGCACTTGTCAGCACTCTGCAGCCGCTGCTGATCTTCTCGATGCTTTTCCTGACATTCTGCAGGATAGAGCCGAAGGACCTTAAACCGCACAGGTGGCACTGGTGGCTGCTTCTGGTGCAGGGAGGGTTGTTTACGGGCCTTGGCTTTCTCGCCTTCTGGGTGATGAAGGTCATGCCTGGGGATTATCACGACAAGGTCGTGCTCATAGAGAGTGCAATGCTCTGTCTGATATGCCCTACAGCGACTGCAGCAGCTGTGGTGACCCGCAAGCTTGGCGGAGATGTGGCCGGTATAACGACATACACGGTGCTGATAAACCTTGTGACGGCGGTGCTTGTTCCGCTGATAGTCCCGATGATCCACCCTATGCAGGGAATGGACTTCTGGACGGCCTTCAGCGTGATTGTCGCGAAGATTTTCCCGCTTCTGATCCTTCCGTGTCTTGCCGCCTGGCTGGTGCGTTATCTTGCACCGCGAGTCCATCAGAAACTGCTTGGAGTTCCTGACCTGGCCTTCTATCTGTGGGCCGTCGCGCTGACCCTTGCGATTACTGTTACTACCAAATCCATAGTACATAGTACGATGAGCGTGTCTCTGCTCATGTATATGGCGCTTATATCATTGGTATGCTGCATTTTGCAGTTCGTCGTGGGACGCTTTGTCGGAAGTCGTTACAAGCCGCGCCGTCCAGACGCCTCGCCCGAGGTCGAGGCGAGGGGAAAGGCTGTCCGCACGGTTACGGCCGGCCAGTCTCTGGGCCAGAAGAACACCGTATTCGCCATATGGATGGGCTACACCTTCATGACCCCTGAAACGGCAATTGTAGGCGGTCTATACAGCATCTGGCACAATCTCTATAATTCATGGCAACTCTACCGGGCAGGCAAGCAATAGCATCTTGTCTGCTCGTTCTTTTTTTGTTATATTTGCGCGATATTATAAACAAACCTAAATATGAGCAACCAGAGGTATATGCAGCGTGGTGTTTCAGCGTCCAAGGAGGATGTGCACAACGCTATCAAGAACATCGACAAGGGAGTCTTCCCAAAAGCATTCTGCAAGATCATTCCGGACATTCTCGGCGGCGACCCGGAGTACTGCAACATCATGCACGCAGACGGAGCCGGCACAAAATCATCACTCGCATATCTCTATTGGAAGGAGACAGGTGACCTTTCAGTGTGGAAGGGCATCGCTCAGGATGCTCTCATAATGAACATCGACGACCTCCTCTGCGTGGGAGCGGTGGACAACATCCTCGTGTCGTCGACAATCGGCCGTAACAAGCTCCTCGTACCGGGTGAGGTGATCAGCGCGATCATCAACGGTACAGACGAACTCCTCGCGGAGCTTCGCGAGATGGGAGTTGGCGTATATGCGACAGGCGGTGAGACAGCTGACGTGGGAGACCTCGTGCGTACGATCATCGTAGACTCGACAGTTACATGCCGTATGAAGAGAAGCGACGTCATCGACAATGCAAACATCCGTCCTGGTGACGTGATCGTAGGACTTGCTTCTTATGGCCAGGCAACATACGAGAAGGAGTACAACGGCGGAATGGGCAGCAACGGTCTTACCAGCGCCCGTCACGATGTGTTTGCAAAATACCTCGCAGAGAAATATCCTGAGAGCTTTGATAAGGCAGTTCCGGAGGAGCTTGTGTACAGCGGCGGTCTTAAGCTGACTGATGCCGTAGAGGGTTCTCCGCTTGACGCAGGAAAGCTCGTTCTTTCTCCTACACGTACATACGCGCCTGTGGTGAAGAAGCTTCTTGATGCGCTCAGACCGCAGATCCATGGTATGGTACACTGCTCAGGCGGAGCACAGACCAAGATCCTGCACTTCGTAGGCGACAACATCCGCGTGATCAAGGATAATCTCTTCCCTGTACCTCCACTCTTCAAGACTATCCACGAGCAGAGTGGTACAGACTGGGCAGAGATGTACAAGGTATTCAACATGGGCCACAGACTCGAGGTATACCTCTCGCCAGAGCATGCTGAAGAGGTAATCGCAATTTCGAAGAGCTTCGGCATCGACGCGCAGATTGTAGGTAGGGTAGAGGAGTGCGACCATAAGGAACTCATCATCCGTTCAGAATTCGGAGAATTCATTTACTAAACTGGCCCTCTCCATCATTTGAGCCACGCAGTGGCGATGGTAAGTCCCTTTCCCGAGGAAAGGGATTTAGGGATAGGGTAACGTAGATTAAATAGTGCGACCGGCAATTGCGGTCGCACGGTTATAAAAGAACTGAAGTTAAACTATAGATAAGGATTTATTGAAATGAGAGCACTATTTTCAGTCTCAGATAAGACAGGCGTGGTAGAATTCGCCAGTCACTTGGTGGAGCTCGGTTGGGAGATCATCGCAACCGGCGGAACTATGAAGCTTCTGCAGGATGCAGGACTTAAGGTAATCAACATCAGCGAGATCACAGGTTTCCCAGAGATCTGTGACGGTCGTGTAAAGACTCTTCATCCAAAAGTACACGGAGGTCTCCTTGGCCGTCGTGACCTCGACAGTCACATCGCCCAGCTCAAGGAGAACGGCATCGAGTTCATCGACATGGTGTGCGTGAACCTCTATCCTTTCAAGCAGACAATCGCTAAGCCGGACGTGACAATGGAGGACGCGATCGAGAACATCGACATCGGAGGACCTTCAATGCTCCGATCTGCAGCGAAGAACTGGAGCGCAGTGACTGTAGTCTGCAACCCTGAGAACTATGCAAAGATCATCGCTGAGATCCGTGAAACCGGAAACACAACAAAGGAGACCCGTCTCCAGCTTTCTGCTGAGGCGTATACTCACACAGCTGAGTACGACATGATGATCGCTACATACATGCGCAAGGCAGCCGGTCTCAACGAGAAGCTTTTCTTGGAGTACGACCTCAAGCAGTCTCTCCGTTATGGCGAGAACCCGCACCAGAGCGCAAAGTTCTACGCAACTCTTGACAAAGTGCCTTACTCGCTCGCAACTGCAGAGCAGCTCAACGGTAAGGAACTCTCATACAACAACATCCAGGACGCAAACGCAGCGCTCAACATTGCACGCGAGTTTGACGCTCCGTTCTGCGTAGGTCTCAAGCACATGAACCCATGCGGTGCAGCCATCGGAACCGACGTGGTTGACGCATGGAAGAAGGCATATGAGGCAGACAAGGTCAGCATCTTCGGCGGTATCGTAGCTGTTAACCGTGAGGTCAACAAGGAGGTTGCAGAGCTCATGAAGCCTATCTTCCTCGAGATCATCATGGCTCCAAGCTTCACAGACGAGGCTCTCGAGGTTCTCTGCACAAAGAAGAATCTCCGCCTCCTCAAGGTTGACATGAGCAAGGAGCAGGGTGGCCACAACATGTACGTGAGCATGAACGGCGGTATCCTCGTTCAGGAGCAGGACATCGAGACCAAGACAGTAACAACTGACATGTGCGTTACTGAGGTGAAGCCATGCGAGTGCCAGCTCACAGACCTTGACTTCGCTTGGAGAATCGTCAAGCACGTGAAATCCAACGCTATCGTAGTGGTTAAGGACGGTGCTACTCTCGGAGTCGGTGCAGGCCAGATGAACCGTGTCGGTTCTGCAAAGATCGCCCTCGAGCAGGCCGAGGCTGCGCTCAAGGAGGTAGGCAAGGACATCAAGGCTGAAGGCCTCGTTCTCGGTTCTGACGGTTTCTTCCCATTCGACGACACAGTGACTCTCGCAGCAGAGTACGGCGTGAAGGCTATCGTTCAGCC
Organism: Bacteroidales bacterium; assembly: GCA_017631875.1. The sequence continues at coordinate 17,958 of JAGBSL010000036.1, read as the reverse complement.
AGGCGGCAGCATGAGGGATGCGGATTCAGTAAACAAGGCGAACGAGTGCGGCATCACAATGCTCTGCACCGGAATGCGCCACTTCAAGCATTAATATGGAAACAATCCTCAGTTTGCATGGTATAAACCAGGAGGTCGAAGACAAGACTTACATTGTAAATATAACAGATGTATATATGAAGAAAGTATTGGTAATCGGTGGCGGTGGACGTGAGCATGCGATCGTTGACGCTCTCAGCCGCTCTCCGCAGGTAGGAAAGATCTATTGCGCACCTGGCAATGCGGGTATCTCTGCCCAGGCCGAGTGCGTTGCAATCAAGGATACAGACGTTGAGGGTCTCAAGAATTTTGCACTTGAGAATGGCATAGACCTCGCTGTAGTAGGCCCTGAGGTGGCTCTCGCAGCAGGTGTTGTAGATGCATTCAAGGCAGCAGGCCTCAGAATCTTCGGTCCGTCAAAGGCTGCAGCAACAATCGAGGCCAGCAAGGACTTCGCAAAGCAGCTCATGGCGAAATACAACATCCCTACCGCCGCTTTCGAGACATTCGAGGACTATAATGCAGCTCTCGAGTATGTGAAGAAGGGTTCGTTCCCTGTAGTTCTCAAGTATGACGGACTCGCAGCCGGAAAGGGTGTAGTTATCCCTGAGACTCTTGAGGAGGCTGACGCTACCCTCAAGGACATGCTTCTTGACGACAAGTTCGGAAAGGGCAAGGTCGTGGTTGAGGAGTTCCTCACAGGACCTGAGTTTTCATTCATGTGCTTCGTAGACGGTCTTGAGGTCTATCCGATGACTCTCTCGCAGGATCACAAGCGTGCATACGAGGGTGATAAGGGACCTAACACAGGCGGTATGGGTGCATACTCACCGGTTCCGATCATTTCGGACGAGGACCTTGAGTTCTCACTCGAGCATGTGATGAAGCCGACAGCAGCTGCAATGGTTGCCGAGGGTTGTCCGTTCACCGGCGTTCTTTACGGTGGTCTCATGAAGACCCCTCAGGGACCTAAGGTGATCGAGTTCAACTGCCGTTTCGGCGATCCTGAGACAGAGGTTGTGCTCCCACGTCTTGCAACAGACATCTATGACATCTTCTCGGCAGTGGCTGACCACACTCCTATGCCTCAGATAGAGTGGAAGAAGGAGGTTACAATGGGCTTCGTGATGGCATCCAAGGGTTACCCTGGAGACTATGAGAAGGGATACGAGATCAAGGGTCTCGATGCTCTTCCTGAGGACATCAGGGTATTCCACATGGGAACATCCCTCAAGGACGGCAAGTATTACACATCAGGAGGACGTGTCCTCATGGTGGTAGGCTTCGGCGCAGACCTCCAGGAGGCTCACGACAAGGCGCTTGCAGCTGTCGAGTCAATAGAGTGTGACAACCTTTTCTATCGCCGCGACATCGGCTGGAGAGTATTATAATTCATGAAACGTTTTCTTGCGGTCATCTTGATGCTGGCCGGAGCATTCGGCAGGCTCGATGCAAAAGTGGAGCTACCTTCCGTGTTTGCAGACAATATGGTCCTTCAGCGTGAGAGCGAAGCGGCCATATGGGGCAAGGCTGAGCCCGGTGCAAGAGTCGTCATCACAACGACGTGGTCCAAGGACAAGACCGTCGTCAATGCGGACGAGAACGGCAGATGGAGAGCCTGCGTGGCCACTCCGTCAGCCGGAGGTCCGTATGAGATGACTTTCAATGACGGTGACAAGTTAACATTAAAGAACATCCTCATCGGTGAGGTATGGATATGTGCCGGACAGTCCAACATGGAAATGACCATGAGGGGCTTCCAGGGACAGCCTGTAGAAGGGGCGGTCGACCTTATTTTAGGTGCCGACCCTTCTGTTCATATACGTTCATGCAATCTCAGCCGCATCAAGTCTCTTGAACTTCAGGAGGAATGTGAGGCAAGATGGTATGAGCATACTCCAGAAGGCGTGGCCGAGGCAAGCGCGACAGCATATTTCTTTGCAAAGCGCCTGTATGAGGTCATGGGTGTGCCGGTAGGTATAATAAACGCATCATGGGGCGGCTCTCCGATCGAGGCATGGATGAACCCGGAACTGCTGAGAAAGGAATTCTCGGATGACTTCTCGTTCAGCCATCTCGACACCAAGACATGGCCGCAGGAATATGCATGGAAGGCCCCGGGCGTATTGTATAATGGAATGCTGCATTCCATCGTATCATATACGGCGCACGGGTTCCTCTGGTATCAGGGATGCGACAACATCTCCCGATACGAGCAGTACAAGCGTCTGCAGCCGGCATTCGTGAAGATGCTCCGTCAGGAGTGGGGGAATGATCAGATGCCGTTCTACTTCACCCAGATAGCTCCATACGGTTACTTCAATCCGGATGCTCCTGATGCGGGATATATGATGTGGGCGCAGGCACAGACTCTCGAGATGATTCCACTGAGCGGCATGGCGGCTACCCATGACACAGGAGAAATCAACTGCATCCACCCGGCCGACAAGAAGTCTGTCGGAGACCGTCTGGCATTTCTGGCCCTTGTCAATGACTATGGATATAAAGGCGTAGATGCCGAGACTCCGCTTCCGGTCGACTTCAAGTATGAGGAAGGTCAGGTTATAGTCACATTCAGTGCCGGAGAGATGGGGCTTTGCCCGCTCAGCAAGGATGTTGACGGTTTTGAGCTCGCCGGTGAGGATGGAGTTTTCTATCCTGCCAAGGCTATAGTATTATGGAATGCCCCGCATAAGGTGCTGGTCTACAAATGCCCTCAGGTGCAGAAGCCGGTAGCTGTCCGCTACGGCATGAAGAACTGGTCAGAGGCGACGGTGTTCAACTGCTCAGGCATTCCGATATCTCCATTCAGATCAGATAACTATTAAACATTTATAGATGATAATATCAGGTAAAGAGCTTTCAGCTCAGCTGAAAGACGAAATGAAGGCACAGGTTGCCACATTTCCCGAGAAATACGGCCGTGTGCCGCACCTTGTGGTGATTCTCGTAGGTGAGGATCCGGGTAGCGTGTCCTATGTGACAGGCAAGGCAAAGGCTTCGGAGTATGTCGGTATCAAGAACACGACAATCCGCAAGCCGGATACGATTTCCGAGGCTGAGCTTCTCGGTATGATCGAGGAACTCAATGCTGACGATTCAGTTGACGGAATCCTTGTTCAGCTTCCTCTTCCTAAACACATCAGCGAGGACAAGGTCATCGCTACGATCGCCAAGGAGAAGGACGTGGACGGTTTCCACCCTCTCAATGTCGCTGCTCTCTGGCAGAAGCAGGAATGCCTCCTTCCATGTACTCCTAAGGGCATTATCAAGATGCTCAAGGTTGCGGGAGTGGACATCAAGGGCAAGCGTGCAGTGGTGATCGGACGAAGCAACATCGTCGGTCTTCCAGTTTCAAAGCTTCTCCTCGACGAGAATGCGACAGTGACTATCGCTCACAGCCGCACAGTGGATCTTCCGACAGTTACCCGTAACGCTGAGATTCTCGTGGTTGCAATCGGACGTCCAAAGTTTGTGACTGCAGACATGGTTTCCGAGGGTGCTGTGGTTATCGACGTCGGAGTCAACCGTGACCCTGAGACTGGCAAGCTCTGCGGCGACGTGGATTATGCTGCGATCGAGCCTAAGGCGTCAGTCATCACCCCGGTTCCAGGCGGCGTAGGTCCGATGACCATCACATGCCTCATGGAAAACACCATCGAGTGCTTCATCAGAAAGATGGAACGCTAACCGCTGAAACTAACAAACACTAAATACTAACAACTAAATTCTACCGTATGAGAAAGTATCTGACTATGGTGGTGCTGCTACTTATGGGCATGGTATCTTATGCTCAGCAGCATTCTGTAAAGGGTACGGTGGTCGATCAATCCGGCATTCCTGTAATAGGCATGACCGTAGTTGAGCAGGGTACCCAGAATGGTACCACCACCGACATCGATGGTAACTGGCAGCTGACAGTTTCTTCAGGAAACGTGTCCCTGGAGTTTGCTGCTCTTGGCTATCTTACAGTTACTGAAAAGGTTAACAATCGTGCTGTAATCGACCTGACAGCGTCCGAAGACGCGATCATGCTCGATGCAGTCGTAGCGATCGGTTATGGTACAGTCCGCAAGAGAGACCTTACTACAGCCGTTTCTACAGTGTCTACAGAAGACACTAAGCTCCGTCCTGTGACTGAGGCTTCGGGTTTCATCCAGGGTAAGGTTGCGGGTGTGACCGTGCAGCAGACCAGCGGTCTTCCGGGAGCAGGTATGACAGTCCGCGTGCGCGGTGCGTCATCCATCGCTTCATCTAACGACCCTCTCTATGTCGTTGACGGCGTGCCTGTAGGTACAGGTAACTATGCGATCGCATACCTCTCTCCTCAGGACATCGAGACAATGCAGATCCTCAAGGACGCTTCTTCAGCAGCGATCTACGGTTCGCGCGCAGCAAACGGTGTCGTTCTGATCACAACCAAGCAGGGTAAGAAGAGCCGTGGTCCACAGATCAACTTCAACGCTTCAGTGGGTCTCTCTAACGTAGCGAAGACATATGAGGTCCTCAATACAGCCGAGTACATGGACCTTATGAACGAGATTGGTATGGTCAAGTTCCCAGAGGGTGTTGAGCTTAAGGATGAGACTGACTGGTTTGAGGAGACTTACCGCACAGGTATCAACCAGAACTACCAGATCTCCGTTGCCAATGCAAGCGACAAGATGAGATATTATCTCGGTGCCGGCTACTCTGACGAGCAGGGTGTCCTTCCGGTTGCATACAACAAGCGTTTCAACATCAAGGCTAACTTCGATGCAGACCTCTTCGACTGGATTTCTGCTGGAGTGAATGTGGCATACTCAAGCTATAAGAACAACGGTATCATCTCAGGTACAGGTTCTAACCGTGCAGGTGTAGTCCTTTCAGTGATCAACACTCCTACATACGCAAAGGTATGGAGCGACGAGAACCCTAACTGGTACTGGAACTCATTCTACGGTGCCAACCTCTCGACCCCTATCGAGAACATGGCAAGAACCGAGAACAACTACAGCCAGACTGACCGTCTCCTCCTCACAGGAAACATCACTCTCAAGTTCCACGAGGACCTCAACTTCAAGTCTACAGTGACAATGGACCGCAGATGGGTTCACAACTACTCGTTCCTTGATCCTGTAACTACTTCTTACGGAAGAACCCAGAAGGGTGAGGCTTCATCAGAGAGAAGTGATGACGTAAGAATGGTGTATGATAACATCTTGACATACAACCACGTATGGAATGCTAAGCATACTTTTGAGGCTATGGCCGGTACTTCTGCCACAACATCACGTTGGGAGAACCTCACAGGTTCAAGAAGCCACTTCTCTCCAGAGAACTATGAGGCAATCTTCGGTATCAACGGCGGTAACAAGGGCGGTCTGAGAGGACAGAGCCAGGGTTATTCACAGTGGGCCATCATGTCATACCTCGCACGTGTTTCATATAACTACGACAGTAAGTATTACATTACAGCTAACTTCCGTGCCGACGGTTCTTCAAAGCTTGCTCCTGGTCACAAGTGGGGTCTCTTCCCTTCAGTTTCGGCAGCATGGCGTCTTTCAGGCGAGGACTGGCTCAAGGATGTGAGCTGGATCAACGACCTCAAGGTCCGCGTAGGTTGGGGACAGCAGGGTAACCAGTCCGGACTCGCGGATTATGCGTGGGTTCAGAACTATGGCATCAACTACTATGACTGGACAGCGAATGAGCATGTGGATGCGGTTCCTACAGTAGGCAGCCGTTCTAACATGGGTAACAAGGGCCTTACTTGGGAGACTACAACCCAGACAAACATCGGCGTCGACTGGTCTATGTTCGGCGGAAGACTCGGTGTGACAGTGGACGGATATTATAAGTATACCACAGACCTCCTCATGAGCGTTCCTCTTCCTGCTCCATATCCAAGCATCTACCGTAACGAGGGAGAGATGTCCAACTGGGGTATCGAGCTCGCGGTGAACTCTGTGAACATCGAGAGAAACGGATGGACATGGTCTACTGACTTCAACGTGTCTATGAACCGCAACAAGCTCGAGAAGCTTGACCTCCAGCAGGTTTACTACTATACTTCTACTTCAGAGGCTCACTCTGAGAACATCGTGCGCATGACCCCTGGTCAGCCTCTCTCGATGTTCTGGGGTCTCAAGGCAGAGGGCATCGACCCTGAGACAGGTATGGTGATCTATGAGGATAAGAACGAAGACGGCCTTATCAATGTAGCCGACAAGCAGTACATCGGTAATGCCAACCCTTGGTTCACAGCCGGTATGACCAACAATATCAGCTGGAAGGGCCTCAGCCTCAGCATCCTGATGACATCTTCGGTAGGAAATGACATCTACAACGCTTCACGTATCGAGATGGAGGGTATGTACTCAGGTGCAAACCAGGTGAAGAGCGTCCTCAGACGTTGGCGTACTCCTGGTCAGATCACTGACATCCCTAAGGGTGGCGAGCTTGACAACCTCAAGGCATCTACAAGATGGATCGAGGACGGTTCATACCTCAAGATCAAGAACATCACTCTTTCATATAACATCACACATCCGGCTCTCAAGAAGGCAAACATCTCACGTATCCAGCCATACATCACTCTGGATAACATGATCACCTTCACAAAGTATTCGGGATATGACCCTGAGATGAGCCAGTACACAAGCGCGACCAGCATGGGCGTCGACTGGGGAACCTACCCTTGCGTCAAGACCGTTCTGTTCGGTGTTAATGTTGAATTCTAATACATGAGAAGCAGTATGAAAAAGATATATAGATTTATGGCGATCGCCTCGATTGTTTCTCTGGCATCATGCGAACTGAATCTCTATCCTGAGACAGGATACAACGAGGGTAATGTCCAGGTGGATGAGGAGACTGAGTCTCAGTATACCACAAAGGAGGATATCGCGGGCCTTGTTGACGCTATGTACAACAGCTGGCTCAAGAGCAACGTGATGCAGGAGGGTATCTTCCTTGACGGAATGGTGTTCGCTGAGTGCCGTGCAGACAATGCTTACGGCGGAAACCCTGGAACCGGAGAGCTCATGGCTATCGAGGCCAACAAGCAGGACGGTGACAACAAGAACGTGAAGCGCGACTGGAACTACTACCAGGAGGCAGTAGGATACGCAAACCAGATCGTATGTAATATCGACCGCATCAAGGAGACTGACCCAAGCATGACTGAAATGCAGTACAAGCACTGGAAGTCTCAGGGTCTTTGCATGAAGGCGTATGCTCTCTATCAGATGTCCCTCATCTGGGGTGATATCCCTGTACAGAACAGCATTCCGCCAGCAATCACTGCTGAGAATGTCGAGGAAGTGTACTTCGAGTACTATCCGCCTCGCACATCGAAGGATGATGTTTACCAGCAGCTTATCGAGGAACTCACATGGGCGACTCAGAACGGTCCCGAGGTAGACCACTCTAACAAGTATCTGCTTTCTAAGGCATTCGCTCACGGTATGCTTGCAAGAGTATATGCTGAGAAGTCTGCTCACCAGGACTGGAACAAGGTTGCCGAGCATTGCGAGATCGTCGAGGGAATGGGCTTCACCCTTTGCGATGACTATGGCCAGATGTGGGCATACGACGATAACGATGCAGTCAGAAACACTTCAGAGTCTATCTTCGAGGTGACCTGGACACGTGACAACGGTAACTGGATCTGGATGATGTACCACAGAAACTACTATGATCCTAATAACTCATATACATGGATCAAGTGGATCACTCCTTCACGTGACCTTATCGCCGCTTATGCTGCCGAGGGTGACACAGAGAGAGCTAACGCATGTATCACATACGACCAGACAGGAACAGATCCTAACAGTGCATGGTCAAACTACTATCCTGCTGACAACTACGCATTCATGCACAAGTGCCCTACCAATGCATCCAGCACCATCCTCATGCGTCTTGGCGAGATCTATCTCCTCCACGCAGAGGCGCTCTGTATGACCGGTGACCTCGCCGGCTCTACCGAGTATGTCAACAAGATCCGCCGCCGTGCCGGCATCAAGGAAATTGCTCAGCCTGCAGATCAGAATGCGATGATTGACGCTGTACTTCACGAGCGCCGTCTCGAGCTTGCATTCGAGGGCTTCCGTTTCTGGGACCTCGTTCGTCATGGAAAGGCTGCTGAGGTACACAATGCAATGTCAGATCCGACATCTCCAAGATATGACAAGTACTGGCAGTCAAGAAGACCTCTTACTGAGGAGACTATCCTTATGCCTATCCCACAGGAGGCTCTTGAAAACAACCCAAGCCTTGTTCAGAACCCAGGATACTAACAGACTATGAAAAAATTATTCATGATAATGGCGGTTACATGCCTTTGCGCATGCAACTGCACTCCGACAGAAAAACCGGATGACGACAAGAAGCAGGACCAGGAGCAGCCTGTGGTTCAGGAGAAGGATGTGACTGCTTATGTCACTATGGCAAACCAGACCCTTCTCTTCAAGAAGTCAGGCTTTGACTTCAGTAAGCCGGGCAGCATGTCTCCGAACCAGATCACTTACGATAAGACAAAGACTTATCAGGAGATCGACGGCTTCGGTCTTGCCATCACTACTGCTTCATGCTACAACCTCCTGCAGATGCCTCAGGAGGCGAGAACAAGATTCCTTACTGAACTCTTCTCTAAGGAAAACATCGGTTCAAGCCTTATCCGTGTGGCAATCGGAGCTTCAGACTTCTGTACTGCAGATAACTATACATGGTGTGACACAGAAGGACTTCAGAACTTTGCGGTTCACCCAGAGGACAAGAACCTCCTGTTCCCGATCCTCAAGGAGATCTATGCGATCAATCCTGACGTGAAGATCATCGGCTCGCCATGGTCTTGCCCTAGATGGATGAAGGGAGGCAAAAGCAGGTATGAAGGATATGATGAGGCGACTCTTGAGACCAGATTCAACAGCTGGACCAGCGGTCGACTCAGACCTTCATGCTATGATGACTATGCAGAGTATTTCGTGAAGTGGATCCAGACAATGGAGGCTGAGGGCTTCGATATCTATGCTGTGACAATGCAGAACGAACCTCTGAATCATGGTAACTCCATGTCTCTGTACATGCCGTGGAAGGATCAGCTCAAGTTCATCAAGATCCTCGGCCCTGCTATCCAGAAGGCTGGTCTTGACACAAAGATCATGTTGTTCGACCACAACTACAATTACGACGACAAGTCAGACCAGAATAATTACCCTCTGAATATCTATGCAGATCCTGAAGCATACAAATGGGCTGCCGGTTCGGCATGGCACAACTACGGCGGCCATGTTTCAGAACTTGACGAGATCTATGCTGCAAATCCTGAGAAGGGCATCTGGTTCACAGAGGCTTCTATCGGTGAGTGGAACTATGACCTCGCAGGTAAGGTCGGCGGCAGATTCAATCCGTTTGTACTCGAGGAGTTCTCGAATGTGTTCATGGGAACAATGAGACGCGGCGGCAAGGGTGTGACTTACTGGAACCTCATGCTTGATGAGAAGAAGGGTCCATACAGCCCGCACGACGGATCATGCAAGACATGCTACGGCGGTGTGACAATCAGCTCGCTCGATTACGAGAGCATCACAAAGAATGCACACTGGTATCATGTGGCTCATGCGTCTGCAGTTGTAAAGCCGGGCGCCAAGAGAATCGCGATCGGCGGAATGGAACTTCCTACACGTTTCGAGTGCATGATGTTCCTCAATCCGGACAACACAGTCGGAACATTGATCTGCAACAACTCCGATCAAGATCAGGCGATCATCTTTGCCAATACCAAGTTCACCGTGAAGTACACAGTACCGGCAAAGAGCCTCGTATCCCTCATCTGGCAGGAGTAACAATAACTAATAAACAGAATTATGAACAGAATATACAAGACAATAATCACTCTCGCAGCCCTCGCAGCAGCAGTGTCCTGCTACAAGGAGCCTGTGTTCGACTTTGCCGAGCACGGTCCTGACATGACTGTCAGCTGCGCAGAGACTGCCCTCATGGGTGGAAATATTGATTTCACAGCTGACGTTTATGATAAGGACTACCCTCTGTCAGTTCTCAAGGCAAAGCTTTTCTGGGATCTCGAGGTAGGTGATCCTGTAAGCGAATTCGAGGTCAGGACAAATGCAGAAGGAACATATGCAGGTAAACTTGCGGTTCCATTTGAGAAAGACCTTGTTGACGGTATCGCCGCTGTAGTTTTTGAGGCGGTAAACACTCACCTCGGTTATTCTTATGATACCGTGTACGTTGCCATCAACCGTCCTACATTTGACCAGCTTACCCTCGCAAGCGGTGACTCATGGCGCAGGAGCCTTACTCCAGTTGAAGGAAAGCAGCACGAGTATGCATACACAGGAGCAATTCCTGCTGACTTCCAGCCGTTCATCATCACTCCTGCCATTGACGGCAAGGGTACCGAGATCACTTTCGGTTGGAACGGAACTGAGATTGTCCCAGGTGGAGCTCAGCCTATTCCATTCGATATCATGGGTAACGGTACTGTGTCATTCAACACCAGGACCTTCGAAGGTGCTCCTTTCATAAAGATCAAGGTTAACGGAGCGAATGCGATGCCAATTCCTAATGGTGCATTCATGGCTCATGTCAACATCAAGAAGGGTGATAAGCTCGAGGTAGAGGGTGCAGGTGACTTCTCGCAGTGGTATGTAGATCCTGACCACTTCCGCAAGGAGGCCGATGGCGTATACTTCAACGCTGTTGACGGATACTACAACTTCGAGATGAATACTGCGAATAAGTTCGTGACCGTTCGTCGTGCTGATGCTGAAGGAAAGACAGCTACATATGCTGACGAAGGTGCAATCATCCTCATGGGTTGGGGTGTCGCTCATCCTGTAATGACCAGCCAGGTAGGTTGGGACGGTGGTCTGTATCTTACTCTCGCAGAGGTTGAGGATGGTGTATACCAGTTCTCAGGTAAGGCGGTCGAGGAGACTGACGGTACTACAGTCGGCGGTGCATGGAGATATGACTACCTCTCGTTCAAGTTCTTCGGTCAGGCTGGCTGGGGTGCTGAGTATGACAAGGTTACTCTCACTGATGAGGCCAAGAAGTACCTCCAGGCGGCAGGTAATGTCGAGCTCGCAGCAGGCGTCACTCTCGAACTCGGAGCAGAGTACGTGATGACAGTAACTGACGTTACACCTCTGGACGCCAACAACAAGTTCAACTGTACTATTGACTTCCGTAAGAAATAATCATAATTATTTCTTACGGTGATAAACAGAAAAAAGGGAGCGGTTCGCTCCCTTTTTTCTGTTTATAAAATTAATAAAGACCAATAGCGGAGATGTTGGCAGTGGCGCGGGTTGAGGTTATCGTTACGCGGATCTGCTCGGTCTGGGTCTTCTCGAATCTGAGGAGTCTTCTGTAACCGATGGTGGTTCCTTCTGCAATGAGCTCCCACTCTCCGTCCTTAAGGGCCTCGACTGTGAAGCTCTCCACTCTCTGTCCCTTCGAGATGTCCTCGCTGATGAGGAAGGTTCCGAACTCATCTTCTCCTTTGACATCAAAGATTCTTGACTCGCCGTTTTCTGCCTTCCATGTCTTATTCAACGGTTCCATGAGATTGCGGTCGAAGATCTCGTCAATGGCACTTCTGAACTCATGAAGTCTTTCAACATCATTCTCGTGCAGCAGACCTCTTCTGTCTGGCGGAATGTTCAGAAGAAGGACTGAGTTTCTTCCCACCGACTGGTAGTATATGTCTATGAGATTGTTCAATGACCTCACCTGAGAGTCCTGTTCAGCGTGGTAGAACCAGCCTGGTCTGATGGATACGTCGACCTCTGAAGGATACCAGTACAGCTGCTGAGCCTGCGCGATGATCTCGCGGCTTCCCATGTCTGCCGACATTTCGGTGAGCCTGAGCTGCTCTCTCTGTTCTAATGCTCCGTCCTCTGAAACCGGACCGAATGCGTTCACGCTCCACTCGGTCTTGCGTCCAAGTCCACCTTCGTTGCCGACCCAGCGCACATCATTTCCCATGATGGCAGTGACGGCCTGAGGCTGGAGCTCTCTGATGGCGGCATGGATTGCCTTCCAGTCATAGACCTGTACCTTGCCGTTCGGGCCTTCGGCGCATGCTCCGTCAAACCATACTTCGCTGATCTTTCCGTAATTTGTGAGCAGTTCGGTAATCTGTCTGATATAGAACTCGTTATAGGCAGGGGAGTCTCCGTAGCACTCGGCATTGCGGTCCCAAGGTGAGATGTACACTCCGAACTCGAGTCCGTACTCGGCGCATGCTTCGCTCATTTCTCTTACCACGTCGCCCTGGCCGTTCTTCCAAGGAGAGTTCTTTACCGAGTATTCGGTAGTCTCTGTCTGCCAGAGGCAGAAACCGTCGTGGTGTTTGGCAGTAAGAATGGCCATTCTGAATCCGCTCTCCTTGAGCACGCGTGCCCACTGGCGGCAGTCCAGCTCCGATGGATTGAAGAGCTCTGGCGAATCGGTTCCGTCTCCCCATTCGTTACCTGTGAATGTGTTCATTCCGAAATGAAGGAATGCTGTCAGTTCAAGAGACTGCCATTTCAGCTGCTCCGGAGTAGGGACAACGTGTGCAGCGATGTCGATCTTCTCCTCTAGGGTGGCACCTTCTGGGAAGCGGACAGTTTTCTCGTAATATGTCTCGTTGGCGCAGCTGCATGCGATGATGCCGGCTGCAAATGCTGTTATGATCTTTTTCATGGCTTATGAAGCTGGTTCGTCAAGTTTCAGTTCCGGGTGTTTGTGAGAAGAACGCAGGAGCATGATTGCAACGGCAATCGCTACCACTCCGAGCAGTATGAATACATATTCGGCCTTTATGGCTGCAGACACCTCCTGGGCATGGTTGCCGGCCTCGGTGATGGTCTGAGTGAATATCTTTCCTACATAGATAGGCACTGCCCACATACCCATGTTCTGCACCCAGTAGATCAGCGAGTATGCTGTTCCGAGATTCTTCTCGGGGATGATCTTAGGGACCGAAGGCCACATCGCTGACGGCACGAGCGAATATCCGATACCGAGCAATGCGATAGCGATGTATGCATACATAGGCACGCCCTGTGGGGCGAAAGTTATGATAAGGTGTGATGCAAGCACGAGCGCAGCTCCCACTACCATCCACATTGTCGCCTTTCCAACCTTGTCCACCAATGCTCCGAAGAGGGGGGTGAAGAGGATTGTGAAGAATGGAATCATCGCAAGCAGCACTGTAGCTATGTCGAGGTTCACTCCGAAAAGCGGAAGAAGGATCGACACACCGAACTTCTTGAACCTGATCACGCAGCAGTAGAATGTCACGCAGAGGATAGCGATCATCAGGAAACGAGGATTGCTCAGTACCTTCCAGATGTCGGAAATCCTGAACTTGTCTTCCTCGGCAGTCTCCACCTTGTCGGTAGTGCCTGCCTCCTTGTCAAATCGTGCGTCCATAGCAACGAATACGGCCCAGAGAATGGCTCCGACAGCAAGTACTGCAAGGCCGATCAGTGCCGGCTTGTTAGTTTCAGCGAGGGTGTAGAACTCTCCGAGAGCCTTCTGCTTTACGATCATAGGGGCAATCAGGATCGCTGTTGCAGTTCCGAATCGCGCGATGGCAAGCTGCAGTCCCATGGCCAGGGCCATGTTCCTTCCCTTGAACCATTTTGCGATGGAGCGGGTTACAGATACTCCGGCAATCTCGCTTCCGAGTCCGAAGAGCATACATCCGATATAGGCTATAGTAAGCGAGGTCTTAGGCTCGAATCCGGCAGAGATTGCGAAGGTTACCAGACCTGCACCGCCGACCATGAGGCCCACGAAGATGGAGCCCACGAGTCTTACGCCGAACTTGTCCAGCAGCGCTCCGCATACGATGAGGCCTCCCCAGATGCACAGGAACGAATATCCGCTGGCATAGAAGCCGTAGTCCGCCATGTTCCAGCCCAGCTCCAGGTATTCGGGATTCTTGAACAGCTCGGACAGCGACGAGAACATGTCGTCAAAGAAGTATGACGCGAACATAGGAACAACAAGGCATGCCAGCACCAGCCAGCATGCCCACCTGTTGTCCCTTAAACTGTTTTTAAGGGTTGACATTATTTCTTGATGTTAGGAAGTTCGAGACCGTATCCCTTCTTTCTGTCCTCCATCTTGAGGAAGAATGACATGATGAATGCAAGTACACCGAATGATGCGAAGATGATCATAGGTACTACATATCCGCCGGTCTTCTCGAATGCGATACCGATGATGAGCGGTACGAAGCAAAGACCTACGTTCTGGATCCAGAAGATGAGCGAGTATGCGCTGCCGAGGATCACTGGGTCGATGATCTTTGGAACCGATGGCCAGAGGGCTGCCGGAACGAGTGAGAACGACACTCCGAGAACCACGATAAGGAGGAGTGCGAACGCCTTGTTAGGGAATACCGGAAGCAGGAACGCGAAGCTGAGGTGGCATGCGATCATGATGATTGCACCGATCATGAGCATTGTCGCACCCTTACCCTTGTTGTCAAGGAATGCTCCGAGGAACGGAGTGAGTACCATCGCGAGGATAGGGAACCATCTGAAGAGGTCCGCAGCCTCTGTGTTAGGGATGTTGAGCGTTACCTCAAGGAAGTTTGTAGCGTATCTCTGGAATGGGAAGATTGCCGAGTAGTAAAGAACGCAGAGAAGTGCGACGAACCAGAACATCTTGCTTGAGAAGATCTTTCCGAGGTCGCTTACCTTGAACTCTTCCTCTGAGTCGCCTCCGACTGTGACTCCCATCTGCTTGTCGAGCTTCGAGTCCATTACTGAGAACACGATGAAGTTGATCAGACCGATCAGGAGGAGTACCACGCAGAAGAGGATAGGTGCCTCGATGTTGCCGAACTTTTCAGCAAGACGCGGCGATGCTGAAAGCACTGCGAACACGCCAAGACGTGCGATAGCCATCTCAAGACCCATTGCGAGGGCCATCTCCTTGCCGTTGAACCACTTTGCGATGGCCTTCGATACTGTGATACCTGCCATCTCGCAGCCGCAGCCGAAGATCATGAAGCCCAGACATGCAAGCTTTGCGCTACCTGGAAGGGCTACCCACCATGAGCCGAGCCACTCGCAGAATGCGGTTGTCTGGAACCAGTCTGTGATACCGATATACTTGATGGCCGCTCCGACTACCATGAGGGATGTGGAGAGGATTCCGGTAAAGCGTACGCCCATCTTGTCCAGGATGATACCTGCGAGGATGAGGAATCCGCATACGTTGAGGATGTACTCAGATGCCGCGTATGTTCCGAATACGGATCCGTTCCATCCTCTGCTCTTCTCGATGAGAGACTGAAGAGGGGACATCACATCCACGAACATGTACGCGAAGAACATTGCCAGCGCAATGAGGATCAGCGCTGCCCATCTTGCGGCAAAGCTGTCGTTGAGGTACTTTTTGATTGTCTGTGTCATTGTATTTGTATTTGAAATTTTGCTTTGCAAAAATCTGTCGGGCGGACAAATCTTTGCAAAGATAGCGTTTTTTAGTACCTTCGCAAATTCAATGGATATGAGCCCGATGGAAAACAATGCATTTGAAATTCTCGGCAAAGTGGATTCTCCGGCAGACGTCAAGCGTCTGAGTATGGATGAACTCCGTCAGCTTTGCGAAGAGATCCGTCAGTATATGATAGAGTGCTGCTCTGTGAACCCTGGTCACCTTGGCCCTAGCCTCGGTGCCGTGGAGCTTATAGTAGCCCTGCATTACGTGTATGATGCCCCTGAAGACAAGCTGGTTTTCGATGTGGGCCATCAGGCTTATGCCCATAAGATCATAACCGGCAGGCGCGACGCTTTCCGAAAGAACAGGATGAAGGACGGTATCAGCGGCTTCCTCAAGCGCTCGGAGAGCGAGTACGACGCTTTCGGCGTCGGACACTCGTCTACGTCTGTTTCAGCCGCCCTTGGATTTGCGGAAGCGGCAAAGATGCTTGGACTTGGCCACAAGTCCGTTGCGGTAATCGGTGACGGTTCCCTGACTGGAGGTCTTGCATTCGAGGGACTCAATAATGCCGGAGCCAGCAAGGCTGACATTCTGGTTATCCTTAATGACAATAATATATCCATCGACCGTAATGTCGGTGCAGTTCATAACTATCTTCTGAAGATCACGACCGATCCGCGTTACAATAAGGCCAAGAAGCGTGTCTGGGACGGTCTCGGTGAGGGCAGATTCAGGAATCTGCTCCAGAGAATAGTGGCTACGACCAAGTCGTATCTTGTACGCGGCAGTGGCGGACACCTCTTCCAGGCTCTCGGATTCAGGTATTTCGGTCCGATTGACGGAAATGACGTGGAGCAGGTGATTGATACGCTAAAGAAGTTAAAGGAGATGAAAGGCCCTCTGATCCTCCACACTCTGACAAAGAAGGGTAAGGGCTATGCACCTGCCGAGGCGAATCAGACAGTATGGCATGCACCGGGAACGTTCGATCCCGAAACAGGTGAACGATATGCTGACGGAAGTGGCATCAGCCGTTATCAGGATGTCTTCGGCGAAGTCCTTCTTGATCTTGCGCGATCAAATGACAAGATTGTCGGAGTTACTCCTGCGATGGCTTCCGGCTGCGGCATGAACAAGCTTGCCAAGGAGATGCCGGGACGCTTCTATGACGTCGGCATCGAAGAGGAACATGCTGTAACATTCTCGGCGGCTTTGGCGGCGGGAGGCATGAAGCCGTTCTGTAACATCTACTCATCGTTTTCGATGCGTGCATTCGATCAGATCTTCCACGATGTAGCCCTCCAGAATCTTCCGGTCGTGCTTTGTCTTGACAGGGGAGGACTGGTAGGAGAGGACGGCGCGACCCACCACGGATGCTACGACATGTCAATATACCGCAGCATTCCGGGAACGGTGATAGCGGTTCCTAAGGATGAGCTGGAACTCAAGAACATGATGTATTCTGCAATGCTTGCAGAAGATGGTCCATATATAATAAGGTATCCGCGCGGATATGGAGAGGGCGTCCAGTGGCAGGAGGCTGCATACGAGTCAATGCCGGTCGGCAAGGGAGAGAAGCTGGCCGAGGGAACCGAAGTCGCTGTCATAGCCGCCGGTCCGTTTGCATACAGGGCGCTTGAAGCTGCCGCTCAGCTGAAGGAACAGACAGGTTGGTCTCCTGCTATATATAATATAAGGTATATAAAGCCGGTCGATCAGGAACTTCTCAAGGAAGTCTATGAAAATTACGGCAGGGTAGTGACCGTGGAAGACGGTACGGTTCTGGGAGGTCTATATGGTCTTGTCTCTGAATTCATGTCTGCGCAACCTGAGCCTAGGCCTGTCAAGGCTGTAGGAATTCCTGACAGGTATATCCAGCAGGGTACTCAGAAGGAGCTCAGGCAGGAATGTGGCCTTACAAATGAGGGAATTTTAGAGGTTATTTTGCAGGAAAAGCAAAAAAATCAAAAAAAAGATTGAAAAGTTTTGCAGAATTAAAAATAATGCATACCTTTGCAATCCCGTTACGAAAACAAGTTTTCTAAACGAGGTTGAAACAACATTGCCGATGTAGCTCAGTTGGCCAGAGCACGTGATTTGTAATCTCGGGGTCGTGGGTTCGATTCCCTCCATCGGCTCAAAAGTTCTTAAAGAATTTTGGGAGAATACCAGAGTGGCCAAATGGGGCAGACTGTAAATCTGCTGGTTTATACCTTCGGTGGTTCGAATCCATCTTCTCCCACTAAAAGCCCGATAAATTTACCGATCGGGCTTTTGTTTTGAAAAGGCAGTTTTATGAAATTGCAATTTTGAAACTAAATTGCGGAAGTAGCTCAGTCGGTAGAGCATCAGCCTTCCAAGCTGAGGGTCGCGGGTTCGAACCTCGTCTTCCGCTCCAACTACGCCAGTGTAGCTCAGGGGTAGAGCGCTTCCTTGGTAAGGAAGAGGTCGCGAGTTCAATTC
>JAGBSL010000035.1 GCA_017631875.1 Bacteroidales bacterium | reverse complement strand
GCAGGGTCTATCTGCATAGTCAGTGCCGCCACGATACGTGACGACACTGATGCATCGGCATGATTGCCGTAAAGATATGTTCTTCCGCAAACGGAAGGAACAAGGAATTCCTTCATAATTACTATGCGTCAATGTTGGCATAGTGGGCGTTCTGCTCGATGAACTCGCGGCGAGGCGGCACATCGTCACCCATAAGCATTGAGAATGTACGCTCTGCCTCGGCTGCATTCTCGATCGTGATCTGGCGGAGAAGGCGCTTCTCAGGATCCATCGTCGTAGACTGGAGCTGTTCTGCACTCATCTCTCCAAGACCTTTGTAACGTTGTACATATACACCCTTCTCTGAGCCCTTTCCAAGCTGGAGAGTCGCCTCCTTACGCTGAGCCTCTGTCCAGCAGTAAATTTCTTCCTTACCCTTCTTTACAAGGTAGAGAGGCGGAGTTGCGAGGTATACGTATCCGTTCTTGATGAGGTCCTGCATATAGCGGAAGAAGAATGTCAGGATAAGAGTTGCAATGTGGCTTCCGTCCACATCGGCATCGGTCATGATGATAACCTTGTGGTAACGGAGCTTGCTGAGGTTCAATGCCTTGCTATCTTCCTCTGTTCCCACTGTGACTCCGAGAGCAGTGTAGATGTTTCTGATCTCCTCACTCTCGAACACTCTGTGCTCCATAGCCTTCTCCACGTTGAGGATCTTACCTCTGAGCGGAAGGATAGCCTGAGTGATACGGTCACGGCCCTGCTTTGCTGTACCGCCCGCAGAGTCTCCCTCGACGAGGAAGAGCTCGCAGATCTCGGGATCTCTTGAAGAGCAGTCGGCAAGCTTACCAGGAAGACCCGCACCAGACATGACTGTCTTTCTCTGAACCATCTCACGAGCCTTGCGCGCAGCATGACGGGCTGTAGCTGCGAGAATTACCTTCTCTACAATCATCTTAGCCTCTCTTGGATTCTCTTCAAGGTAAGCTTCGAGAGCGGCAGCAGTCGCCTGAGATACGGCCGACACCACTTCACCGTTTCCGAGCTTTGTCTTGGTCTGACCCTCGAACTGAGGCTCTGCAACCTTAACGGAAACCACCGCTGTAAGTCCCTCACGGAAGTCATCGGCAGCGAGATCGAACTTGAGCTTTGCAAGCATGCCGTTCTTCTCTGCGTAGTTCTTGAGAGTTCTCGTAAGACCCATCTTGAAGCCCTGGAGGTGGGTACCGCCTTCGATTGTATTGATGTTATTTACGTATGAATAGATCTTCTCTGTGTAGCTTGTATTATACTGGAGAGCAATCTCAATAGGTATGATCTTATCTGTCTCAAGGTAAATCGGAGCCTCGATGAGCTTCTCAGCACCACCATCAAGATACTCCACGAACTCGCGGAGACCTTCCTTAGAATAGAACACATCACTTCTGTAGTGGCTGGTCTCGAGCTCATTGCCATTCTCGTCTACATCAGGAATGAGACTTCTCTTGTCAGTGAGTGAAAGATGGATACCCTTGTTAAGGTATGCGAGCTCACGCAGACGCGCTGCAAGCGTATCATACTTATAGATCTGGGTAACCTGGAAAATTTC
The DNA here is from genome assembly GCA_017631875.1 of Bacteroidales bacterium. The sequence goes on along the minus strand of JAGBSL010000035.1, from coordinate 12,839 downwards.
AGGATCCGGATGGAATGTAACTATTGTACCTGTATCGTCAGCTTCACCCACTACCTCAACAGGTTTATATGGCTTACCCTGCGAATACTCCTGAACGAAAACCTTACCCTCACGATGAACCTCAGCCTTCAGATAATCAGAAAGGGCGTTCACACAGGACACACCCACACCGTGAAGACCACCGGACACCTTATAGCTATCCTTACTGAACTTACCACCAGCATGAAGCACTGTAAGAACAACCTCGAGAGCAGAACGTTTCTCTTTATCATGCATCGCAGTTGGAATACCACGACCGTTATCCTTTACTGTGATGGAATTATTTTCGTTGATTGATACTTCGATATGAGTACAGTATCCGGCAAGGGCCTCATCAATACTGTTATCAACTACCTCATAAACAAGATGATGAAGACCTCTTTCGCCTACATCACCGATGTACATCGAAGGTCTCTTCCTCACGGCCTCAAGGCCCTCAAGCACCTGAATGCTATTCGCGGAATACTGCTCCGCGGCAGTGCTATTGATTACTTCTTCACTCATTATATTATATCTTTTTTTATTAGCAAATAATTATATTTTTCTAATGTTTACACGCATGTTTGGCGAACCAAAACAAACGTACAAATATAGCAATTTTTCCTATAAATTCACACAAACTCCAACGGTAAAATTAATGTCTTTTTCTGCATAAATCGGGTTACGCTGGATCGTCATGTTAAGAAGGTTTCCTCCCCTAGCCCATAGTGACAGAACACGGCTTGTAGCATACTCGAAATACACACCAAGATCAGCATATCCAGGCAGGACAGCCTCACGAACCTCATTACCTTGCAGCGTATCTATCACACTTCCTTTCCGACCTGTTGAGAACTGGCAGTCGACACCTGCATAAATGCGCCTGCTCCAGTTATATTCGAACGCCACATCACCCGTAAACGCCGCAGGAGCAAACAAACCTGAAGACTCCTTCATACCAAAGATGTGCGCATACTCCAATGTTCCATCAAGCTTCAAGCTCTCAGTATTCCAGTTCCAATCAAAACCGGCAAAAGCCTTCTGATACGAGGCATAACCAAAACCAGGAAGATATTCCGCCTCACGTCCAAACGGACCTCCTATTACTACAGCATCAAGAATCGCGTTTGCATAGTTAGCATAGCCGCCATGAAGATCATATGAAAACTTGGCCACACGTCCCTTGAAGCCCAGAACTGCAGAAACTCGTTCAACATCAAAGTCCATCAGCGGCCAGATACCACGACCGAACTCCAAGTCAAAATGATGGTTCTTCTGAAGAATAGACGAGTATGTATTCATCTTGTTGCCGCCACCGATATGGGTATATATCCTAAGATATTGCGGAACAGCATCGAATGTAACGGTCACATCAGGATATATAACCTGCTCCTTTGCCCCGAATACTCCTTGCGGTGAGTCTGAACGCATGACTTTGGCAAGCTTCACTCCCACATCTGCCATAAGTTTCTGATTATATTGGAATACGTAGTGCGGAACAATGTGAAACTCGCCGACAACTGTAGAATACTCAGGATGGCCATATGCCGCCAAGTCCATTCCCACATCAAAAAGAACCTTATGCGTCCCCTCATCCTTATGCATGACCTGTCCCAAAACCGCCTCGAGGCCAAAGACATGTTCGTCAATGCTCATGTCAGCCCCCCCATATTTCATCACATCCTCACCATACCTATAGCGCATATCAACGTCATACTTGAAGAACGAGTCTTCCATCGACCTGGAAGCAACGCCGACTTTAAGGTCAAGAGCATCATAATGTCTGACCTTGATATCATCCTTTGCGGCAACACCATAATACGACGCATCAAAGTCCACGACTCCTGACTTCCAATCGTACGAACCATCGGCTCCAACCCTTGTTTCGAGGTCATATCCAACCTGGGTTTCACCATGATCTCCACCTGATTCAAGCCACCTGTCGATAACGACCGGACCGTCCGAAGACAGTTCCGGCTTGAACTTCCTATAGCTTCCCACATACGACCTGTGGGTACCATACACATCCATTCTGAAGGCATTCTTGAATGGAGTAGACCAGACAAGATCAAAAACAGGATAAAGGGTATATCCAGCTCCTGCTCTCAGATAGAGGTTCTTAGGGTTCTGTACGGCTGACGCCGGCTGCATCGTAAGCACATATGGATTGAACTCATACGCTCCTTCATACGGCTTATCAAAGACCGAATAGTCAAAGTCCAGATCAAAACGAGTCACAGAATCCGGAACCTGCATATCCAATTGAGGCTTATGCACCTCGATAAGTTTTCCTTCGTAGGCTCTCCTGACCACTACGGTCGGATCAAGATCTTGGGCACCAAGTGAATATGAAACCGCAACAGCGGCAATAGCCATGAGTATATATCTTTTCATCATAATAATCTATTAATGAGCACTTGCCATCATTTCCTGAAGTTTCTCGAGGCGCATCTTCACATTATCCATAACATCATCATTTCCTGAAGGAACATATCCGTCACGCACACTCTCGAATGTAGCCTTTGCTTGAGCAAGTTCATCCCTATCTACAAATGAATCTCCAAGCACTATGAAGCTCTTGGCAAGCCAGTATGTCTGAGGTGACCCCGCATCAGCAAATGCGTAAACCTTGTTCTCTACTTCAGCAAAGTCCGCCTTGTCGTAGCTGTCCATAATCAGCACATACGTAGCCTCTGCTCCGAATTCGTCCATGCAGTCAGCCGCAAGCTTCTCCATGATTGCCAACGCCTCAGTTCGGCGGCTTGTCGCCATGAATGCCTTGGCCTTCACATATTCAGCCTCACGTTTGACAGTATCAGACATTCTGCTTTCAAACAGCACCTTATCCGCATTCTTTATAGCCTCGTTCCACTTGCGACCGCGATATGCAGAACGCATCATGCCCTCGAGAGCCGCAAACCTGTTGTTATCGAACCTTGCATCCACATAGAGAGACGAATATCCGCCAAACGCGTCATCCCATCTCTCAAGCTTGTACGAAAGATCTGAGAAACCGAGCATAGCAAGCTCTACATATGAGCCTGAACCGCCTTCTATAACCTTCTCATAACTGTCGCAAGCCTGCTCATACTTGCCAAGATTCCTATATGAATCAGCTATATAGAACTCAGCACTGAAGGCATATTTTCCTGCAGGGTACTGATCCAGGTATTCCTGAAGCGAAGCAAGCGCTCGCTGATAGTTTCCTGACAGGTAATTCTGCTCTGCAGCGTTAAAGATCATCTTCTCCTTCTCGTCAGCCGTCTTGGTAGCGCCCTTGCCGATGCTTTCGATGTATGCCAGATATTCCTGAGGCTCATTCTTGGTCTGGTAAATGGACTCTATCGCAGCGAGAGCATCCTCTGCGTAACCTGAAAGCGGCATCTCCTCCACCACTGTCTTATAATAGCCTAAGGCCTCATTGAACTGGGACTGATTTCGCGAGAGAGAACCTAACTCTATATATGCCTTGGCAACATATGTTGAATCCTTTGATGTAGAAGACAGCTGATGGAAAACCTCTTCAGCCTTAGCATCATCCTCTCTAAGGACATATGCTCGTCCCAACTCAAAAAGAGCCTCTGGATAAAAACGTGAGGTCGGATCAGCTGAAAGTGCATTGGTCAACAACTTTATCTTCCTCTCACTGTTTCTTGAAAGGCCATAGGAAAGAGCCGCCTGGTAATATGGATAAATATCGTTGACATTGTAAAAGTCACGGACCACGACATCATAGGTCTCAGCAGCAGACTTGTACTCTTTTCTCACAAAATGACAGTCTCCCACACGCTCGAGAGCATCTTTACGATAGTCCGTTACCGAACCGTCCAGATAAACTGAGAACCATTTTTCAGCAGCATCATAATCTCCCTCCTTGTAAAAGCAGTACGCGATGTTATATGGAATCAGATAAGACTCGGGCTGACGATACAGAGCTGACTGATTGTACAGCTCCATATAAAGCTCCCTTGCCTGCTGATACTGGTCATTACGATAATACGACTCCGCAATCCAATAACGCGACAACTGATTGAAGCGACTACCCTTGTCCGAATAATAAGCAGCAACCTTAAGGCATTGAACAGCAAGACGATATGAACCTGCAGACACCAATTGATGAGCCCTGAGATAATTGGCCTTCATATAGTTGTTACGCATATCGTCATCCAGCTCATCAATCATTCCGTATGCGTCCACAGCACCGGCATAATCATGATTATGAAGCGCAGCTACAGCCATATAACTGTAAATTTTATCATCCTTCTCCCTGTCTGAATACCTCTTGATGTAGGTCTGGAAAACCGACGGGTCACTATTAATGTCGAACGCAAGTTTCGCCCAGTTGAAATACGCATCCTCAGAAATCGCCGGATCAAATATTGACGATGAGGCATCTTTGAAAGCCTGGATAGCAGCCACCTTGTTCTTTGTCTGAACGTAGCTGTATCCGAGCTGATAATTGGCCACCTGACCTATTGAGTCAGTCCTGGACTCCATGTTATTGAAGCTCTCTATTGCACCCTTATAATCTCCCACAGCATAAAGGACAGAGCCGCTATAGAACCAGTCTGTCCTGCTGTTAGGCTCGCCCGAAGCGTGAGCGGTAAGCTCGTAGTACCTGCGGGCCTCGGAAGCATTGCCCAGCACGAGCCACGACTCCGAAATGATTCTTGCAAGATGTGGCTTGCGGTCTTCCGGCACAGACTCGTACATCTTCTCTCCGTGGCGTGTCACATACTCGTGGTCCTTGAGCATGAAACGGCACTCCATGATGAAATAGTTAGCATTTTCTGCAAACCTCCTGTCAAGAGCTGCCTTCTCGAACCATCCCAAAGCATCGAAGAACGCCTTCTTCTCGTAATAAATGTAGGCGATGGAGTATTTTGCCGGAGCTGTATAATCCGACACAGGACGTTTTTCAAGTTCTATAAACCTGAGAAGAGCACGATCAACATCTCCGTTTTCAAGCTCGCAATAAGCTTTCTTGAAAAGATATTCATCTACCTGACTTCTCTCTATCTGAGTCGGAGACACATCATCAAGTAAAGCACCTGCAGCCTTATAGTCCTGCCGGTCAAACAGATTAAGCGCATGACGATACATGATCTGTGGAACAAGAACAGAATACGGATTCTCTGCTATATATTCCTTAACGCTGGCCTCATAGCCCGGAAGGTTCATTATTACCTCACTCAGCACAGCACGTCCCTCACCATCTCCACCAACGATCCTGTCAGCATTACGACCGAAAAGATGACGGGAACGTCCATGCATTCCGCTTTCCTGCAGACGGAGAATCTCACGATACTCCTTCACGGGCGAATCGGCGTAAAGAGCTGAAACAGAAAGCAGCGCGACAGCCAATCCGGCCATTATGTTTTTCATATTCATCATCAAACAAAAATTTTACAAATTTAATAATTTTATTATTAAAATCCTTCGTTATAAATTCTAAATCGTATCATAAAAATCATTACTTTTGTAAGATAAAAATCATCATTCGACATGGCAGAAAACACTCCTATAATTTCATTTAAAGACGCAGATATCTTAAACGGCGAAGCGACAGTAATATACGGACTGAACATGGACGTATATCCTGGCGATTTCGTATATATTGTAGGCAAAGTCGGCACTGGCAAAACCTCTATCATACGCACAATCATAGCAGAAAACGATCTTGAAAAAGGCTACGGATCAGCATGCGGATTTGATTTGAACGGCATTTCAGAAAAGCAGATTCCATATCTCAGAAGAAAGATGGGAGTCGTGTTCCAGAACTTTGAGTTACTCATGGACAGAAGCGTAGAGGATAACCTGAGCTTCGTACTCGAAGCTACAGGATGGAAGGACAAGGAGAAAATTGCTGCAAGGATTACTGAAGTTCTTGACGCCGTAGGTATGGGCCGCAAGGCACACAAGATGCCGTTCCAGCTCTCAGGCGGCGAACAGCAGCGCATCGCTATCGCGAGGTCACTGCTCAACGACCCTCAGGTAATCATCGCCGATGAACCTACCGGAAACCTTGACAACGAAACCGCAGACGGCATCATGCAACTTCTCACAAAAATCAATAACGAGAAGGGCACAGCTATAGTCATGGTAACGCACAACAGGCAGATTTTCGAAAAATATCCCGGAAGGGTCATGGTATGCAAGGACGAGACATGCACGGAGCAGATGCCGGATGAACCTATAGATCTGGACATTACAATCTGATGCCATGGACGTAAAGGACAGATTCTTTCATGTGACCGAATGGTTCTCCGCAAACATGGAGATTGCGGAGACCGAGCTCCATTACGACACCCCGTTTCACTTGCTGATAGCGGTCATCCTGTCCGCTCAGTGCACGGACAAGCGTGTCAACATGCACACTCCTGAGATCTTCGCACGATTTCCAAAGCCGGCAGACCTTGCAGCAGCAACATTCGACGAAGTATACTCGTTGATAAAGTCCATTTCATTCCCAAACAACAAGGCGAAGTATCTGATCGGCATGGCCCAGAAGCTTATTTCAGACTTCGGAGGCGAGGTCCCATCCGAACCGGCACAGCTGGAAACCCTTCCGGGAGTAGGCAGAAAGACAGCCAATGTGATTGCCTCCGTAATATACGACAAACCCGTAATCGCCGTAGACACGCATGTATTCAGGGTTTCACGCCGCATCGGACTGTCTGAAGGTACAACGGTAGAAGCCGTAGAGCGCGACCTGACCGAAGGATTTGCGCCGGAACTGCGTCCTAAGGCTCACCACTGGCTGATACTGCACGGAAGATATACATGCACGGCGAGAAAGCCCAAATGCGACAGTTGCGGCCTGCAGGATATATGTCAGGAATACATCACCTCACATCTGAAGGTATGATACATCCTTACCCATCAGGATTTTCATGTCCACTCCCCGACTCTTTCACTGACCCGTTCAGATACCCGCCTCACCCGCTGGTCATCAAGGCGAGCGAACTGCTGATGGCCCGGATCAGGAATTCCTCTGAACTTTCCAGTATTTTCTCTGAAGGCAAAATGCTCGGAGTGCTGGCAGTAGCACATGGAGAAGGCCCTAAGGAAATCGGATATCTTGCCGCATTTTCGGGCAATGCCGGAGGGATGAACATGGTCGACGGATTCGTGCCTCCCATCTATGACCTTCTTGACCCCGACGGATATTTCAAGTTGAAAGAAGCCGAAATTTCCAGACTAAATGCGGAAATCGCATCAGCAGAATCCAGCACAGAACTCGCCGGGGTAAGAGACGACTTGATGGCTGCAGAAGCAGCCATGAGTGCAGAGCTGTCCAGACAGAAGGCACGCATGGCGATACTTAAGGCTGAGCGCGACCAGATAAGGTCGGAGGTTCTTGAAGACACCCGTAGCAGCGAACTGATCAGACAGAGTCAGCATGAGAAGGCCGAATTAAAGCGCATCAAGACGCACTGGGAGGGAAAAATTGCTGGACTGAAAGACAACATTGCAGCACATCTGAATAGGATTGGCGACATCAAGCGCCGCCGCAAGGAAATGTCCGACGCGCTTCAGGAATGGATCTTCCGTCAATACATCGTCCATAACTGCTTAGGAGAGTCACGCTCGATCTTAGATATATTCGCCGATTCCGGACTTGTACCCCCGGGAGGAACAGGAGAATGCGCAGCACCAAAGCTACTTGATTATGCATTCCGTCACGGATTGAAGCCCCTGGCCATGGGAGAATTCTGGTATGGAGAATCACCATATACAGCCGTGCGCACCGAAGGACACTTCTACCCTTCTTGCACAAGCAAATGCGGTCCGCTGCTCGGATACATGCTCCAAGGAATGGAGCTTATGAAGCTGGAAGATGTTCATGGAACACCTTCTGTTCTATATGAAGACGAAGACATCATCGCCGCATCCAAACCATCCGGAATGCCATCTGTGCCTGGGCTGAACTGCGGTCCCTCATTACTTGATTGGCTCATTTCCGAAACGGGATGCAGCACCATCGAGTCAGTCCACAGACTTGACATGGACACATCCGGCGTAATGCTATTCGCAAAGAACCCTGTAGCTGGAAACCACATCAGAAAACAGTTCGAAGAGCACACCGTAAAGAAAACCTACAAGGCATTGCTGTCATCTTCAGGCAACAAACTCTTGACCACTGGTGAAGACGGCACGATATCTATACCGCTCAGTCCCGACTACGACGAAAGACCACGTCAGAAAGCCGACCCGAAGCAAGGCAAGGAGGCAATTACGGAATACCATATAGACGAGATCCGCAAGGACGGAATACTCGTAACATTCAGACCATTGACAGGACGCACCCACCAGCTTCGCGTCCACTCCGCCCATCATCTAGGTTTAGGACATCCCATAGTCGGTGACCTGCTATATGGAGGTGATGCCGGTCCGAGGTTATGCCTGCACGCTCACGAAATAACATTTACCCACCCGACCAGCATGCAGGAAATGACATTCCAGAGCAAGATATAATAAAAAAAGAGTCTCTCCAAGAGACTCTTTTTTACTATGTCTTGTAGAAGAATTACTTCTTCTTTGCGTATCTCTGATAGAATTTGTCAACGCGACCTGCAGTGTCGACGAGCTTCATCTTACCAGTGTAGAATGGGTGAGATGTGTTAGAGATCTCAAGCTTAACTACTGGGTACTCAACGCCCTCGATTTCGATGGTCTCCTTAGTGTTCGCGCATGAGCGAGTGATGAACACTACATCGTTTGACATATCCTTGAAAGCTACAAGACGGTAGGTTTCGGGATGTATACCTTGTTTCATGATTAAATAAAATTTAGTTAACTAATTTTTCAGGGCGCAAATGTACGCCTATTTTTCTTAATAAACAAGCATTTTTACTTAATTCTATATGGCTGATCGTCATATAAAAGGAACTTTTTTGCCTTTCTGATCCATTTCTGCTCCTCTACCTTGATATGCTCACGCATTTCCTCTGTCGAAACACGTCCTTCCACATAATCAAGAAGCACTGGATCGGAAAGTTTCAGCGCGAATCCGTCCTCAAGCACAAACTCCTTATAACGGTCCTTGAAGAACCTCATAACCTGAAGTGTGTGGATAAGAGAGTGGTACTCGACTCCAGGCTCACGCATGAGCTGATAGCCGTAGCATTTCTCTCCTGCATATTTTCCACATGATGGAGTGAATGAGCAAGGACGAAGCAGAATACCTTCTGCTGCCGGAACCGGCTCACGGCTGGCCGTCTTGACGAACGGTGCACCGAAATACTCGTATGGACGGGCAGTTCCGATTGCAGGAGTTATGTTGGTATTGTTCCAGAGTCCACCACCGCTGTACACATCACAGGTAAAAAGGCCCGGGATATCAGAAGCAGGAGCTATGGTCCACGGCATAAGCTGATGGTTCGAATCGGTAGCCAGAGCTGAAATCACATGGAGAGCGAACTTGGCTCCGATTTCGTGATAATACAAGTTAGCCAACTCTCCCAAAGTCAGTCCGTGCCTATGCGGAACCTTCGGCACATATGCTTCAGTCTCCGCCGCCGGCATCGTTCCCTCCACTACTCTTCCGGCCGGATTCATATGATCCACAATGTAGAGAGAAGGAGCCTCTTCCCTCATTTCCTTAAGCACTTCCATGAGACGGAAAACGTCCTTTGTATAATTGAAGTATCTCGCTCCAACATCTTGAATCTCAACGACTACCGCATTGAGTTCCAGAAGGTCCTCCTTGGTGAATTCTATATGGTTGGTATGAGGAGTAAGTTCCGTATCTCTTGGCATGAAAATGACCTGCAAGTTACCTCTTTCACGAAAGATATCATACATGTATCTTCCGCGCTGAGTATCCCAGCAATTCTGGGTGCAGAAGCATCCTACTTTGCCTTCCTGCAAAGCCTTATCGAACTGTTCCTCTAACGATGTTGTCCTGAATGAAAACATAATTTATTGATATATAAGGGGTGCAAAAGTAAAGTTTTATGTCTGCAATTACAAATTAAATGTTACTTTTGCACCCCAAACGGAAATGACATGAAAGCAATCTGGACAATACTTCTTCTGATATGCTCGAACGTCTTCATGACGTTCGCATGGTACGGCCACCTGAAGCTCCAGGAGATGAAGATCTCCACAAGCTGGCCACTTATCGGAGTCATACTTTTCTCATGGGCAGTCGCCTTCTTCGAATACTGCGCACAGGTGCCGGCAAACAGGATCGGTTATGTTGAGAACGGCGGTCCGTTCAACCTCATGCAGCTGAAGATCATTCAGGAGGTAATCTCCCTTACTGTCTTTACTATCATGGTAACAGTAATGTTCAAGGGACAGTCGCTCCAGTGGAACCATTTTGCGGCATTTTTCTGTCTTATCATGGCAGTTTTCTTCGTTTTTTTGAAGTAAAACGCAAAATAAATTTGGAGGTTTAGATTTTTTTCGTACCTTTGCAATCCCAAAAAACTAACGCTCGGTTCGTATAACGGTTAGTACTCAAGATTCTCAATCTTGCAATAGGGGTTCGATTCCCCTACCGAGTACCAAGTTCTTTTAAAATAATGGGGGTATAGCTCAGTTGGCTAGAGCACCTGCTTTGCAAGCAGGGGGTCGTCGGTTCGACTCCGACTATCTCCACCGAACGCTCGGTTCGTATAACGGTTAGTACTCAAGATTCTCAATCTTGCAATAGGGGTTCGATTCCCCTACCGAGTACCAAAAAGGCAGTCTTTTGACTGCCTTTTTTTGTTATATGACATTTGTGATACTCCGAAACAGAATCAAAGAGTGATTCCATAGACTGAATGACCTCGGAGTTCTGATTCAATTTTAAGAAGACGATTATATTTTGCTATTCTTTCTGAACGGCTCAATGAGCCAGTCTTTATCTGTCCGGCGTTAACTGCAACCGCAAGGTCCGCAATGAATGAATCCTCGGTCTCACCTGACCTATGCGATATAATTGCCTTATATCCGTTTCTCTGCGCCATAGAAATCGCCTCTAGAGTTTCTGTAAGTGTTCCGATCTGATTGAGCTTAATCAGGATTGCATTGGCAACTCCATTCCTTATACCTTTTGCGAGATAATCTACATTGGTCACAAAGAGGTCGTCACCGACCAGTTGACATTTACCTCCGAGTTCTGCAGTCATAAACTCCCATCCGACCCAGTCTTCTTCTGCCATGCCATCCTCAATTGAATCGATAGGGTATTTTTCTACAAGACGCTTAAGATATGCAAGCTGTCCATCTCTATCCAAGACCTTTCCTCGTTCTCCCTCGAAAATTTTATAGTCATATTTACCTTCCTTGTAGAATTCGGAAGAAGCGCAATCTAGTGCGATTGTAACATCTTTTCCTGGAAGGTATCCAGCATGATCAATTGCCTGCATGATCATATCCAAAGCGTCCTCTATACCATTTAAAGACGGCGCATAACCTCCTTCATCTCCGACTGCCGTGCTTAAACCTCTGGAATGAAGCAGTTTCTTCAGGGATTGAAAGACTTCAACTCCCATTCGGAGTCCTTCGTTAAAGGATGTCGCTCCTATGGGGCGAATCATGAACTCCTGAAATGCAACAGGAGAATCGCTATGAGCTCCTCCATTAAGGATATTCATCATAGGAACAGGGAGGACATGGGAATCTGGGCCACCTAGATATCTATAGAGAGGTACATAATTAGCCATTGCTGCAGCCTTAGCAACAGCCAAAGAGACTGCAAGAATAGCATTTGCCCCTAAATTTGACTTATTAGGTGTACCATCAAGCCTGCACATCAACTGATCAATGGCTGCCTGCTCATATACAGACAATCCAATAACCTGTGGAGCAATAATTTCATTGACGTTTTCAACAGCTTTCAGGACACCTTTACCATTATAGCGTTTCGGATCATTATCTCTAAGCTCGAGGGCCTCATTACGACCTGTCGAAGCTCCTGATGGAACTGAAGCCTCTGTCTTTACTCCATTTTGCAACGTAATCTCTACAGCTACAGTCGGAAAGCCTCTGGAATCCAAAATTTCACGAGCTACTACATCTATTATCTTCATAAAATCATCAATTTAACTGATTACCCATGAAGATAATCCAAACACTCTGCCAAACCTCCGCCAGGCATAACAGAACCCACACACCTGATCTATCACTGAGAAGTCGCGCAGCGACCGGCCCGGGGAGGGCCGAAATACCCCTTGAGGGGTCTCGGACGCAGTCCGAGGGGGTTTGGACACGCTGACACCAACAAAAAAAGCTCCGAGACTTTTGTCTCGAAGCTTTTTGTAAGAGCGTGGCAGCTACCTACTCTCCCACCTGGTGGGGCAGTACCATCGGCGATGGTGAGCTTAACTTCTCTGTTCGGAATGGGAAGAGGTGGATCCTCACCGCTATAACCGCCACAATATGTTTCTGAGAAAAGATCACGACGTCGTAACACGATCTAGAGATTCGCTGTGTTGATCGACTTAACTTTTTCTTGGCTTACTTCCTTTACTCCATCTCATATCACCGTACTAATGTACCGTCGTGTATGAAACGAAGACCAAACAGAGGAAGATGTCGGGCTATTAGTACCGCTCGGCTATGACATTACTGCCTTTAGACCTGCGGCCTATCAACGTGGTAGTCTCCCACGACCCTCAAAAGATGTCTCATCTTGAAGATGGCTTCGCGCTTAGATGCTTTCAGCGCTTATCCTAACCGAACGTGGATACCCGGCGGTGCAGCTGGCGCCACAACCGGTAAACCAGAGGTTCGTCCAACCCGGTCCTCTCGTACTAAGGTCAGACCTTCTCAATCATCATACGCCCACAACAGATAGAGACCGAACTGTCTCACGACGTTCTGAA
>JAGBSL010000034.1 GCA_017631875.1 Bacteroidales bacterium | reverse complement strand
AGGCTCTCGAGGCTGAAATGGCGAAGTCTACAGGAAAGGTCGCTACTGTATGTGGCCGTTTCTACGCTATGGACCGTGACAAGAGATGGGAGCGCGTTAAGGAGGCTTATGACCTCCTCGTTGAGGGCAAGGGCGTATACGCAACTTCTGCTACCGAGGCTATCCAGGCTTCATACGACGAGGGCGTTACCGATGAGTTCATCAAGCCTATCGCAGTGACAGGTGCTGACGGTCAGCCTCTTACAAAGATCCAGGAGGGCGATGCAGTGATCTTCTTCAACTTCCGTAACGACCGTGCGCGTGAGCTCACAGCTGTTCTCACACAGCAGGACATGCCAGAGTTCGGAATGCACACACTTCCACTCTACTACTGCTGCCTTACTCCGTACGACGCATCATTCACAGGCGTACACATCCTCTTCGACAAGGAGAACGTACAGGAGACTCTCGGCGAGGTAGTTTCGAAGGCAGGCAAGAACCAGCTCCGTATCGCTGAGACCGAGAAGTATGCACACGTTACATTCTTCTTCAACGGTGGTGCAGAGTCACTCTTCGAGAATGAGGACCGTATCCTCGTGAACTCTCCAAAGGTTGCAACTTACGACCTTCAGCCTGAGATGAGCGCACCAGAGGTTACTGAGAAGCTCGTCGAGGCTATCAACACAGGTCGCAATGACCTTATTATATTGAACTTCGCTAACGGCGACATGATCGGCCACACAGGTGTTTACGAGGCTATCCGCAAGGCGGTTACAGCCGTTGACACATGCGTCGAGAAGGTAGTTGAGGCAGCAAAGGCACAGGGCTATGTGATCCTCATCACAGCTGACCACGGTAACGCTGACTACGCTGTAAACGAGGACGGCACACCTAACACAGCTCACTCTTTGAACGACGTTCCATTCATCGTGATTAACGCCGGTGAGGAGGTTAAGGAGGTGAAGAACGGTAAGCTCGCTGACGTAGCTCCGACAATCCTCAAGCTGATGGGCATCGAGCAGCCTGCCGCCATGACCGGCGAGCCGCTTGTATAAATTTATAGATATAGCAAAAAGAAAGTCGCAACGGTCTGTTGCGACTTTCTTTTTGCTATATTTGTAAGTTAACTGAAACTGATGACGCCATGAATAGATTTGCATTTGCACTTTTTGCTTTGAGCCCGCTTATTGCCGGCTGCAAGGATGTTGACATTGACCCGCAGCCACCGACACCACAGGCTGAAGTCAGCATAGAGATCAACGGTCTGGATACCAAGTCCATCGACCTTACGCTTTCCGTAAGGACTGCGGACATGAAGGAACTGGACGGCTGGGGTATCGTCTATTGCGAGACTCCCGACAGGGAGAAGGGCAAGGAAAAGGTGATTCCAAGCAAACCTACTCATGTCGGATACCAGACAACGATAACCGGTCTGGAAGATGACACGGATTACTACATCTGGGGATGGGTGGAAGACAAGCAGAACGAAAGGACCTGGACTTCTGACTATACCATAGCAAGGACAGAACTGGAAACGGTACCGGAAAAACTTACCGGAACGATTATCGGCAGCCAGTATTCGGTGGACTATGACAATGGAAATGCCATGTCGACCACTGTCAACACCAAGAACAACGTATTCGACGGCAACTTTGACACCTTCTTTGCCTCATATGACCGCTCACGCACATGGGTGGGCCTTGACCTCGGCGAAAAGCATGTAATTACGAAGGTGGGCTACTCCCCTCGCAAGACGCAGGGCGGACGCGTGGAGCTGGCCGTGATCGAGGGTGCGAATGAGCCTGATTTCAGCGACGCGCTGCCTATATACATGATCAAGTCGGCGGCTTCGGAGGGAGTCATGCATTATGGACAGGTGGACTGCTCGCGCGGATTCAGATATGTGCGTTATGTCAGCCCGTATGACGTGCGATGCAATCTCGCGGAGCTTGAGTTCCATGGCTACAAGTCCGAAGGAGACGATTCGAAACTGTATCAGCTCACCAACCTTCCGACAGTGGTGGTGAATATCGCCGGCGGAGAGGAGGTCATCGAAAAGACCAAAGACCTGATAAGCAACGTCTACATCATATCTGAAAACGGCACCAACCTTCTGGCAACCAGCGGAACAGAGATACGCGGCCGCGGAAACGCCAGCTGGAACTTCGAAAAGAAGCCGTACAGACTCAAGTTTGACAAAAAGCAGAGTCCGCTCGGAGCACCTGCATCAGCCAAGAAGTGGACGCTTATCAGCAATCACGGAGACAAGACACTCATGCGCAACATCCTCGCCTTCGAAGTCAGCAGAAGGGTCGGTCAGCCATACACACCGTTCTGCCACCCTGTGGACCTTATCATCAACGGCGAGTATCGCGGATGCTACCAGCTCTGCGACCAGGTAGAAGCTGATGATGACAGAGTACCGGTTGAGGACGGATATCTTATAGAAATTGACGCATATGCATGGGACGAGGAGGTTATGTTCGCTTCAGCAACAGGCATTCCGGTGACCATCAAGCACCCGGACGAGGAAGATATCACCGACCAGCAGAGGAAGTTCATAAACGACTTTTTCAACAAGTTCGAATCGGCAGCTCTCTCCTCGAACTTCACCGACCCGAACAACGGCTACCGCAAATATCTTGACCTGGACAGCTTCCTGCGCAACTTCATCGTCGGCGAGTTCTGCGCCAACACCGATGCATTCTGGAGCGTGTACATGTACAAGGATGACGCAGACGGAAAGCTGCACACAGGTCCGACATGGGACAATGACCTCTCGTTCGACAACGATTATCGCACGCATCCTATAGTCTCTTATGACTACCTCTGCGCAGTCAACGGATCGTTCGCAGGAGGAAGACTGAAGGACATCGTCATGAGAATCGTAAAGGAGGACCCTCAGGCCAAGGCACGCCTTGTGGAGCTCTGGGAAGCCGCCCTCAACGAAGGCAACCTCAAGGACCTCGCCACATACATGGAAGACACCGCGGAACTCCTCAACGAATCCCAGCAGCTGAACTTCAAGAGATGGAAGATCCTCAACCAGTGGGTGCACATGAACTACCAGGCCCTCGGCTCATACGAGGCCGAACTCGGCACCGTCCGCAACCACATCAACACCCGTCTGAACACGCTTGACGCACTGATTAGGAAATAGTCATGAGAATTACCAGACTGATCGCACTAGCGCTTTGCACCGTATGCTTTTCAACTTACGCGCAGGAGGCTAAGCTCACCGACCACGTGAACCCGTTCATCGGGTCGTCAAATTATGGAACGACCAATCCGGGGGCATTATGCCCTAACGGAATGATGTCTGTGACTCCGTTCAATGTGATGGGGTCGGATCTCAACCGATATGACAAGGACAGCAGATGGTGGAGCACCCCTTATAGCTCTGACAATAAGTATTTTACAGGATTTTCACATATCAATCTCAGTGGCGTCGGATGCCCGGAGGTGGGTCTCGCTTTGACCATGCCTACAAGCGGCCCGCTTATGGTGGATTACCATGTTTATGGATCCGAATACACTTCTGAGGTGGCCGAACCAGGCTATTATGGCTGTGAGCTGCTGGCCCATGGCATCAAGGCTGAGGTCAGCGCGACAACCCGCACCTCGATCGAACGATACACCTTCCCAGGCGGTCAGGGAAACATCCTCGTGAACTTCGGCGAGGGACTGACCAATGAGACCGGAGCATGGATCCGAAAAGTCAGCGAGACAGAGATCGAAGGCATGCGCCTCGCCGGTACATTCTGTTATAATTCGCAGGCTGTATTCCCTGTATATTTCGCAATCCGCATCAACAAGGTGCCGTCGAAGGGCGGTTTCTGGAAGTTCCAACCGCTTCTTACCGGAGTAGAGGGAGCATGGACTCCGGATGACGGAACATACAAGATATATGAGCGCTACGGCCGCGAGATAGCCGGAAATGATGTCGGATATTGGTTTTCATTCGACACCGAGGAGGGCGAGCAGGTTGAACTGCAGATGGGAGTGTCTTTCGTGAGTTGTGAGAATGCTTGGGAGAATCTGGATGCCGAGCAGGCGAAGCTCGCGCCGGGAGTTTCAAACTTCGACTCCGTTCGCGCTGCAGCCGGACAAGCATGGGAATGTGACCTGTCGCGCATCAAGGTTACAGGAGGTTCAGAAAAGGACCTGGAGGTGTTCTACACCGCTCTTTATCATACATTGATCCATCCGAGCATCCTCAACGACGTCAATGGAGAGTATCCATTGATGGAGTCGGATGGCGTGGGCCGCGTTCCTGAAGGACAGAACCGCTACAGCGTATTCTCGCTATGGGACACCTACCGCAATCTGCACCAGCTGATGACCCTCGTCTACTCGGAAAGACAGCTGGACATGGTCCGTTCGATGGTCTCTATGTACAAGGAATGGGGATGGATGCCTAAGTGGGAGCTTTTCGGACGTGAGACATTCACGATGGAGGGAGATCCTGCGATTGCCGTCATCACGGACACATGGCTCAAGGGCCTGCGCGACTTTGATATCGAGACAGCATATGAGGCTTTCGTGAAGTCCGCTACCACCCCAGGCGCACAGAATCTCATGCGTCCTGACATAGACCCATATCTGGCCGAAGGCTATGTGCCGCTCGGATTATATTCAGCCGACGCATCGGGAGACAATTCGGTGTCCCATGCACTCGAATACTACATAGCCGACTATGCGCTTTCACTTCTTGCCGAGGACCTTGGCCACACCGAGGATGCGGCGAAGTTCCGCACGCAGTCTCTCGGCTACAAGCACTACTACTGTCCTACTTTCGGCACCCTCAGGCCTCTGAATGCAGACGGAAGCTTTTTGGAGCCATTCAATCCCCGCCAGGGCGAAAACTTCGAGCCTGTACCTGGCTTCCACGAAGGCAGCGCATGGAACTACACCTTCTATGTGCCTCATGATGTGCTCGGTCTGGCCAAACTGATGGGCGGCCGCAAGGCGTTCGTGACTAAACTCCAGAAGGTATTCGACGAAGGTCTTTATGATCCTGCAAACGAGCCGGACATCGCATATCCATACCTCTTCAGCTACTTCAAGGGCGAGGAATGGAGGACCGCGCAGATCATTTCGCAGCTGCTCGACAGACACTATACGACTGAGGCTGCCGGCCTTCCGGGCAACGACGACACCGGCACCATGTCGGCATGGGCGGTATTCTCCATGATGGGCTTCTACCCTGACTGCCCCGGCGATCCGTCATACACGCTGACCACCCCTCGCTTCGACCACATCGAGATCACCCTCGACCCTAAGTACTGCGACGGCCGCGACCGCCTGGTCATCACCAAGGGCCGCCACATGAAAGGCCGTATCAGCCACGCCGACCTGCTTACCGGAAAGCCTGGCGGCAAAACCGCTGAGTAACAACAACTTACAAGAACCGCGTGCTCCCCTTTTGCGGCACGCGGTTTTAACAAAGCACTGATAACCAATACATTATGCGCCAGATAAAATTAGCAATTGCCGCACTGTTGGTGCTTGGCTGCACGCCAAACTACGAAATAACCAGTTACACAGACTACGTCGACCCGAAGATCGGCAGCGGCGGACACGGACATGTGTTCGTAGGAGCGAACGTGCCGTTCGGAATGGTGCAGCTCGGACCGACGAGCATCCCGCAGGAGTGGGACTGGTGCTCGGGCTACCATGACAGCGACTCGACGGTGATCGGATTCTCGCACACGCACCTCAGCGGAACCGGTATCGGAGACCTGTTCGACATCACCGTGATGCCGGTGGTCGGCGAGGTTACATACGGTCGTGGACGCGAGGAGGATCCGTCTACAGGAATGTGGTCATACGCTGACCGCAGCCGCGAGGTGGCGAGACCGGGCTACTACAGCGTGCCTCTGACCCGCTACGGCATTACTGCGGAGATGACCGCCACCAACCGCGTGGGCCTGCACCGCTACACCTTCCCGCAGTCGGAAGAGGCCGGCATCGTCATCAACCTCATGAACGGAGGATGCTGGGATAGGCCTATGGATGCCCAGATTGAAAGGGTTGACCCTATGACCGGACAGCCGGACCCGAACGGACAGGCGCTGAGGGGATACAGGTACTCGCGAGGCTGGGCTGACGACCAGAAGGTGTATTTCTACGCCGAGTTTTCAAAGCCGTTCAAGGATTTCAAGGTCATCAGAGGCGACATCCAGATATGGCAGGACGAATTCAAGGACATGGCAGCCTTCGCTCATGCATACTTTGAAGCAGAGCCGCAGGAGCAGATCATGATGAAGGTAGCGCTCTCACCTGTAAGCATGGAGGGAGCATACGCCAATATGAAGGCGGAACTTTCTGGATGGGACTTTGAGGCGACTGCCAAGGCTGCCGATCAGGCATGGAACCATGAGCTTGGAAAGATAAAGGTAGAGGGCAAGGACAATGAGGCTCTGAAGATATTCTACACCGCCCTTTACCACGCTATGATCGCTCCATCTACGTTCTGCGACGTGAATGGATGCTACAGAGGGGCAGACGGACAGGAGCACGAAAACCCTGGCTATCAGACATATACAACCTTCTCACTCTGGGACACTTACAGGGCAGCGATGCCGCTTTACAGCATCTTCCAGAGCGAGCGATACACAGACATGATCAACACCATGCTCGCTATCTACAAGGAGCAGGGCAAACTCCCTGTATGGCATCTGCATGGCTGCGAGACCAACTGCATGGTCGGAAATCCAGGAATCATCCCTGTGGCCGACGCTATTGTAAAGAGGTTCCCGGGAATTGACTATGAACTCGCCTTTGAGGCTATGAAGGCTTCTGCCCTCAGACCGGACAGAGGTCAGGAGCATAGGATGAAATACGGATACATCCCATGCGACCTCATGAATGAGTCCGTGGCGTATGACCTTGAGTACGCCCTGGCTGACGGCGCCCTGGCAAACGCCGCAAAGGTGCTCGGAAAGGAAGATGACTACCAGCATTTCCTCAACAGAAGCAAGTCATACGTAGACCTGTTCGACCATGAACTCGGATTCATCAGGGGAAAGGACAGCAGAGGAAGGTTCCGCACGGAATACAGCCCGTTCGCATCGACCCACCGCGC
Organism: Bacteroidales bacterium; assembly: GCA_017631875.1. The sequence continues at coordinate 38,543 of JAGBSL010000034.1, read as the reverse complement.
AGACGACTACTGCGAGGGTAACGGATGGCAGTACACATGGCTCGTGCCACATGATTTCAGAGGTCTTGTAAGCTGTTTCGGCACCAAGGACGCATTCCTTGACAAGCTTGATTCGCTCTTTGTCGTGTCTTCTGTAATAGAAGGAGCAGAGTCATCACCGGACATTTCCGGACTCATCGGACAATATGCCCACGGCAACGAGCCAAGCCACCATATCCTTTACTTCTACACTATGGCAGGTCAGCCATGGAAGACTGCGAATAAGGTCCGCGAAGTTCTCGCGACACTCTATAGTGCTGAGCCTGACGGACTTTCGGGCAACGAGGATGTGGGACAGATGTCATCGTGGTACATTCTCTCTTCACTCGGATTCTATGAGGTCGAACCGGCATCGGGACGCTACTGGTTCGGAACGCCGCTCTTCGACAAGGCTGAGATCGAGGTTGACGGCGGTACTTTCAGGATCATTGCGGAGGGCAGCAGCTCCGAAAACAAGTACATCCAGAGCATCACCCTCAACGGAAAGGCATATACAAAGGGTTATATAGAGCATAAGGACATCGCCGCAGGCGGAGAGCTCATCATCACGATGGGCTCGGAGCCGAAGGTGTGGTACTGCGCTTCCGAACCGGAAACATATGAGGACCAGCGCCCTCTCGTGGAGGACCGTCTGTTCACATCCGAAGCTGTGGAGCAGGAAATCGAAAGGGTATGCGGACTGCTGGAGAATCCCCGCCTTCGCTGGATGTTCGCGAACTGCTACCCGAACACTCTCGACACTACGGTCCACTATGACGAGGACTCTGAAGGTCTGCCGGATACGTTCGTATATACGGGAGACATCCCTGCCATGTGGCTGCGCGACTCGGGAGCGCAGGTATGGCCATACGTCCGCTATGTAAACGATGATCCGGCGCTTCGCAAGATGATTGCAGGTGTAATCAGAAGACAGTTCAAATGTATCTGCATAGACCCGTATGCAAATGCATTCAATGTCGACCCTGTGGGCGCAGCTAATGAGACAGACTGGCCTGCAGCTAACCCATATGTTTTTGAGCGCAAGTGGGAACTGGACTCGCACTGCTACCCTATCCGCCTTGCATATGAATACTGGAAGAAGACGGGAGACGACACTATTTTCGATTCCACATGGTACGAGGCGATCAGCAAGATGGTAGCTGTTATGAGAGAGCAGCAGCGCAAGGATGGCCCTGGCAGATATAGATTCCTGCGAGTTACCGACCGTCAGCTGGACACCAAATGCGTTGTCGGAAAGGGCAATCCGGTGAACCCCGTTGGCCTCATAGCATCAGCCTTCCGTCCCTCTGACGATGCGACTACATTCGAGTTCCTCGTCCCATCTAACTTTATGGCGGTAAGCTCTTTACGCAAGGCTGCGGAGATACTTTCCGAAGTGAATGAAGACCCTGAACTTGCTGCAGAGTGCCTCTCGCTGGCCTCAGAGGTCGAAAAGGCATTGAAGGAATACGCCGTTTATGAACACCCTGAATTCGGAAAGATATATGCCTACGAAGTGGACGGATTCGGCAGCCGGTTCCTGATGGACGATGCCAACGTGCCGTCGCTTCTGGCTATGAGCTATCTCGGAGACGTGCCTGCTGATGACCCCGTTTACATGAATACACGCCGTTTCGTATGGAGCGAAGCCAATCCGTATTTCCACCGCGGAGCTGCGGGCGAAGGCATCGGCGGACCACACATCATGTCGGATGTCATCTGGCCTATGAGCATCATGATGAAGGCATTCACGTCGGACGACGACGAGGAGATCCGCGACTGCATCTGCCAGCTGATGACCACAGACGCCGGCACCGGCTTCATGCACGAGTCGTTCTACAAGCACGACAGCGAGGTCTTCACCCGCGAATGGTTCGCATGGCAGAACACCCTCTTCGGAGAACTCATCCTGAAGATCATCGACGACGGCAGACTACACGTATTGAACAATATAATCTGATGAAAAAAACATTATATATTTTAGCGGCGCTCATGCTTGCAGGATGCAGCGAATATGTAGAGACTGTGAGCGAGCCTGTGGACTATGTGTCCACGCTGACCGGCACGCTTTCGCATCATGCCTTCTCAACGGGCAACACCTACCCCGCTGTGGCGCTGCCATGGGGAATGAACTTCTGGACCCCGCAGGGAGGAAGGATGGGCGACGGATGGGCATACAGGTACGACCAGAACTGGATCCGCGGCTTCAAGCAGACACACCAGCCTTCGCCATGGATCAATGACTACGGCCAGTTCGCCATCATGCCGGTGCGCGACGCCGCTGATGTGGACGAAAATGCCCGCGCCAGCTATTTTTCACACAAGAGCGAGACTGCAAAGCCGTATTACTATCAGGTCTATCTGGCTGACCATGACATCAATGTAGAGCTCTCCCCTACCGAGCGCGCTGCCGTCTTCGAGTTCACTTTCCCTGAAAGCGAAACATCCGGAGTGGTCATAGACGCCTTCGACCAGGGTTCATATATAAAGGTACTGCCGGAGCGCAACGCAATCGTCGGTTACACGACCAAAAACAGCGGCGGTGTGCCTGATAATTTCAAGAACTGGTTTGTGTTGCAGTTCGACAAGCCGTTTGAAAGCTGGAGGCTTTATGACGGACCTGCAGCTCCAGCAGAGGGGGCCAGCGAACTTGAAGGCGACCGTATCATTGCATCCGTAAGCTTCAAGACTTCACGCGGCGAGAAGGTCAGCGTCAAGGCCGCATCATCTTTCATATCCCTCGATCAGGCATGGACCAACTTCAAGGAGGTGGAAGGCCGCACTCTCGCGCAGGTCAAGGAAGCGGGACGGGACCGTTGGAACGAGGTCCTCGGCCGCATCGAGGTCGGTGGCGGAACCGAAGAGCAGTACAGGACATTCTACTCTTGCCTGTATCGTGCTACCCTTTTCCCTCGCAAGTTCTATGAAATCGATGAGACCGGCAAGCCTATCCACTATAGCCCTTACAACGGAGAAGTATGCGACGGCTACCTCTATACAGACACAGGATTCTGGGACACATTCCGCGCACTCTTCCCTCTACTTAACCTCGTGTATCCTTCTGTGAATGAGGAGATTCAGCAGGGCCTGGCCAACATCGCCCGTGAGAATGAGTTCCTTCCAGAATGGGCCAGCCCGGGCCACAGAGGCTGCATGGTCGGCAACAATTCCGCATCTGTGGTTGCAGATGCCATATTGAAAGGCATCACTCCGAGAGAGGACTGGCAGACGCTTTATGACTGCATCGTATATGGCACTGAGCACGTCCACCCTACGGTCAACTCGACCGGCCGTCTCGGACATGAATACTACAACACCATCGGTTACATTCCATATAATGTGGGGATCCATGAAAATGTTGCCCGCACCCTGGAATACGCATACAACGACTGGTGTATCCTACAGCTGGCGAAGAAACTCGGCCGACCTGCCGAGGAGATCGCTAAGTGGGAGGCACGCTCGGGCAACTGGAAGAACGTGTTCGACCCGTCGCACAATCTCATGCGCGGACGCAATCTCGACGGCACATTCCAGGAACCGTTCAGCCCGTACAAATGGGGCGGGGCCTTCACAGAGGGCAACGCATGGCACTATACATGGTCTGTGTTCCACGACGTGGACGGCCTCATGGAGGCGATGGGCGGTGCTCATGAATTCGCCTCCATGCTTGACTCCGTGTTCGTCGTTCCGCCGATCTACGACGACAGCTACTATGGATACCGTATCCATGAAATCACTGAGATGCAGGTTGCTGACATGGGTAACTATGCCCACGGCAACCAGCCGGCGCAGCACATGATCTACCTCTACAACTGGGCCGGACAGCCATGGAAGACCCAGAAATGGGTACGCGAGGTAATGGACAGGCTCTACAGCGCGACTCCTGACGGATATTGCGGCGACGAGGACAACGGCCAGACTTCAGCGTGGTATGTATTCTCCGCACTGGGATTCTATCCGGTATGTCCTGGTTCGGACGAATACGCTGTAGGCGCTCCTCTGTTCAAGAAGGCTGTCGTACACCTTGAAAACGGCTGTGACCTCGAGATCAATGCACCGGACAACGGGCCTGAAAACAGATATGTACGCAGCATGAAGGTCAATTGCAGCAAATGGAATGAGAGTTTCTTCAAGCATAAGCACCTGGCTGCCGGAGCAGTCATCGACTTCAAGATGACGTCTGACTGTCATCCTGAACGATAGTGAAGGATCTATATTCCAAAAATTTAACTATCTTCGTAGAACTAACCGCACAATTATGATAAGCTATACCACAGACCCCCGCATCATCCTGACCCTTGATACAGGAGGTACAAACATGGTTTTCGGAGCCATGCAGAGAGGAGAATTCATCGTCGAGCCTCTTACTCTCCCAGCCTATGCTGACGATCTGGACAAGTGTCTCAGCACAATGGTAGAGGGCTTCAGGACCATCATCGACCAGCTGGACGAGCGTCCTGCGGCGATCAGCTTCGCATTCCCAGGTCCTGCCGACTATCCTAACGGCATCATCGGAGGCCAGCTGCTCAACTTCCCTGCATTCCGTGAGGGAGTGGCCCTCGGACCATATCTCAAGAAGAAGTTCAGCATGCCTGTATACATCAACAACGACGGAGACCTCTATGCCTACGGTGAGGCCCTCGGCGGTCTTCTTCCGGAAGTGAACGAGATGCTTGACGATTATGGTAACAGGAAGAGATACAGGAACCTTGTGGGATTCACCCTCGGAACAGGACTCGGTATCGGTGTGGTTGCGAACGGACAGCTCAACAGAGGTGACAACTCATGTATCGAGATGTTCAGCATTCCTTTGAAAGGACGTCCTGACGTGATTGCAGAGGAGGGTATCTCCATCAGAGCGGTCAAGAGAATGTACGGCGAACTGAGCGGCAACCCTGATCATGGATTGTCTCCAAAGGACATCTTCGAGATCGCAGAGGGCGTGAAGGAAGGTGACATGGAAGCGGCAAAGGGAGCGTTCGCGCAGCTTGGAGCGGCTTTGGGAGATGTCATAGCAATGACAGTATCCATCATAGACGGACTGGTAGTGATCGGAGGCGGACTCTCGGGAGCATATAAATACATCAAGGATTCTATGTTCGAGAGCATCAGAGGCAAGATGAAGCGCCTCAACGGCGAGGAAATCAACAAGCTCGCCAGCAAGGTATACGATCTTGATGACAAGGAAGAGCTCAGACAGTTCCTCAAGGGAGAGCAGCGCCAGCTCAAGATCTACAACAGCGAGATCGAAGTCACATACGACCCGCAGAAGCGCATCGGCGTGGCCCTCTCGAAGATCGGAGCCAACAAGGCCGTCTCACTCGGCGCCTACGCCTTTGCCCTGCATCAGCTCAGCAGATAACCCTTTCCCTTTTCGGGAGGCAATATCTACGGGTAACGGACACCTACAGTAAACCCAATATCATCGTCTCGGAAAAACAATGTGATTTTTCCGAGACGATTCTTGTTTTGACCCTTTTGCCATGTTTTCCGTCATCGTCTCTCAAAAAAGTGGCAGTTTTTCCGAGACGATAATCAAAGGTTCAACAACAATCTACCGGCAAGGCATCTGTTAGCCTGATCTTGTGAAATGTGACAGGTACCACGAAGATATTTTGACAAACGATCTATTTCATCCTGCGACACCTCATAAACCGACCTCTCTCCTAACATCTTATCTATTATACAACAGACCTGTATGTCATTCATTGCATTATAGTTTGCCCTTCCGTGCTCGTTTCCCAGCATTGTCTTCAGATCTTGATATCTGACACAGCTCTCAATCTGTTCAAGCGTTATTGGAGGAACATTGACAGCATCCTGCAGCTGTTCTTTCTCCCATGCCTCTCCGGAAAGTCTGTTCATGTAGTATAGGAATGTTCGGGCAGTAGAAAACTGGTGCTCGACATCTGCGACATCAATTACGCTTTGTGGAAGAATCAATCCTGAAACATCCATTTTAAATCCATCAGGAAGTGGGTCATTGCCCGGAAGATAGAGGTATTGTGACTTCCTCGGCATCAGCTCAGGTTCAACAAAATAACCCAGTTCCTCACGAAACAGTGCACAGATAGAAGAATACCTATACCCGAACGGAGTAGCCGATACTCCATGATGCAAGGCATTTCTCAATATATATGAAATCATTGCAAGAAAGTGGTATATCCCATCAATCTCACTTTGGAAGAAATGCCTCTCACCGAGCATTCCTTTTCTGCCATATCTTTGGTTAAAGTATCTGTTATATGGATACCGGAAAGCCTTCATAAAGGCGTAAGGGTCTTCTGTCCTTACACCTATATGCGTATGATTTGACATGATACTATACGCCAATAACGAAGAATCAGTTTTATGAGCTGCAAGACATAGGCAGTTATTAGCATGGATATAATCCCTGTCATGGCGACACATCACTTCATTGCCACCAGACAAGCATAGATGGTAGGTCTTTTTCATTTTTGCACCTAATCTATGACGATATTTTGACTAAGTGTTAAAAAAAGAGAAAAACTTTTTTTAAAGTCCTGTTGTTTTTCATCGTCTTCGAAAAACAACAGGATTTTTCCGAGACAATAGTCAATTTGGTGACAAAATAGAGAAAAGCGATAAACGTCTCGGAAAAGCACTATTGTTTTTCCGAGACGTTTGTTTATCTACTGAAATAGCGGCCAGAGGTCAGGATTTCCAGAGGAATTTCCTTATAAACCATGTCGTAGCCCCAGCCATTCAGAGTGATGGATTCCTCGTAGTAGAAGGCGATGTTACCGTTCTTCAGCTGAAGCATTGTGGAGTATGCGGAAGTGGTGTCGGATACCTGATACGGCTTTTCCCAATTTGCAGCAAAGGATTCTGGAGTGATGGATGCGATGTCTTCCGGCAGTTCCTTATAATAGATGCCGACGTTGGCTCGTTGGGGTCCCAGTGGAACTGACTGAAGTGCAAGGTGGACCTTCTTGCGGTCTTCCTTGCGGACTGCCGGGACAATCAGAAGCTCTCCATTGCAGGCGTTTTCGAGTGACGCGCAGCCGTTAACCTTCTTTCCTGACCCTACTACCTCATCCCAGGCACCAGCTCCGGAAGCCATGTCAGTATATTCATATATATTGAAATAACGGCCTCCCCATGCTCTTGAACTGATGATTACGCGTCCGTCCGGAAGTTCCTCACATTTAGGCTCATCACCATTCGGCACAGGAAGAGCATCCGGTCCGCCAAGGACGTGCCATGTATGACCGAAATCATCGCTGTAGATTACCCTGTTGCCGTTTGGGCGTGCGCACAACGCCGCATAAATTCGATAATGACTTCCGACCTTTATCTGTCTGCTCTGAAATATCTTGCCCGAGCCGACAAAGCAGCTCTGCACACAGCCATGAACAGAATCATCAAAGAGTGTATATACAGATTCTGTTATCTCTTCCCACTGACTCCATGTCTTGCCGTTGTCGCTGCTTCTTAAAACTGCAACCCTGTTCGGGTTCTGCCTGGTCGTGGTCTCATGCCAATAGACAGTCTCTCCACAGACCATAATCACAAGCACATCGCCGCTCTCCCTGTCAGCAACCATAGCGGCATCACCGAAACCGCAGTCGGTCGCTCCAGACACTCCCGAACCTTCGATCAGGACGAACTCTTCGCCCCATGCCCTTCCTCCATTACGTGAAATACGGCCATGGATATCTACCCTGCCATAACCGATATCCATGTTGCAAAGGCGGTAATCAGTCAAGGCGAGGATATCTCCGTTATGCATCTTCGCTATAGTTGGAATGCGGTAAGGAATGCTGTCGGCAACACCGGATTGGAACAGCACATGTTCTCTGATATTCTGCTTGACTCCGCAAGAGGCAGCCAACAGAAGGACGGCTGCTACGGTAACTATGGATCTGATATATGACTTCATTTTGCAAAGATAGGATTGTCTTGTAAAAACTGGCCTCTTTTTCGGAGACGATGAAGGGAAACTTGGCAAAAGGCCGCAAAATGACAATCGTCTCGGAAAAACATTGCGATTTTTCCGAGACGATTGCTATTTAGATCTGTGTGATGCAGAATTAGAGACCGCGAGCACGAGTTAGGGCTGCAGGGTCCGGATCTGCGCCACGGAAGCGGCGGTAGAGATCCATCGGCTCGTCGCTGCCACCCTTCTCGAGGACATTCTTGCGGAATGACATTGCTGTCTCAGCGTCGAAGATGCCCTTCTCCATGAAGAGTTCGAATGCATCCTTGTCAAGCACCTCTGCCCAGAGGTAGCTGTAGTAACCTGCGCTGTATCCGCCGCTGAAGATGTGGGCGAAGTATGTTGTGCGGTAACGTGGGATGATCTCGTCGATGAGACCCATCTCTGCGCATGCCTTTGCCTCGAACTCTTCTACGAAAGATTTCTCGACTTCGCTCGAAATGACAGGAAGTGACTCGAGCATGTGCCACTTGAGGTCGAGGATGGCAGCAGCTGCAAGCTCTGTGGTCATGAAGCCCTGGTTGAATGTACCTGTAGCGTTGATCTTCTCCACGAGTTCTGCAGGGATGATCTCGCCTGTCTCATAGTGACGTGCATATGTAGCAAGAACCTCTGGCTGGAATGCCCAGTTCTCCATGATCTGCGAAGGAAGCTCCACGAAGTCGCGTGCTACAGATGTACCTGCAACGCTCTTGTATGTACACTGGCTGAGGAGGCCGTGAAGTGCATGTCCGTACTCATGGAAGAGTGTCTCCACCTGGTCGAGGGTCATGAGCGAAGGCTTGCCGTCAACCGGCTTCGCGAAGTTACCTACGTTTACGATTACAGGACGGATCTCAACACCGTTGACGATCTCCTGGTTAACGAAGTTGTTCATCCATGCGCCGCCTCTCTTTGTGCTGCGTGGGAAGTAGTCGGTAAGGATCACACCGATAAGCGAACCGTCAGCGTCCATAACCTTGAATCCCTCTACGTCAGCATGGTATGTAGGGATACCCTCAAGCTTCTCATACTGAAGACCGAAGAGCTTTGTTGTAAGGTCGAACACACCCTGACGAACATTCTCCATCTGGAAGTATGGCTTTGTCTGCTCCTCATCGAGAGCGTACTTAGCTACACGCACCTTCTCAGTATAGTAAGCCCAGTCCCAAGCCTCGATCTTCGATCCCTCAGGAAGAAGACCTGCAGCGATGTCCTGGTCCATGATAGCCTGCATGTCCACGATCTCAGCCTTAGCCTTCTCGACAGCCGGAGCGATGATGCCTGCGAGGAATGTGTCCACAGTCTCAGGATTGCCTGCCATCTTGTCGTTGAGGATCATCTGGGCTGGGTTCTCGTAACCGAGAAGGTTAGCCTTCTCGATACGGAGAGCCATCATCTTCATGATGAGGTCCTTTGTATCATTCTCATTGCCGTTGTTGCCGCGTGAAGCGTATGCTCTGAACATCTTCTCACGGAGAGCGCGGTCAGCTGTCGCTGCCATTGCCTCGCCGTACTCTGAAATGGTCACGCCGAACTCAGCTGCGAAAGCGTTGTTCTCTGCGAGGAGACGGTTTCCGAATGTGTTTGAAAGAGATGAAAGCTCTGCATTGATCTCGCGCATGCGTGCCTGAGAAGCCTCGTCAAGAGCGATACCGTTGCTTACGAAGCTGTTGTGGAGCTTCTTGAGTGCCATCTTCTGTTCCTGGTTGAGGCCGAGATTCTCGATGTCCTGATAAAGGGCATCAACCTTAGCGAAGAACGCAGGGTTCATAGTGATGTTGTCCGAGTGCGAAGAAAGCATAGGGAGAGCCTGCTCCATAACTGCATTGAGAGCATCTGTTCCATCAGTCTCTGAAAGGTTGAAGAGAACGCCGACAACGCGGTCAAGGATAGCACCCGATGCCTCATAAGCCTCGACTACATTTGCAAATGTAGGAGCCTCCTCGTTTGCGATGATAGCGTCGATCTCTGCCTGCTGCTGAGCGATACCTGCCTCGAGCGCAGGGATGTAATGCTTCTCCTTTATTGCACCGAAATCAGGAATTCCGTAAGGGGTATCCCATCCTTCGATCAGAGGATTTGTCGTGTTGCATGCAACTGCTGCCATAGCTACTGTAGCGATAAGTGAAAGTTTTTTCATGTTTATCTGATTTCTTTATTGTTTGCGTCATACCAAGGTGAACCGTCAGCCTTCTTCACGCCGTTCAGGTCGATGAGGGTGAACTGTCGGTCATTCTCGAACTTTGTGAGAACACCGGTAAAGGTTACGGTAGCCTCACCGTTGAGGACAGCCTCAGGAATATTCACGTCAGCCCATTTCGCATATCCGCTTGAACGTACCTGAAGGAATCTCTGATTGCCGGAAAGACCTGGCATCTCGAAGAACTGGTTCATGGTGTAAGGCTGAGGCTTGATAAGACTCTTGCGCTCGCCTACTGTCACACCATCATTCATCACTGCCGCATCGAAGTCGCCATTATCGACATGCATCTTGAAGCAGCTCTCGGACATTGCCCATGAGGTGATGTTCCAGTTATGACCGTCCTCCTCATCAAGGAAGAAACGGTTCCAGTTAGACTTCTTGTCCGACTCCTTCACGATGTTAGGATCGATGTAGCCGATAAGGAACACAAGGTTAGAGTACTTGCAGCCCTCGATAGTCACGAGGGTACCGAGATACTTCTCATCATAGATCTGGTTACCAGAGATGGTTACAGGCTTGATGATCTCCTTCTCATCAGCCATCGCACCCTTGAAGACGTGCTGGTCGATAATTGCAGAATGCTCGAAATATGCTGTCTCATATTCTCCTGTCTCGTCCTTGTAGCCGATCTGGAGCATGCCCTCATAGCTTCCTACTGTAAGGTCAGTACAGTCTACATAGATCCACTGACCTACCTTATAATCGTTATAGAGACCGCTCTTTCCGATCTTGATCTCGATACCGCCTGTAGCATCCTGGATATAGAAGCTCTTATAGATGTTACCTGTCTGGTCAGAAGTGATGATCTGACCCTTGATAACGCAGTGCTTTGTTATGTCGTAAGGTTTGCTGCCGTTGTCGACATACATCTGCTTCACCTCAGAGATCGGAGTGAACTTTCCGAAATCATCGTCGGTGTAGAGCTTCTCCTGCGCAGGATCAGGATATCTGCCCTGGTTGATCACCGGCTGGAACTCCTCGCATCCTGCGAAGAGCGCCGCTGCTGCCAATATTGCTATATAAATTCTTTTCATAACTTTTCGTGTTACAGATTGCCACGGGCTTTCAGCCCTCGCAATGACGTATGCATTTACCTGGTCCGTCACATTTGTGACTTGCTTTATGCGCCGTATTTGTGACTTGCCTGGCGAGATGCGCATCACGTCATTGCGAGGAGCGCAGCGACGTGGCAATCTTTAGTACTAGAATCGGAAATAGAGGTTCAACATATAATTAATTCCCTGCATGTAGAAGTACTTCGAATCGAAGCGGTAGAAACGCTCTGCGCTCTCTGAGTCGATCAGACGGGTCTGCTCGTAACCTCCTGTCTTCACCCACTTATTGTTGGTGATGTTCTGGATGTTCATAGAGAATCCGAAGTTATACTTGCGGTCGATGTACCATGACTTTCCGATGCTTGCGTTAAGCAGGAATACAGGCTTGAACTCCTCCTGAGCGGCCATGTACTCGACCTCAACCGGAGTAAATACTCCGTCAGGTCCGTTCACAGCAAGGTCAGTCCTGTAACCTGGGTTCATATCGAGATATGACTTAGCAAAGTACTGGGCATCGATCTCGAAGAACCAGTATGAATTTGTACGGTAGTTAAGACCGAGGTCAGCCGCAAGCTGAGGAGTAGAAGGCACATAGTGCTTCTGGTTCTTCTCTACGATATAGTTGCCGTCAGCATCTGTCTCGTATGCCACTGAGCCGAAGTCATCAGTGTACTTCTTGTAGATCGGATGGCTTGCCCAGTAAGGAACAGGCGCATTATCATGAACGATCTCTGCGCTGTTATCCACTGTCTGGGTCATGCGTGGAGTCGAAGTATAGATGTACTCGCCCCAGCTGAGAGCACCCTCGACAGAGAGTCCCTGTACTGGAAGAGGAACCTTGAATCCGAGCTCGATACCCATATGACGCTGGTCGATGCCGCTCATGGCGAAGTTTGTGAACGAGTTCTGCGAGTCATCGTAGAAGCTCATCATGTCTGTCTGGTCCATGATCTTGGTAAAGAATCCGGTCACGCGCACATTGTATCCGTTGCTGCTGAACTGGTAGTTCAGGTCAGTAGAGATGGTCTTCATTGTCTCGAGGTTCGGTACAAGAGAGTTTCTTGTACGAGGCGAGATGAATGACTGAGCGAATGTAGGAGCGTCATTGAAGTAAGCTGCGTTAGCATAAATTCTGTGACCGCCCACGAAATGGTACTGAAGACCGAGCTTTCCAGAATATGTGAAGAAGTCTGAAACCGCAGACTTGCCCTTCGAAGTGATAGGGACAAGCTCGCCGTTTACAGTCTCATATGAAGTAAGGCTCTTTCCGTCCACCATGAACTCAGTTCCGTCATCGTTAAGACCTGGGAAGAGACCCTTTCTCACGAGACCCTCTCTCCAGAATGTCTCATATCCTGCCTGGAGCGCAAGGTTTGCCTTGAATCCGCCGAGGTCGAGCGATCCGTTAGCCCAGATGTCTGCCTTGCGGACATTTGCATAGTAATCATAGCCGTACTTGTCGCCCTGAACGAGAACCTGTGCCTGTCCATGAGCCAGATAATAATCCAGGTCATTCTGAACCATAGCCTGATTAGAAGCGAAGTCACGCTCTGCGAACTGGTCGATGTTCACATAGTAGTTACCGCCGAGAAGATCGTCGAGGATCTTATAGTACTCAGTGCGGTTCCACTTGTAGTTGATGCCACCTGTAACAGTGAACGCCTTGCTTGCATTCCACTTAACGTTAGCACCGAGATTGATATCGTTCTGGTCCACGCGACGCTCCTCGAGCACATACTTGGAGCGTGCCACACCATTGGCGTCAAGGTTATTCCAGTTCACATTATAGAGTCTGTCCCAGTTGAGGTGGGCATACTCAGGAATGTTCTCCTCCCATGCATACTGAGCCCATGCTGCCTTTTCTGCGTTCTGGCGGCCGTAGTCAGGATCATCCATCCAATAGTAGCTCGGAAGGTTACGGTAGTAATCCGGACGTGGATCCGGTGCATCATACCAGTCCATGGCAGTGTATCCGTTCTTACCGGTTCTCCAGAGGAGCGTCGCCGAAGCCTCGAGGTTGTCTGTTGGAGTTGCAGTATACTTGAGGATGGTGATAGGCTCGAATGTCTTACGGACACGTGCATTACGGACTCTTCCGTTCTGATAACCCCAGTTGGAGTTATACATGTTGTCGCCCATCATGTCGTAAACCTCCTGAGTCGAAGCGTTCTGTGCGCCGCGCTGGCCAGGTGCCGCGAAGGTCACGAGACTGAGGCGGTGGATGTCGCCGAACTTCTTCTCAACACCTGCATAGTATGCAAAGTTGCGATAGAACACACCGTCAACCCAGTCGTTTCCACCGATACGCGCAGACACGTTGAAAGCGTATGACCAACCGTTGTCAAGCTCGCCTGAAGCGTATGTCGCCATGAGGCGGAGACGGTAGAGGGCGCTGTTTGTCAGTGCGCTGAATCTCCAGCCTGTGCGTACGCTTGACGGCATCGCGTGGATATTGGTCACACCGTTGTATCCTCCGAATCCGTAGTCTGATACCTCGTTACCCACAGTTGTCTCCTTTGCCCTCATGGCCTCATTAAGACCGCTCCAGAGAGAGAATGGAGAGTAGCCTGTGATAGCGTCGTTCATTCTGATGCCGCTGAGGTAAACATCCTGAGACTCATTTGTATAACCTCTGTTCTTGAAGCGGATGTTGCTGAATCCGAAGCTTGCGATGTTGGTGAACGGGTCGTTCGATCCGAAGAGGATAGAAGGAGCATCCTCGAAGCCCGAGTCGTCCATATCGAACTCCGCAAAGTTTGAATCATCAACCTCGGTAACCACCTGCTCTATGATCATACCTACGAAGATAAGGTCCTTCACATAGCCTTCGATAGTCACGTTCACATTGGCATCCAGGAAGCCCGGAGCCACAACCTTCATGTCGTACATGCCGTTCGGAAGATTCTCCATGAGGAACTTTCCGTCAGCATCAGACGTAGCCGAAGCGACCTTGTCACCGCCCTGCGAAAGGGTCAGCTCGGCGCCGGCGATCGGTGCCCTGCCTGCACGGTTCACTACCGTACCTGTAACTCCTCCGAAGTCGCTCCTCTGAGCGAAGAGAGCCGCCGAGCAAAGCACTGCTGCAATTGTTAAAAATAGTTTCTTTATCATATTTTTACTGTTGTGGAGATTGCCACGTCATCCTTCGGATTCCTCGCAATGACGTATAAACGATCAATTTACACACGTCATTGCGAGGAGCGCAGCGACGTGGCAATCTCTTTCACTATTTGGTAATTACAATATAAGTCGGATAGTGGTCACTGTAGCCTCCGATGAACGCTCCGTTGGAGAATGTCCTGAACGGAGTGCCCTTGTACTGGCCCTTCTGGTTGGTCAGGAAGGCAGGGTTATATACACGTCCATAGTAACCTTTCTTATGGAGCTGACGTAGGCCGAATGAGCCCTCTGCAGGGTTTGCAAGGGCATTGTTCACCAAAAGAAGGTCATAGATGCTCCATACTCCCTGATATGCAAGCGAACCGAAGCCGGCCTTGAGCATTGATGTGAAAGGACAGAAGAAATCAACATCGGTCACATCTTCCCTGAACTCTCTTCCATGGAGATACTCCGCCATAGACGGGTCTGTAGGATTATCGTTCATATCGCCCATGCACACGATCTTGATGCCAGGATACTTCTGCTGCATCATCATTGCATGGTTATACATGATCTCGCCGCCGCGGTCGCGGAGCTGGTTGCCGCCCTTCTTTCCGCCGGCGCGCGAAGGAAGGTGAGCAACATAGATGGCGAAGTGCTCGCCGTCGATAAGGCCATGAACCATCAGGATATCACGTGTCCTGAAGTAGTCACGTTCCTCCTGCGACTGGATCCAGTCGATAGAGCTGCCCTCGAATGTGAACGGAATCGACTCGCTGTCAAGGAAGGTGAACACCTCCGGCTTGTAAAGCAGGGCCACGTCCACACCACGACGGTCCGGACCGTCATAGTGGATGATCTGGTAGTTTGCCTCTGCAATCTGAGGTTCCATAACCAGGTCCTCAAGCACAAGACGGTTCTCGATCTCGGAAACTCCAAGAAGGGCGTGCCATGCACCGTTTTCCTCCTTCATGCTCCTGATGACCTTGGCCATGTTCTGAAGCTTCTTCTGGTACTTCACCTCAGTCCACTGGTTCTTTCCATCAGGAAGGAATTCCTCGTCGTTCTTTGCCGGATCGTTGTATGTATCAAACAGATTCTCAAGGTTATAGAATCCGATGACATAGTTCTTAGAGCCCTTTTCCTGGGCCTGTGCGCCGGAAGCCAGAAGCACCAGCGCTGCAAAAACGATTAATATTCTTTTCATATCTTTTACCACCAAACTGATGAATTAGCCGGATCAGCCGCTTCAAGCTTCGCCGCCTGATCTTCACCGATCTTAGCAGGAAGGTTCACGAAGAAATCTATTCCTGTCATCTCCTCAAGTTCATCGATCGACATAGAGTGTTCCTTGCTGACGCTGCCCGAATACGCCCTGTGCTCAAGATAAAATGCTGCCGCATTCCATGCACCGAGGGTCGAGGACTTGCTGTATTTCAGCACAGCCTTGAAATATGCATCCGGAATAGTCACACTCTGACCGTATGAATCCCTCTCCTTCTTGCTGGATGGGCTTACAATAACACCTGTAACCACATATGTAGTATCCGAAGTGTTTGCATAGCCTCTGACCTTGTTCTCAAGATCTGCCCAGATCTTCTCGTTGTGGGCATTGAGCTGCGGAGTCATGTTTGTGCCGTAGAAGGTCTGTGCATTGGCATCATAGCAGCACTGACGGTCAGCAGAAGGAAGCTGATGGCCTCGCGCATAATCACCTGCATAACCTCCGAACGGCGCAGCCGAATCTTCTCCAAGAAGCGGGTCAAGTGCCCATGCGTTTGTACGACCTACATTTCCGTTAGTGTAGAGCTTACAGAGCGGATATGCCACCCAGAGTGCCACACGGTCCTTCTGGCTCCATCCGAACGAGTAGTTGCGGTATGTCTTGCCGTTCATCTTGAAATGATGGGCATAGTATCCCAGATTCGGATTGTCCATGGCAGGAAGTTCAAGCCATCCTGTCTTTGCAAGGTCGACATTACCTGTCTGACCATCATTAGGATCGTCGTTCGGATCATCAATGTCATCATCAGGTCGCTGACCTGCAGGAAGCTGCTCCATCTTACATGACACTGTCTGACTTCCATTGTCAAGGTAAATAGTAAGCGTTCTGGTATTCTCGCCGTCATTGACGCCATAAGAAAGCACGACATTGGACTTGTCGCCCACACCGGAGTCAACGCTAAGCGTCGCCCAATCCGGAGTGCCGTCCTCCGACACGAGAGTGAGGGTCCACTCACCGCTGCACTTCACGTTCACGAACTGCTGGCCTTTGCCGGAATCGACCTTAGGGTTCTTGATGGTAATCCCGAACACTTCGACTCCAATCCCTGTGCTTCCAAGCGGATCACAAGAGCTGAAGACAAGAGCACTGATCAGTGTCAGAACAGCTGTAAATCTGAATATCGATACGATTTTCTTCATTCTTATTAAGACCATCAAAAGGGCCCGACCACTCGGTCAGTCCCTTCTGATGAATTAAATTCTCCTTTTTTACTCAGAAAGAGTCTTGATTCCGAAGATGATAGCACGACAGTTTGATGTTCCTGTTGTGCTTAGCACCATTTCTGTTGCGCCTGAAGGAATGTCAATAGTATAGTAATCTGACTCCGAAACCGTCATAATGTATCTTGGTTCAGGATTTCCAGATGCTCCATCATTAGCAGCAATAGACAGCTCTACATTCTGTCCACCTACCGAACAATTAAGCTTAACAGTATTACCCTTCCAACCGACTGCATAGAAACCTACCTTTGACGTTCCTGCTGGAATGTTGAGTGTAGCAGAACCGCCCTCCTTCGATTTACCTAACTTAAGGATGTTGTCAACATCTATACCGTTGATTGTCGCCTTCTGTGAAGAAGATGATGATCCATCATAAGCATTAGCGCCAAGAGTCCAAGTGATATTGGAATCATACTGTCCCTCACCGCCTGACGGAGGTGTCACAGGATCCTCACCACCTTCGTCTCCGCCACCTGCAGGAGGAGTCACCTCAGTACCGTCGAAACGTGTACCTGTGAGACCTGCAAAGTCAGAATTCTGAGCGAAGATGATCTGCATGTTGCCGTTGTTGATTGAAGAGATACCCTTGATTGTACCTGATCCCTGAGGAACAGTCTGAGTACCGTAAGTAGCATACTTAGATGAGAAGATGACGAATGAGTTTCCGTTTGCATCCTCTACCTTGATGCTTGTATGAGCACCACCCATCACGAATGTCTTGCTGAGGTCTGCGTCAGCCACCTGAACACCCTCGATAGCCACATACTGGCCCTCATACTTGTTTGCGAGGAAGTCAGCCATTGTAACTGTCTTAGGAGTAACAGTGTTGCCTGAAGATATCTTTGTGATCTTGTCAAGAGCAAGGCCGCTGATCTGTACGGCGCCGTTGTACTCACCTACAGAAACGCCTGAAACATCCACTCTAACCTTGTCACCGAATGCAAAAGTGTGGTTTGCTGCAAGGTAGAACTGAAGACCAGCTGTCTCGTCCTGGATGTACATACCCTTCTTTGAAGTGAGGTTGTTGAGATCCATGTTAGAGATCACGATACCCTCGATTGCAGAACCGCCGTTTGCAAGGAACTCTGCGATGGTTACAACTGAACCGTCACCTGCTGGAGGAGTAGGAGTCTCACCGCCTTCGTTTCCACCACCGGTTGCGCCAGCATTGAAGTCCTTCTCTACTGCAGCAGAGAAATCTACAGTTGCACCACCCTCTGATGCCACAAGCTTGAAGTCATCAAGACGGTATGCGCTTGCTGCATCAACCTGCATACAGATCGAAAGGTTCTCAGTACCTGCTGGAACTGTGAAGTTTGCAGTAGCCACATTCCATCTTCCGTCAGCTGTACCAGCGAATGTATAGTCAGTAAGCTCAACCCACTTTGTACCGTCGTTACTGAGGTAGATGTGGTACTCGCTGTTTGTGAATGTGCTGCCGAGAGTCTGCGAATACTTCTCTGTACCGAATGTAAGAGTCAAGCCGGTAGCACCGCCAAGAGCGATGTTCTTTGTTGCGAAATAAGGATAGTCCTTACCGAAGAAGATATTGTTGAGACCCGAACCGTCGTAGTCTGAATAATTACCGTTTGAGTTCGAGTTGTTTCTTACTGTAACGTTCTTTGAAGCGTAAGTCACGTTTGCAGCACCTGTACCTGCAGCGTTCTTCCATGCATCCGAGCTGTCGAGGAAAGGCCATCCGTTCGAGCCCTGAACTGCTGCCGACTTATCGTAGTTGTTGCTGTAGATAGCGTTTGCATCAGATGCACCGCCACCCTGGTTTCCACCGCCAGTGTTACCAGCTGCGAAATCCATCTCGACACCCTTAGAGAAGTCTACTGCCGCACCACCCTCTGACATCACAAGCTTCATGTCGTCCATACGGTATGAGCTTGCTACAGTAACCTGCATGCAGATAGAGAGGTTCTCAGTGCCCTCTGGAACGGTGAAGTTTGCTGTCGCGATGTTCCAGCGGCCCTCTGTTGTGCCACCTGCGAATGTATAGTCAGTGAGCTCTACCCATTTAGCACCGTCGTTGCTGAGGAAGATCTTGTACTCCGAGTTTGTGAATACGCTTCCGTTGTCCTGTGAATACTTCTCAGTACCGAAAGTAAGGGTGAGACCTGTAGCACCGTTAAGAGCGATGTTGTTTGTCGAGAAATATGCGGCAGAACCGAAGAACATGTTGTTCTTACCTGAACCTGCATAGTCTGAGTAGTTGCTGTCTGAAGTTGAGTTTGCGCGTGCAGACATACCCTGGAATGAATATGTCACATTAGCCGCACCTGTTCCAGTTGCATTCTTCCATCCCTCGAACTGATCGAGATATGGCCAGCTGCCGTTGCTGCTGCCATAAGTCTTGGTAGCCTCTTCCTTGTCGAAGTCGTTAGAATAAACGATGAGAGCCTCTACCGATCCGCCAGGACCTGCCTGAGATACTGTCAGATACTTGCTCTTCATGCCGATTGTGAACTTGAGGTCAGCAGAGCGGTCCATGCCTGTGTTCTCAAGAGCTGTAACTGTAACTGTTTGAGGCTCAAGCGAACCAGCGCCTGACTCAGGTGATACCACCACCCAATCAGCGTCAGTCTCGACCTTCCAGTCACGTGTTGCAGTCACGGCAAGCTGCTGCTCGCCACCTGCCACTTCAAATGTCATCTCGTTCTTGTCGATAGAGATGTCCGGAGTGCCGAGGTTCTCCTCCTGCGGCTGACATGCAGCAAATACCGCTACAGCCGAACACACTCCAAGAAATAGATTTCTGAGTTTCATGTCTTGCTTTATTTTTAAATTACTATTCTTGCTTTTATCTGAATCTGCAAATATAGCTATGAATCAGCACTTTTGCAAACCCACAGACCTACCACAAAACAAAAATCAGGCGACCCTGAAGGCCGCCTGACGAATATTCGAATAAAGCTGTTACTGATAGTATACTTTGATTGATTTTACATATGCACGATGGCTTTTATCCGTACCGTCAGCAATAAACTTGACATTTACAGCAGAACCTGTCCAAGTGCGCACTTCTCCCTCGGCAGAGAATTCTCCTGTATCAGGGGTAAGGTAACATTGACCTGATGCAAAAGTAATTTCAATAGCCTTGATGGTATATTTACTCTCCACATAATCCGTGTGCTCGTTTGTCATCACCTCAAGAGTAGATCCGCCTTGAATCATGCGAACTGACTGATCCTCAGTATAATACTTAGGCTCAGTTCCTGAAGATCCCTGTCTGAATCGGATCGACACGTTATTGTCTACCCAGAACTTCCAGTTGTCCACATCGTACTTGTTCGGCATGCCTTCGTCAGCAAGCACAAACTCCGCAACCATGCAATCTTCAGGCAACTCCGGTTCTGGTTCCGGATCTGGGGTTGGATCAGGAGTCGGTTCTGGCTCTGGTTCAGGTGTTGGATCCGGAGTCGGGTCTGGCTCGGGTTCCGGATCTGGGGTTGGATCAGGAGTCGGTTCTGGCTCAGGGTCTGGAGTTGGATCCGGAGTCGGGTCTGGCTCTGGTTCAGGTGTTGGATCCGGAGTCGGGTCTGGCTCGGGTTCCGGGTCGGGGGTTGGATCCGGAGTCGGCTCTGGTTCTGGATCAGGAGTTGGATCTGGTTCAGGCTCTGGAGTTGGATCAGGAGTCGGTTCTGGCTCTGGTTCAGGTGTTGGATCCGGAGTCGGCTCTGGCTCGGGTTCCGGGTCGGGGGTTGGATCCGGAGTCGGCTCTGGTTCTGGATCAGGAGTTGGATCTGGTTCAGGCTCTGGAGTTGGATCTGGTTCAGGCTCTGGTTCAGGTGTTGGATCCGGAGCAGGCTCCTCTGCCTTTCCAGCCGCCTGACTTACCTTTACGGTCTTCATAAGTTCGCCAGCTTTGACAGCCACTGTAGCCTCACGTGCCTGGGCTGTCTTATTATCCTCGGCTGTAACTTTTACAGTAACAGCCACATTTGAAGCCGAACCGCTTGCCGGATCAAGAGACACCCAGTCAGCGTCACAATCTGCAGCCCATGGCTGGTTTGATGTCACAGAGAACGAAGCCTCGCCAGCTGTCGCAGCAACCTCTACCGCCTCCTTGTCGACATCAAGTTTAGGCTCTACAACGGGCTCATCCGCCCTTTTACAAGCCACGGCAGCTGCTACAGCAAGCATACCGATAAGCAAATGTTTGATTTTCATAATACTATAATTAGGTTATTATTTACGTTAATACTCTGAAACCGGAGAAGCCTGCTCCCTGGACAATGCAGGTATATCGAGCTTGAAGAGCTCGCCTGTGTTTTCGGAGGCATCGAATGGGATTGCATACAATCTATAGTCATATCCCCACTCCAGCTGAACGTCAGTCAGGGCCTCTATGTTGAAGTTATATTCTCCAAGCAGAGAGTCATCAAGAAGCAGAGCTCGGATATCATCGTCAGTAGCGCCTTCCTGCTCCAACACATCTACAGGATAAATCGTAAAAATGGCATCTGTCGCAGAACCTCCAAGCTCGAACTTCAGGCGTACAACCGCCCAGCCTGCAAAATCCGAATAGGATGGATTCGATGCATACAAAGCATCTCCGTCAAAGAATTTCAGGACGGAAGCAGAAACCGAAGCGTCAGTAGCGCCTTCAGCAGGAGCATCGAACCAGCAAATGGCAACCTCGGAAGCATATTCACCATCGGCATCAAGACATACGGCACATGCATAGTGTCTCATTCCCGGCTTAAGCGAGAAATTGCCGGTAGCAGTGCCCCTCTGGGCATAATACTTGGCGAATTCAGCACGATCCTCGCAGTCTCCCACCAGAATAGCCTTCTTTATCTCCTTGTCTATCAACTTCTTGACACCTTCAGCTGTAGGACCGCCGTTTCTTCCCAGTTCGTCCTCTCCAGCCACGATAGCCAGATATGCCACACTCGCGTCTGACGGTTTGAACGTCACGGTCGCACTGCGTGCTGTAAGATTGTTATATGAAATATCGAAAGTCACATCAGATGGGTCATTCGGCTCAAGAGTGCGGAACTTCTCCGTAAACAGAGGAGTTGTCAGGCCGCCGTCATAACCGAATACGATGATCATATATTCGGTGTCAGGATCAAGCTTGTCATCGAAAGAGTGGACCATCTCTCCGGTATTTGTGTGCAGCGGGAAGAAAGGCTTGTAGTTCTTCAGAAGGAATTCCTGAAGTTCCTCCATGGTCATATCCTTGTACACATCCTCAGGAAACTCCAGCCATACGTATTCGTCATCAGTAGTAGGAGTGATGAAGAGCATTGCAGAAGTCGCAGTGATCTGATCCAGCTCAATATCAAACTCCATGCTGACCTGCTCCAAAGCCGGAGTTGTCTCCACCACCATGGCAATCTCCGATGTGACAGCGCCGGTCTCGTCTGTATGACAGGCAAACACGACAAACCTCTGCTCTGGCTTAAGACCTGTGACTTCCCTCTCATATTCTCCGACTTTCATCAGGTCCGATATCGCCACATCGCTATTTTCCAGAATAGTAGTCTCGATGAAATTTGTAGCTGTCGTCATCATATCATCAAGAGGGCCGAAGGTCTTGAGGTAATCCTCCGTAGCCACGCCACAGAAGTACGGAGCCGTCTTGTTTTCCGGCACGATCTTCACCTTGCAGTGGCTCGAATTCATGTCAAAGACCTCGATCTTGAATCCCGAAGCTCCGCCCTGCGGTTCCTCCGGACCCTGTCCGGTCTTATTACAAGCCGCCATCAGCATGGCAGCCACGATCATCACAAGATATCTTAAGTTCTTCATGATTTTATTTATAATCATATGTCACTACACCACCTATAGGGCAAAGGATACAGTTCGCTAGGTCATATCGGCCGTCAGCACCTGCTGCATTGACAAGAACCAGCACCTTGCAGTTCTCCGCCTTCCATGCCTCATCCAGAACAACCGAGAAAAATTTCTCCGCAGTCTGTCCCACCTGAAGCTCACCCATCTTTTCTCCGTAGATACGCATGTTGAGAGTATTGCCCGCCATCGCCCTTAGGGCATTGCCGTGAGTGTTCATCCAATCCTCGCTTGCTCCCTCCTGCTTGCCTCTGATGCCGTCCTCAAGCACCCAGACCGCAATGCGGTACTGACCTGCCTTTGCGGCCTTGATCTGCACATTCACTCCAAGAGCATTACCGGTAAGTCCGGCTGCTGCCGCGATTCCGACATCTGCCGTCTCCTTGTGGAGCTGGTCAATGATGCCGGTTATGGTGCTGACTGCCAAGGAGGTTCCTGTATTCTCTTTCGTCAGATTGAACGTCAGTTCAGGATAGTATCCGCTGCAGAAGGCCTGCGAGAGATTGGCTGCTGCCTGTGAGTATGCAGGATCGCCTGTTTCATTATACGAATGAGCTGCAACATGCTGATACTTGGACGCATACTCATCCATCTCAGACAACGCCTTGAGCGAAGTCATGAGGTTAGGACAGTTAGAGCAATATGTTCCGGTATGCTGAAGCAAGAGTATCCTATGATTAAATGATGTATTGCCTGGCTCAGGGTCGGCCGGGAGCTCCGGAACGGTCACATCCCCTGCTGGAATTTCAGGTTCCTCCTGTTGCTCTGTGCAGGACACAATTACCGCTAAGCACACGGCGAAAAGAAATTTTAATGCTTTCATATATGTTTATTTCAATGAATCAATGAATTCCCGGGCAGGGGATGCTCCGCCTTTCTGAGCTGTAAACTCATAAACCGTATAAGGTCCCGTATAACCTTCCTCATTCTCAGCCATACCAAGAAACGCTACGACCTGGCCATAATGCACCACCGCAAAACCCTGTGTCTTATCCTCATCGCACTTGTAATCAAGCTCGAACAGGATATCATCCCTTTCGGCCCATGAAGCGAACTCTCCGTATGTGAATGTGGTTCTCCAATGCACGGCATCAGCGTTAGGTACTATCTTATAAGGCACCATAACCATTCCCTTGCACTTGCTGAACTGCACGGGATCAAGCTCAGCCAGCTCCGTTCCGTCATAATATTTATCAATCACGAAGGTCACAGCAGCATCACTTTCAATCAGTATTGTCGTACGGAATACATCACTCTTGAAAGGTTTTCTCAAAGCGATCTTGCCGGTGGTCATGTTTACGGTAGCGGCAACTATTATATATTCACTATCC
Source organism: Bacteroidales bacterium (assembly GCA_017631875.1). Next base: position 14,585 of record JAGBSL010000034.1, on the reverse strand, counting down.
TCCTCAAGACCGGTAAAGGTCCATCTCTGCTTACCCAAAGCAGCACCCATATCCTCAAGATACTCCTTGCGGGTACAATTGAAGAACTCGGCGCCATAATCTATCCTCTCGTCTATGAAACGGCAGATCGCCTCATCTTCAGAGCCTTCCGAAACGATGTATTCGTTCAATGTCTCCACAGACATACAGTCGTAGAAATAGTGCAGACCGAGCTTTGGGGTGATATTGACAGTCACCTTATTATGAATGATATCAGACAGGGCAAAGGTCATTTCCTGGGCACGAGGATTTCCGCCTTCGGCAAGGGTGACGAACTCTGTTTTTGTCAAGCCGGTAGTAGGTGCCTCATCCCAGCCGAAACACAAAACGACATATTCCGTCGAAGGGCTCAAAGACGATATCGGTTCCAGCTCGACCGCCTCACCAGCATACAGCACGTCCTCCATCGCATCCCATTGCTGATAGGTTGCCACAAGTTCGTACATTATGTCCTGATCCGACTCGAACTGTTCAAGCTGAGCCTTAGGTTGTATAGCACAGATGAACTGATCGGCATTTGACGGGGTCACGGTACCGATTACCGAGCAATATGTAGTCTCCCTGATATCGATTTCAAATGTGATTGAAGACTCCACGACTTTCTTAGTCCTGAAGTTGACCACAGTCGCCTTGGAGTTCACGAAAAAGTTCTCGTCGATTCCGACTGCATATGCAATATACTCGGTATCATCTGTCAGATCGTCAAAGACCAGCTCTCCCCTACCCACACTGCCGAGATTGGTAACCATCTCCTCAGGCGTTCTTCCCATTGTCACATAATAGTCAACCAGAGCCTGCGCGTGATTGGAGAAGGCAACTTCTCCACCTCCCCACTGCTCGTACTGCTCCTTTGAAAATACATTCATAAAGAACACAGCCTTGTCATCACTTGCCTGAACCTTCACGGTTGCCTTGGTCAATCCGATGTCCGTAACATCAATTTCAAATGACAGATCGGTCTGCTGGATCTCCGGCGTGGCAAACTCCTTCTTGGTCACGCCTGTGGTAAAATATCCCTCATAATCAAGACCGTAAGCATAAAGATAGTACGACTCGCCAGGCATCAGACCTTCCTCGTCTGCCTCAAAAGGCCCCTTCTTCAGAAATCCTTCCAGCCACTGAGCCAGGTCTTTCCCTTCTTCGATCGCCTTCTGTGTAAACCACTCAAGGTCATCATCCTGGTATTTGTATTCATCTTCATATGAATCGAAATCCGCCTTCGGAACAAGCATTACCACATAAGACATCTGGTCATCCTTCGGCACAACCGAAAAATGACATGACGTTGCTGTAATATCCGACACCTCCAGCACAAAATCCACTACCGGTTCCTGCGGCACGTCCGGCTCCTCCTGCTGCGGCTTGTCACAGCCCCAGAAGAGTAAACCGCATAATATAACACTAAGTATAGACAATCTGTTCATAATACAAAGTTATACAATTATTGCATTAATCTAAAAAAATCAGGCGACCCGAGGGCCGCCTGAAGAAAAGTGATATGTCAATGTCTTACTTTGCCTGAATACCAAAGAGGATTGCACGGTAAGCAGAACCTGTTGTCTCTACTGTCACTTCTGTATCAGCCTCGAGCGGAGAACCGAATGAAACAGTATAGTGATCTGAGTCAGCAACGGTCATAGTATATGGAGAGTTACCGGTCGCACCTGTATTTGCTGCAATAGACTGGCTTGACACAACCGATCCATCTACTGAGAACTGAAGCTTTGCAGAAGTTCCCTTCCAGCCTACTGCATAATAAGTCACCTCGGTAGAACCTGCAGGAACAGTTACCTTTGCCTTACCATTAAGCTTAGAAGTTCCAAGTTTGAGGGTAAACACATCAGCAACGCCGTTTACTGTTGCAACGCCATCAGTATATGCTGATGAAACTGTAGTACACTTTACGTTAGTTGCAAACTGTGCAACTTCTTCCTCCGGTGCCGATGGCTTCTCAGCCACCTTGTCAGCCTTTACAAGATATGGAAGCGCCCCTGTAACATCAGTATATGGAGCATAGTTACCATATGAACTGAACTGAACTGTCTTGCCAGTCTTAGCATTTACGATAGCGTATGATCCGTCATTCTGAAGATCGATAGTCCATACATGGCTATTGTCGCTCTGAGTGTTCTTAGACACTGAGAATGAATTGTAAGTAGTCATGTAATGATGTCTTCCGTAAACATCCTGAATTGTATAGCCACCATCAACCTCTGCAATAGTGAATACATTTTCGGCATATCCGATGTAAGCATCACCATCCTCGACCGCAGGAGTTACATTCCAATATCCATATGTTGAACCCTCGGCGATAGGTGAGACCATCTTACCCTTTCCATCCATGATGAAGTACTGGCCTGCCTCGAATGATGGCACTACTGGCTCCTCAACTGGATTCTCAGCCTTTACGAGAGTAGGGAGGATGCTTGGAGTCTCGTATCCGCCGTCAACAAGCACCCACTTGTTGTCTGCTGCCGAGTAAGTGATGTCATAGTAATATGATGCATTGTAGATTGAGCATGCCTCGCCATAACCTATCTCTACAGCCCAAAGATAGAATGCGTATGTGTCGTCAGTTGGAAGAACGTCAGTAACAGTGATGTTGCCTGTCTCGTCTGTCTGACCAAGGTAACGGCCGTATGAGTCCTGGATTGTGTAGTATGTCCAGTCTGGATCGTAAGTGAGGGTGAAGATGTTCTTCTCAGTGCTTGCGCCGCTGATCACGTTGCCTGCTGGAAGAGTTCCAGTAGTAACGCCCTCTGCGAGAGGTGCCATCACCTTATCACCGTTGAAGAACCAGTACTCACCGTTCTCGATAGCGCCTGAAGGCTCTTCGCCACCGAGGTTATCGAAAATGATCTCGTAAGGCTCTGATACCGCATTGTATGGAGATGGCATTTCTGCGCCTGGTACATTCGCCATGGCGAGATAAACCACATCCTCAGCAAGCTCTGAATATGGATACTCGACAGGATCCATGAACTCGTCCCACTCTGGGTCATACTGAGTAAAGATGATTTTTCCAGACTTAGCATCTGCCTTCTCAATTTCGTAAGCGCCGTACATATAGCATCCGAAACCGCTCTCGTCCATTGTTGGAAGAGCAATCACCATTGCACCCTCCTCATAAAGACCGAGATCTACGAGGACAGTAGTACCAACTACCTGAAGAAGCCACTGCTTGCCGTCAAGAGTATACTCTGGTGCAGGAGTCTCACCTGGCTTGAGGCCTGGAGTCATCACGTAAAGCTCGAGCTTTTCGTAGCTGAAGTATACGTCATATGTACCTGCAGCACCATTGAGCTTGATGTCAGCCGCGTCACCGCCGAGGTTCGCCTTAGCATACTCTGCTGTAACAACAGATACCTTAGTGTTGATTTCGCCCTTTGCAGAACCAGGAGCGACACCGATGTTTGTAGCGTCAGACCAGCTCTCGTTTGCGCGGATCTTGAATGTGAGCTCTGTGAACTGTGCGCCCTTAGCGACGATCCACTCGCCTTCCTTGGTCATAGGAACATCCTTAGCCCACTGATTGTCAACGAAGCAACCCATCATACCCCATGTCTTCTCGACTGGAGCTGGCTCTGTAGCCTCTGAAGGGAGCTTGCCCTCTGACATGATGTAGAACTTGCTGAGGTCAGCAGCGAGGTAGATGTCATACTTGCCAGCCTCGTTCACCTTGATGTTCGAGCCGCCTGCAGCCTGGATTGTGTTAGGCTGTACAAGACCGTTACCGCCTACTTCCTGTCCTTCTGGTGGCCATACACCGCCCTTGAGGAACTTGAACTCGCCACCTGCCGGCATGTCGAAGCCATAGTATACGAAATAGTTCTCATCAAGAACCGAGAGATAGATATCTGATGTTGGCTTCCAATCATTGAATGAACCTACGAGAGCCCACTCTGACTTCTGGAGCTCAGGAGCTCCTGGAGTTGGAAGGTCACCGAAGTAAATCTTGTTGATGATGAAGCCGTCACCTGCGAAGAGGAGGTGCTGAGCGTCGATAAGAGCAACAAGCTCTGGGTTAGATGCGAGGTCAACCTGGAATGTGTATGTACCGTCACCGTTATTTACCAGACCCTCTGACTGAGGATTGATGTCGCTTGCGCCTGACTCGTCATTCTTAGTCCACCATCCGTCGAGGATGCGGATCTGCCACCACTCTGTCTCTGCAGTAGCCGGCTTAACGTTCACGCAGAACGGAGCGATCTTCATTCCTTCCCAAACTGCTGCAGGAATCTGCGCGCAGCACTCGTTAAGGCCGTCCATTCCTTCCTTTGCAAAACGGTATGGGCTGGCTGACCAAGTCGCTGCACCTACTGTACCGTCATTCTCCCAGATAACGCCTTCTGTTACAGGCTCAACTTCCTCAGGGATGAGAGGCTCCTTCTCGCCTGGCTTGAAGCCAGCTTCCATAACCCACACCTTGAGGTTTGCCTTGTCGAAGTATACGTCATAGTTTCCTTCAGGTGCGTTGAGAGCGATGTTCTCGCCACCTACCTGAACTGTGATCTCAGCATTTGCATACTGGTCAACGTTCTTCTCAGGATATGCAAAACCGTCCCATGTACCTGTCTCGAGAATCTTGAACTCGATGATATTGTAGTTTCCACCGTAGCATGTAGAGTTCCATACGAAAGGAATGTTCTTAGCCACGAGATAATCGCCGTCCTTAGCCATGAGGCCGATTTCAGCGTTGTTTGACCATACGTTGTCAGCAATTGTACCTACAACTGTATAAGTGATTTCCGCAGGAGTCTCAGGAATAATTGGCTCCTTCTCGCCTGGCTTTGCGCCCTGCTCCATCACGTAAACCTCGAGATTCTCGAAGCTGAAGTATACGTCGTATGTACCTGGCTCGCCGTCAAGCTTGATGTCAGCTGCGTCACCGCTGAGGTTTGCCTTTGCATACTCTGCTGTAACTACTTCGATCTTAGCGTTGACATAGGCACGCTCTGAACCTGGAGCACGGCCGATGTTTGTGCCGTCTGCCCAGCTTGCGTTTGCGCGGATCTTGAATGTAAGCTCGGTGAACTGTGCGCCCTTTGCCACGATCCACTCGCCTTCCTTGGTCATTGGAACGTCAGTTGCCCACTGGTTGTCAACGAAGCAACCCATCATTCCCCATGTATTCTCAACTGGAGCTGGCTCTACTGCCTCTGCAGGAAGCTTACCCTCTGACATTACATAGAATGTTGCAAGATCAGCCGCGAGGTAGATATCGTACTTGCCGGCCTCTGTAACCTTGATGTTCGATCCGCCTGCTGGCTGGATTGTATTAGGCTCTACAAGACCGTTACCACCGACCTCAGTACCTGCTGGTGGCCATGCGCCGCCCTTGAGGAACTTGAACTCATCGTTTGCTGCAAGCTCGAAGCCGTAGTATACGAAGTACTCCTCATCAAGAACTGAAAGATAAAGATCCGATTCCGCATTCCATTCATTGAACGAACCTACGAGAGCCCACTCTGACTGGCCCGGCTGAGGACCTGGAGTCTCGCCAGCCGCTACCTGAGTGACCTTTACTGTCTTGGTCAAGTCACCAGCCTTTACTGTCACTGTAGCCTCACGTGCTGCAGTTGTCTCGTTATCTTCAGCTGTAACCTTTACCGCTACCGCCTTCTCTGAAGCAGAGCCGCTTGCCGGCTCGAGAGACACCCAGTCAGCATCTGCCGAAGCAACCCAGTTCTGATTTGAAGTAACATTGAATGAAGCCTCACCTGCTGTCGCAGCGACCTCTACGGTCGCCTTGTCAACTTCGAGCTTCGGCGTTTCGACAGGCTCGTCCTGCTTACACGCAACGGCTGCTGCCATAGCCAGCATACCGATAAGCAAATGTTTGATTTTCATAATGCTATTATTTTATGGTTGAATTTTTATCTCGAAGGGATACAAATATACATTTTAAAATCAATTAGAACAATACTAGTACTCGAATTTAAATGTTTTTCCATCAGGGAGAACGATGTCAGCAAGCACCTTGTATCCATCTTCTGCATTTTTCTCGATCATTATGACGCCAGACTGAAGATGCCTGTACTGCGAATAATACATGATAGGGTCCTCATAAATGAAGTAATAGTCATCGTTGTGCCAAGCCATATCGACATCGATTTCCACGCCCGCCAAAGCAGAATTTATGCCAATGACAGCATAGGTCGTCTGCGGCTGATCTTCCTTGAACGGAGATATCTTGACCATGATCTGGCTTTCATCGGCAGACCAGACGACAGAATACACCGGATATTCCTTTCCGTCGTATTCGTATGTACATATAGGTGGCTCCACCACCGGCTGCTGTTCCTCCTGGTGCGGAGGGTCCTGCACCTGCGGGGTTTCCGGCTTTTCACAGGAATATAGCGCTAGAAGCGCCGCCATTATAATATATTTAACTCTCAGCTTCATAAGGTCCTTCATAAGTTATCTTCAGGTTATCGTAATTAGTAGCATCTATTCTTATCGTGTCACCGTCTTCCGCCACAGTTATGGTACCGCTGTAGCCGGTCGCCTTGCTGTATCTCTGTCCGTCATAGTCCATGTAAAGGTCCGGGCTCTGAGAGAAGCCGTGAGCATTGCCGTCAAGGAAGTTTACCGGAAGGGTTATGCTTACCATATCGCCTCTTGCGGTGAAGATCATCACTGCACATGTAAGGCTCACAGGATCCGGCTGCATATTGAGAATCACATTTGTGATGCCGTAAGTCTCGCCGTTATAAATGACCTCATTCTTCACAACCTCCTTGGTGCCGGCATCGATAGCATTGCCGTCGTATCTGATCTTCAGGGTCGTTCCTCCGAAGGTTATGTCGGCGGAAACCTGATAGTGCGATGCATCAGACGGGTCAGCAAACACCTTCAATGCTCCCTTAGCCGAAACCTCACGTGAATCCACATATATTTCATTGAAGTTGTCGCCGTATCCAACCGCCACGACATCACTCACATCCAACGCCCTGCCGTTGCACTGGGTATCGTCCAATACTATATACGCATAATATGTCGTGATCGATATGTCCTCGAAATAATCTATGCCGGCAGGAGTCAGATAAAGAGTCGTCAGGCCGTCCTCCTTCATGTAGAATGCCGTACGGACAGGCTTCTCGTCTCCGCCTATGGCAAAAATATTCTCATTCACGACGATACCTGGTTCTTCCGCCTCCATCTTCGCCGCCAGTTTCGTTCCATCCGCCAGGGTCAGACGTACCTCCACAGTAGCCTTTCCGTCCTCATAATTAAAGAGGCACTTTCCTTCCTTGATTTCATCCTTCATGTCCGGAGCCACAGTCTCAAGAAACGCTCCGTCAAGCGTACTCATTACAGTGTAAAGGTCGTTCTCGGTCATCAGGTCGAACTCCTTGCCGTTCAGAAGCGGCGATATCGCCACATAGAAGTACTCGTCCTGCTCGAAGACTGCATCGAAACTCTGCACGCCTTCAGCAGGAGTTGCAGCGATACATATATACTCGCCGAGATTAGTCAGCTCTACGCTGCCGAATGAGGCTTTCTCCTTGTCTAGTGCATAGGTATTGGCATCAAGGACGACATCCTGATTGCCCTGACCCGGCTTGCCCGGAATCGGCAGTTCTGCTAGAGTCGTAGTGCCCTGGATCTTCTTCGGAACAGTCTGGCAGTCAAGCAGATCGTATGAGATCGTATAACTTCCGTCGCCGTGATTATTGATCACTATTTCACCTTCGTCTATACGGGCATATGTCTGGCTCCACTCGCCGCCTTCGAGCTCATAGTACCAAGCTCCTGCAACCTTCCACGCTGCAAACACGTTCGGAAGGCCAGGGATTGCCACGCCGGGAACGATGTTGTCCTTGTCAATGGATGTGTCAAGGTTTCTGTCGGTCATCTTATATGTACCCGAAGGGATTCCCTCCTTGGTTATGTCCACATCCCACGGCACAAGCACTTCTAATCTCAGCACAGCGCCGTCTCCCGCTGGTCTTGACGCGCTCATGTCCACAGACTCGTCTCCGAGGTAGATCAGAAGGCAGCGGTAGCTCTCGTCCATGCGGTAGAAGTAGTCACCCTTGTCCTGCAGCTGGCCCTGATCGAAGGTCAGACCGGTCATGTCCTGCTTGAGCGTACTGTTCGGAGTCTCTTCCGGAACATAATTCCTCGGCTCAATGTTTCCCGTCCACTTGAAGTACCTCTTGGTGTATTTCTTTCCGACAAGAACACCTTCTATTATATATGTACCGTCATCGTTTGGCTGTATGCTGACTGCACCTTCATCAATAAGGTCATAGTCCATCTCGGTAGAACCCTCCAAGAGGTCAGCGTAGAACGTACCGTCGCCCATCTCGATGGTCTGTCCCGGGAGATCCAGCCTCACCATGTAGCCGCTGACGAACGTTCCCGGAGCGAAGTTGCCGGAGTTCATCATTTCACGGTATACGCCCTTGAGTTTCGAAGGATCAGCTCCCTGATTTTCATCAAATTTCGCATTCAGCTGGAGCTGGGTCACGGTTCCCGGACCGACAGGATTGCCGAAATCATCGATCTCCATATCGGTATACAGCTTCACCACCCAGTCATCCGAAGAGGATTCACCGGTGATGTCACCATAATATATGAAGTCGGCATTTGTGAATGTTACGGTATCGGGAACAGCCTCGACGAAGCCTTGTTCCGGCTTCGGCTGCGGATCAGGATCCACCGGCTGCTGCGGCTGCACGGGCTTTTCGCAGGCGCCGACAAGGGCCAATACTGCCACTAATGCACCGTATATAAGGGATTTTTTCATAGTAATTAGATTTGCAAATACAAATCTAATGAATTATTGATACATAAAAAACGGACGGTCCTGTCGGATCGTCCGTTCATATATATTATAGCCAAAAGGCTCGAAGAACTTTTGGCCCGTCCCGGGTAGGGACGAAAAATATTATGATGATTGATTACTGAAGAGTAACCTTAAGCATTTCGTTGCCACGGGCTGGGATAACCCAGTAGTCGCCCCAATCCATCCAAACCATAACTGACATACGTACAGTGTTTGCTGAAGACTTGTAAGTATCAATATAAGTACGTGGGAACTTGATCTCCCATACGGTGTACCATCTCATCTTTGTGATATTATGTTGTAGTCCAACCCCACCATACTTCAGTCTCACCTTCACCATCTGTGAACTGGATGTCAAAGTAGTTTGCAAAGTATGGAGACTCCTTTTTGCATCGTCACCTTCTGCAGGGTTTGTGAAAACTGCTGCAGTCTCCCATGGATCAACTACTGGAGTCTCATCCTAAACTGCCTCGACAGCAACTGTCATAGTGTTGACATATTTGCCGCTTGAAACGCCGATGAAGTAGCCTCTTACCTTGATCTTTGCACCGTCAACAGCAGCAGGGTGAGCAGATGCGTCGATATACTGGAGAGAACCGATTGCAGTTTCAGCACCATCAATGTTTACATTGTAGTAGTTACCTGAAACTGAAAGTGTTCCTACGTATTCGATATACTCAACAACTGTCTTTGCCAACTGAGCGTCCATGCCGGCAGCATCAAGAACTGTAGGCTCTGGACGTACAACCTCATTGCCAGAAGATATAGGAGTTACTGTAACATTCTTGAACTGGAGCATTCCACCGTAAAGAGTTGTTTCTCCTACAACCTGAATCTTGTCTCCGACAACCGGCTCCATTGCAGAACCCTGGTATACAAGAATATGGCCAGTGCCGTCAGAGAGAAGCACACCACGACCGTAAGTTGCAACAACGATACCCTCTGTCTGAGCTTCAGTCTGAGCACCTGCAGCGATTACTTCTGCAATTGTAGGGATAGTTACAGGCGGAACACCCTCCTGTGTGAATGTAAGCTCTACCTCACCTTCACGGCCGTCTTCCATACAAGTTGAAAGAACAACACCAGCTACACGCTTGCCACCTTCGTTTGTCTCATATGCAAACTTGAGGTTTCCATCATGGTATCCGAAGAAAGACAGCCACTCTGGCATCTCACTAACGTGAAGATCTACACCATTGTAAGTTACAGGAACAAGAATCTCACCACCTTCGATTGGCAGCTCGAACTCAGTCTGCTCGATAACGAAAGGATCCGCAGCAGGAGCCTCAGCCTTTACAAGCTTAGGAAGAGTAGCACCTTCCTGGGCAGTAGCATATGCACCAGCAGAATCATAGCCTGTGCTGTACTGCATCCACTTGCTGAGAGCAGGAATCTCAAGCATGAACTCATTCTCAGAAACCTGAGCCACTGTCCATACAGATGCCTGAGCCTTGTCTGATGTAAGGTAGAAGTTGTTGTATTTAGCCACCTGATAGAGATATCCGCCGGCAGGATCCATGATGATGAAGCCGCCCTCTACTGCCTCAAAAGTAAATACATTAGACGCAGTGCTTGAAAGCGATCCGTCCTCTGCTACAACAGCAGGCACGCTATAAAGATAGCTATAAGATCCGCTGTCATCAATAGTACAGCCACTGCTCTTGAGTGCAAACCACTCGTCAGCCTCCTGGCACATGATCCAGTAGTTTCCTGCAACGAACTCATCGAACTGAGGCTTCAGAGCAGGATCACCTGGCTGATAGAATTTGATGAACTGCTTCTGAACACCCACAAGAATAACGATGTCAGCATTGATATCATTGGCAGATCCCTTAGTCGAAATTGTCATTTTTGTCTCGCCTGCCTTACCCTCCATAGGAGTGATTGTAACCTCAGCAGGCACTGTAGCTGCATCAACTTTCCAGTCTGACGTTGCAGTGACTGTAATAGTCACCGATCCTCCCTCCTCAGGGAAAACAACTGTTGACTGATCAAGCTGAATCGTGCTGAGATTGCCGGTAAGCTCCTGTGTACAGCCTACAGCCATTGCAACAACAGCCAGAAACGAAGCTATGATATTTCTAAGTTTCATATTGACTTTCAATTAATTAATTAAACAAGTATTTGATACCGATAGAAGCATACCAACACTGACCGAGAGCATGGTTATAATCATACCTCTGAGTATTTCCATCAATGCCCTTAACTGTAGAGAATGTAGCATATCCATCAGCGTCCATACCCTCATACTTGAGAATACGGGCCTCTCCAGTAGTAAAGACATCCGGATTCAGATGCTTTGAAACGCCCCAGCTTGAATTGAACATATTAAGAAGGTTCTTGATATCAAGACAAAGCTGCAAAGTGTTTACAGACTTGCCGATGTTCACCTTGAAATCATGCTTGTAGCTGAAGTCTACCCTGTGAACCCATGGAGAGTATACGCTGTAAGCCTCAGCATATTTACCCTGGTTCTTGCTAAGATATTTATCACTATGAACATAAGCAAGGAAACGGCTTGCATCATCCTCTGAAACAAATCTGAACTCGTTGTTTGCTACCTGCTCATCAGTAGGGATATACATAGCGTCATACGTGTATGTGTCACCATTCATATCATTTGTAAGCATGTATGAATAGTTGTATCCACCTCTCCATGCCTCGTAGATGAAGCTGAAGTGGTTACCTGACTTGTCTGAATGAGTTGCCGAAGCGACAACGCGATCAGGTGTCACATACTGCGAATTGTGAAGTCCCGTTCTGTTGATACCTGCAACTGTAGGAACATAGTACATTGCAGACTCAGCATCTGAACCTGGCATACCGGTAACCTCCTTGCTTACAGTATGAGTATATGCTGCCATCAAAGACAATCCCTCGATCGGCTGCATTCTCATAGTCACGTTTGCAGACCAACCATATCCCTTTGAAGTATTCTCAAGAACGATTGCCTTCGTACCCTGACGATATCCGGTAGGGAAGATAGGGCGGTTGTCAACGCCATTGAACTTAGGGAATCCCTCTGGCGGGAGCAGGCTCCAGTCAGAAGCACATACGGCATTCACAGTCTTGTTGAAAATACCCTCTGCAGTGATAGAGAATGGGAAAGATGTAGGGAAGTTGTAATCAACTGCCAAAGATGTCTTCCAAACCTGTGGCATCTTGAACTTAGGATCTACAGCTGCGATAGCAGAAGGAAGGACTCCGTCCTCAGGTGAATAAGAGTATGGATATCCGAGTGAAACGAGCTTGTCACGAAGAGCAGCGATTGTAGGATTGCCATTCTTATCAACAACAAGTCCACCTGCAAAGTTATTCATATCAACCTTGTCGCCTGAAGGTCCGATAGCAGCCTTATACTGAACTGATCCGCTGTTGGTCGGCATGTTTGTAAAGAACACGAGAGGAATACGTCCTGAGAAGAGACCTGTACCTCCACGTACCTTAAGAGCGTTATTGCCGAGGACATTCCAGTTAAAGCCTACGCGTGGAGAAACTGTCACGCTTGCAGATGGCCATTTACCTGTATCTATATGACGGACATTTCCGTTATCGTCATAATAGTCAAGGTCAAGGATTGCATTGTTTGTAACAACATCTGCATTATTAAAGAACAATCCATCAAGACGGAGGCCATAGCTGAGCTTGAAGTTGTCGTTTACGTTCCAGTCATCCTGAGCATAAAGGCCAGCCTTGTAGAAACGCACTCTGGCAGCAGGCTGCTCCTCACCATCATAACCGTAGGTAAGGGCCACAACCTCAGGAGCTGCTCCACTGATGAAATCATCTACGCTGTTGTATCTGTAATAACCGGTACCGTTACGCATGTACACGTTGTCAGCCATCTGATATTCTGCGCTCAGACCAAATACAACCTTATGATTACCAGCATAATAAGTGAGGTCATCCTTGAGTGTTGCAATAGTGTTGTGAACACCGTTGTTCAAGGTAAACAACTCATATCCAAGAGAAAGATAGTTATCTCCGTCCTTCTTGATGTCGATGAACGGGAACATGTCTGAAGTCGTGCCTCGTACATCATCAAGCTGTGAATATGTTATGAGGAACTGATTTGAAAGGTTATCTGACAAGCGGCTGTTCAAATCCAATGACAATGAGTGCACAAGATTATCCTGAGAATACATCGAGTTGGCATAGGACATTGAATTCTTTGACATACGATAGCTTGACAGACGCGAACCACCATCCATTGAAGTTCCGTTCGGAGAACTCCAGCGTCTGTTCAAAGTATAGTTGTAACGCAATGCGAGCTTGTGATTATCATTGATATTCCAGTCGATACGCGCAAGGAGCTTTCTGTTGCTTTCGTCAGCAGGGAAATCAGTCCATGATCCTGTGTCATAACCATACTTATCTTCTACAAACTTGGAAACTCTCTCAAGATCCGCAAGAGTTGTACGTGAGATATAGTTGTCAGGGTCTCCTACACCATTACCATTTTCATCTACTACCGAAGTTCCTCTCCAGCGATTCACAATCGAAGGCTTCTTAGTATACTCCGCATTCACAAAGAAGAAGAGCTTATTCTTGATGATAGGTCCACCGAGAGTGAAACCATAAGTTGTGTTCATATCCTTCGCACGTGCACCATCGATCTGAGTTCCGTCAACGGTATCGCCATGAAGATCCTGGTTCTGGTGATAAACATAAGCTGTACCTCTAAACTTGTTAGTACCAGACTTAGTAATTGCGTTCACACCACCACCGATGAAGTTTGTCTGACGTACGTCGTAAGGAGAGATAACCACCTGCATTTCCTCGATTGCATCGATTGAAATAGGAGATCCACCGCCTGGAAGACCGTCGCTAAGACCGAAGTTGTTGTTGAAGTTGGCTCCGTCGACTGTGAAGTTACCGGTACGTCCGTCAGCACCTGCGAAGCTCATACCGTTACCTCCGTAAGGAGAAAGTCTTGTAACGTCAGTGATACTTCTGCTTACTGTTGGAAGAGAAGTAATCTGAGCGGTTGAGATGTTGGTAGCTGCACCTGTCTTCTCAGATGCGAACTTAGATGCCGAAGCAGCGATTACCATCGCCTCTCCGAGCATCTGTGAATCCTCTGCAAGCTGTCCGTTGAGAGCGGTTGTCTCAGCGAGCTGAAGAGATACATTTGTGTAAGTGAGCGGCTGGTAGCCAAGGCACGAGAATTCTACCTTGTAAGGGCCACCGGAACGCATACCGTTGATAGCATAACGTCCGTCCTCGTTGGTGATAACACCATAGACAGTACCTGAAGGCTCGTGGGTAGCAACTACCGCAGCGCCGATTACAGGCTCACCGTTAGCATCAACAATACGTCCACCCAGAGCTGAAGTAGTTACCTGTGCAAAGGCAGCTACGCTCATAAGCATTGCTGCAAAAGCAGCAATAAGACACTTAATTGTTTGTTTCATAACGTTTTAGTTAAAAATAATAGGATTTTTATGGCGCGAAGATACTAAATTTTAATGGTTTTATAAAGGATTATTAACACTTTTATATTGTCATTTAGCCGGGTCTTATGGATGTCATTTCGAGCGAAGTCGAGAAATCTAAAAAAATCCAGACTAAATGTTTGCAAATCAAAAAATTTGACTACCTTTGCGCCCCGAAAATGTGGAGAGATTTGACCGCTTGCAACCACTTGAAAAAATGCTAAAATGTTGATGTCGCCTTCCGTGCGACGTAAATACCATCAATGTTTTGTGTTTTTGTGTTGGCTCCGCATTTTTGTGGGGCTTTTGTTTTGCCC
>JAGBSL010000033.1 GCA_017631875.1 Bacteroidales bacterium | reverse complement strand
CATTTCGGAATCGATATCGACGGACAGATGAGAGATATGATTGCAACTGAGATGAAACTTACCAAGGGCGGACGTCTGCCTCTTATCGTGATGGCTGACACATTCAATCGCGTGGTGTTCTTCTCTCAGGGATATTCTATCGGACTTGGCGAAAGCCTTGTCAAGACCTCAAAGGCTCTATAGTCGCAGCGACCCTGCGGGACGTTGTCTGAACGGTTCCGTATGGGTCGTCTTCGCTTCCCATAGCAACCTCCGGGTTGCGGAAGATCATACCGCTTTCTACGGGCTCTCTGGCTGAGAAATGGAATTCTCGCGCGCCGGAGAGCCTTGCTATTTCAGCTATGTTGCTCTCCTTGACGCCGCAGCCCGGCATGATGATGATCCTGTCTCCTGCTTTTTCGACCAGCTGGGCGAGCAGTCCGGCTCCTTCCAATGCTGTCGGTCTGCATCCCGACGTGAGGATGCGTGTGCAGCCGAGTTCTATGATGTCCTCAAGTGCCTTGAGAGGGTCTGCGGAGTGGTCGAATGCCCTATGGAATGTCACGGGAGTGTCTCCGGCAGCTTCCATGAGCGGCTTCATGGCTTCCATGTCTACGCTTCCGTCCGGACGCAAGCAACCGAATACGAGTCCGTCTGCTCCGAGCTCTTTTGCCACCTTGATATCGTAGAGCATTTCCTCAAGTTCCGACTGCGAGTAGAGGAAGTCACCTCCTCGTGGCCTGATGATTACGTTGAGGGCGATCCTGATGCTCTTGCGGGCGTTCTTGATCATTCCATAAGAAGGGGTGGTGCCTCCCTCCGGAATACCGGCGCAAAGCTCCACCCTGTCTGCTCCGCCTTCCTGTGCCGCAATGCAGCTGGCCACAGAATTGGCGCATATTTCGAATCTGTACATTATCTTACGACGATTTCGTATGGTATTCTGGCGTAAACCTTTCCTGCCTGAGAAGCGTCCCAGCCGAGGAATGCCTGCTCAACGCTCTCAAGAGGTGTGCCGGCAAACACCGATTCTGTTCCTCCTAATGCTTCGAGGAGCATTTCAAGAGTTGTCTGAGGCTTAGGATATGCTGCAATCTGTACGTCGTCCACTGAGGTAACGCCTTCGATCGACATTGCCGCGTATTCAATTGCATCCTCGAGAGTTCCGATCTGGTCAACCAAGCCGATCTCAAGCGCCTCGGCACCTGTCCAAACGCGTCCCTGTGCTATCTCGTCAACAGCCTCGACAGTCATGTCGCGTCCTTCTGCTACAATGCTTGTGAACTTGGTGTAGATTCTTTCCACTGATGCCTGCATGTAAGCCTCTTCATTCGGTGTGAGAGGGCGCATCATGCCGAGCATGTCAGCGTGGTCATTGGACTTGACAGGTGTTACTGTGACGTGGAGCTTGTTCTTGATTGTTCCTCCTATGTCAGGAATCATGCTGAATACTCCGATCGAACCGGTGAGGGTTGTCGCGTTAGAGAAGATGTAGTCGCAGTTTGCAGAGATCCAGTATCCGCCGGAAGCTGCATAGTCGCCGTATGATGCGATAACCGGAACATTCTCCCTGAGCAGGTCAAGCTCTGCCTTGATCTTCTCCGATGCCATTACGCTTCCTCCCGGAGAGTTCACTCTGAGGACAACTGCCTTGACATCCTTGTCGGCCCTTACGTCAGCGATGATCTTTGCGAATCTGTCGCCTGCAACGCCCTCAGGATCACTTCCGTCAACGATGTTTCCTTCAGCGTAGATGACTGCGACCTTGTTTGTTGCCTTAAGATTCGGAACGTCCTTGATTGCCGCGTAGTCTGCAAGGGATATGCTGTTTACCTTCTTGTAGTCGTCTGTCACATAGAGATCCGCAAGTTTCTGCTGGAGTTCCTCACGGCTGAGGAGCTCGTCCACGAGACCCTTCTCAAGGAAGTCGGAAGGGAAGTTCAGCTCAAGATCGTTCAGCATGGTGTTGAGCTCTTCTACGGTGATGTCTCTAGACTGTGCAATCTCTGTAGACCAGCTTTCCCACATAGAACTTATCATCGCCTCGTTCTGCTCCATGTTCTCCTTGCTTGAAGAGTTTCTGATGTACATTTCACCAGCTGACTTGTATTTGCCGTGACGGATAAGCTGTACGTTCACTCCCAGTCTGTCAAGCGCGTCCTTCAGGAAGATGAGCTGAGACGAGAGTCCGTTGAACATGTTTATGCCACCGTCATACTTGGTCATGTAGATCTTATCCGAAACCGATGCGAGGTAGTAGCCTGCATTGGTAGGATTCTCGATGTATGAGACGATGGCTTTGCCGCTGTCTCTGAAGTTCTTGAGCGCTGTCCTTAGCTCCTCGATCTGCGCGAATCCGCCTGATGCTGCATCCGGTTTCATGTAGATATAACGGATAGCAGGGTCCTGCGCGGCTGCGTTGATGGCGTTGATGGCGCTGTAAATGCCGAGAGGGGTGATTTCTCCGCCACCCTGAAGCATTGCGAGAGGGTCTGCTTCTGCAGTCTGCTCTGCAAGAGTCATTTCTGTGAAGTCGATCTTAAGCACGGCTTCCTTAGGCATTACTGGAGCAGTGTCACCTGCTGCAGCAATCGCTCCGATCATTCCGATGAAAAGGAACATTGCGACAAATCCGAACAGGAACAGACCTGTGATTGTCGCCAGGGTCATTTTAATGTACTCTTTCATATTTTTGTATCTTATATGTTCTATTTGTTGTCTGTTTCTCTCGTGCCGATGGGTGGGTTGTGCAGAAATATGAAAATATGTTCACGTTACCCTATCCCTAAATCCCTTTCCTCGGGAAAGGGACTTACCATCGCTTCTCTCCAATTTTTCTTATGTTTTGTTTTCTGGTTTGTGTCGTTTTCTCTTGTGCTGATGGGTAGGTTGGTGCATAATTAGACGTACTATCTTCAAAGGTACTACAAATATCCGACAAAACCATCGGTGTGGCCCTCCGTCTCTCCTCTTCATTATCCTTCATGAAGCGCCTAAAGGGAGATTTTGTCTGCCCTTCGGGAACGGCATTAGTCTGTACAGCGTTTGTACTCAATCTGTTGTGGCTGACATGTGTGCTTAAAGGGTCCGGATTTCTGCCCTTTAGGAACGTTCGCAATCTACGCTTATCTTCCCCTTGTCCGCGACGCAGAGTTCCTTGCCGTTTTTCCTGCGTCGTGTCCTGTGTGGTGCTCTGTCGTACCGTTTCTCAATCGCGACGCAGAGTTTCTTGCTGTTTTCCCTGCGTCGTGTCCTGTTTCCCTCCTGCTGCTTCCTCTCCCTGCCGCGACGCAGAGTTCCTTGCCGTTTTTCCTGCGTCGTGTCCTGTGTGATTGCGTTTCTGTGTGGTTCCGTGCCGCGACGCAGAGTTTCTTACAGTTTTCCCTGCGTCGTGTCCTGTTTCCCTCCTGCTGTTTCCTCTCCCGTGCCGCGTCGCAGAGTTCCGTGCCGCTTTTCCTGCGTCGTGTCCTGTGTGATTGCGTTTCTGTGTGGTTCCCTGCCGCGACGCAGAGTTTCTTGCTGTTTTCCCTGCGTTGTGTCCATTGCTAATTAATGCATAGAATTATTGTAGGGTGGTGCTGGGCAATGCCATGCACCTGATGATTTGTTCTTTGGAGAGATTATATTTCCCTCGTAGTGATTCCGCAATCTTTGTGCTCTTGGATACTGGAAGGGTGTAGACTGTTTCTCCCTTGTAGGTTTTGTCGATGTACTCATCAATTATAGTGCATAATTCATGAAAATTAAGTGGTACCATGCTGGGTGGGTCTATGGTACCATGCGGATGGGTAGTGGTGCCCTGTCTGGTTGATCTGTGGTATCATGCTGGATGGGTGGTGATACCGTGCTGATGTGCCTGTTTCTTGTATCTGCCTGATAGTCAATGTTATGTTGAAATATCCTGCATGGCATGGAAGGCAGGACATTTGCATAACTCGTTGATGTGTAGTGTGTTTGTTGTAACGCGCGATTTGTAGTTTTCAGTTTTAATTTATACCTTTGCAAGTTGTATGAGGAAGATGTTCGTCAAATACATGTCAGCTCTGCTTGTTGTGTGGTACTCGTTGAGTATCATCGGCTTCGATGTGCATTCATGCAAAAGCACGGGCGAGGTTTTCGTGGCTTCGCTGGCGGGTGGCATATCGTGTGAGGATGTACATCCGGAACATTCATGCAGGGCTCATGGAAGCTGCTGCGGACATGATATGACCGCATGCTGCGAGCACGGAACAAAGACATGCCGCGAAAGCGAGACCAAGGCATGCTGCGCACATGAAGCAGGACCATGTTGCGGACATGAGGACCATCAGTCTGAAAGCCAGGTGGCTAAGTCGGACTGCTGCAGCAATGACCTGCAGGTCCTTGAGCTTACCGGAGTGTATGCTTCATCTGAACGCATTACAGACAATGACTTTGCGGACGAATATGTCCTTAATGTAGACCTCTTCGCGGAAATGACCATTCCTGCAGTCCAGAGGCCGCTTCTTACATTCTTAAAACATCCCGATACCGGGGTCGTCATGCCTGACCGACAGGCATTCTTCAGCATCTGGCGCGTATGATTTTTCAGCCGTGGTTAACAGCCATGGCACTTCAATGTGCATTTTGAGCACAAAAATATCAAACGACTTCCCTTGTCATATCGAGCGACTGAAAGGAGTCGAGATATCTGAAAAATCATAAAACCAAATCGAATGAAATCAAGAATATTTATATCAATTCTCGCTGCCATCGTATCGATGACAGCAGCAACCGCACAGGTTGTTGACCAGCATGGCCATGCAATCGACACAACTGACATCTACGGCGAGCGTGCCGACAGTCTTGATGCAGCAGTATTTACTTCTTCGGCACAGGGAAACTACATCTCCCGCTTCAAGGATGTCCGCACAGAAGTAATCTCTGCCGCAGGACTCTGCAAGATGGCATGCTGTAACCTTGCAGAGAGTTTCGAGAACTCAGCCAGCGTGACTGTCGGTTACTCTGACGCAGTGACAGGTGCCCGCCAGATCCGCCTGCTCGGACTCTCTGGCGTGTACACCCAGATGCTTGACGAGACACGTCCGGTAATGCGCGGTCTCTCAGCTCCGTTCGGACTTTCATATGTACCTGGCCAGTGGCTTGAGAGCATCCAGATCGCAAAGGGCTCTTCGTCAGTCATCAACGGAGTTGAGTGCATGACAGGACAGATCAACATGGAGCATAGAAAGCCTACCGACGAGAAGCCTCTCTTCCTTAACGCGGCCGTGATGAGCGATTCCAAGATGGACTTCAACATCGCTTCATCTCTTCAGATGGGCTACAAGTGGAGCACAGTCCTTCTCGGACATGTGTCTGGCAACATCAAGCCTCATGACATGAACCAGGACGGCTTCCTCGACGAGCCGAAGATGCTTCAGTTCAACGTGGCCAACAGATGGCTCTACATGGCAGATAACGGCGTACAGGTGCGTTTCGGTGTCAGAGCTATCCAGGATAACCGTAATGGCGGCCAGACCGGAGTCGAGAATCCATGGACCTCGGATATCCTTAACCGTTCTCTCAACGGTTACCTCAAGGTTGGTGTTCCTTTGAATGAGGAGAATACACAGAACATCGCTCTCGTGGCTGACTACAGCTATCAGGACATGGACTCGTATTTCGGAGCGACAAAGTATATCGCAGGCCAGCACTCGGCATTTGCAAACATTCTTTACCAGAATGTAATCAGCGATTCGCATAGATTCACCCTCGGACTTAACGGAACTTTCGACCGCTACAATGAGGATTTTGCAAGGATGGTATCGGTCGGCAAGGTGGAAAAGAACGGAATCACAGACCTTGCAAATACAGGAGTATTCGGAGAATACACCTTCAGTGCCGGTGAGAAGTTCTCAGCTATCGCTGGTCTCCGCGGTGACTGGTTCTACAAGCAGGGCTTCAAGGTGTCGCCTCGTGTGACGCTTAAGTATATGCCTGTCGATGAGATCGTTATCCGTGCAAACGGAGGACGTGGCCTCAGGTATTCTACTCCGCTTGTCGACAATATCGGCGTGTTCTCGACCGGCAAGGCGTTCATAGGATCATACAACGACCATATCCTTGAGGACGCGTGGACATTCGGAGGAAACTTTACATACTATATTCCGGTAGGAGCGACTTCGAATACATACGTCAGCTTCGACTACTTCCGCACTCAGTTCGCGCAGCAGATGGTCGTAGACTACAGTGCGACTCAGATAGACTTCTATGCACTTGACGGAAGAACAGCCTTTACTGACAACTATCAGCTTGATTTCTCTATCGACCCTGTCGAGCGCTTCAACATAACAGCGACCTTCCGCTATACCAATGCAAAGCAGGAGTACAAGGGTAGCGAGGCTCCGGTAGAGAAGCCTATGACAAGCCGTTTCAAGGGTGTGCTCAATCTGCAGTACGCTACCAACCTTAACAAGTGGATCTTCGACTTCACTGCGTCGCTCAACGGTTCGTGCAAGGTTTACGGTTTCATGAACATGATCAACGAGGACGGCTCGATGACAACTGACCCGAAGGCAGGTGTAGAGCGTATGTACAAGAACGGCCGCACGCCTGTATATCCTATGCTTTATGCACAGGTAACACGCCGCTTCAAGGGGTGGGACGTGTATGTCGGAGCGGAGAACCTGACGAACTACACCCAGAAGAATCCGATCATCGGTGCTGATAATCCGCAGCAGGCGATATTTGATGCAAGCTGCATCTGGGGCCCTCTCATGGGCATCAAGGCCCACATCGGCTTCCGCTTCACCCTCTGGAAAAAAGCGTAATCATCACTAGAGTAAACAAACATCAAACAGAAAACAAAACATAAGAAAATATGAAAAAGACAATCATCCTCATCATTACAGCCCTGATGGCATTCTCAGTTTCATTGTCAGCAGGCCCTAAGAAGAAGGCAGAAATCAAGGAAGTGACTTTCAGTGTGCACCTCCACTGCCAGAACTGTGTAAACAAGGTTCAGGAGAACATCGCATTCGAGAAGGGTGTGAAGGACCTCAAGGTTTCTCTTGACCACCAGACAGTTTACGTTAAGTACGATGCAGCCAAGACTTCGGAGGCTACTCTCAAGGCTGCTATCGAGAAACTTGGCTACCCTGTAGCAGGTGTAGTTGCTCCTGGCCATGAGAATTGTGGACACGATCATGGTCACGACCACGGACACGGCCATAACCACGCTCATTAATATGAGGAAACTCTCAAGGATATTCATCTGTGTCTTTGCTGCAGTCGCTCTTATGTCATGCAGCAAAGAGCAGAATGGTGATCCGTTCATTCTTTTTGAAGTCCATGGGAAAGTGATGGACGCTGCTGGAAATCCTCTGGAAGGCATAAACGTGATAGCCGGTCAGGCGGATATCCAGAAGACAAACATCAACGGCAACTTCACATTCCATGGCAGGACCGTTCCGTCCGACCATGTGCTTCTTACCTTTGAGGACAAGGATGGTGAAGACAACGGAGGGGAGTTTGTCAAGATGGCAGTGGAAATCCCCCTTAGGCAGAAGACTCCCGGCACGAGCGGCAACTTCAAGGGAACTTTCTTTGCCGGTGATGTGGAGGTCGTTATGGTGAGCAAGAATGTGGAAATGAATCCTGATTCGGGGTTAGCGCCTCAGGGAAACAGGAATTAAAGCGATAAGATAGCCTATGACGGCTACGCCTGCTGATGTGAGCAGGATATCGGCCCACGAAAGGATTATAGGATATGCCTGGACAGTGAACTGTCCGGGCATTTTTATGAATCCGAAGTGCTGCTGGATCAGTGCGAATCCGATGCCGATAACCAATCCTGCAGCGAGGCCCGCAAGCGATATCATCCAGCCTTCCAGCACAAAGATCCTTCTGATGAGGCTTTCCTGTGCGCCGAGGCTTTTCAATGTGGCGATGTCGTCCTTCTTTTCGATGATCAGCATCGTGAGGCTGCCGAAGATGTTGAAAGCGATGATGATTATGATGAATATCAGGATCATGTAGATCGCAGCCTTCTCGTATTTCATCATCTTGTAGAGGGACTCGTTCTGCTCAAAGCGGTCCTTGACCTTGAAGCCGTCACCAAGCTGTGCCTGTATTTCCTTCTTCAGCCTTTTGCCGTCCTTTTCAGATGTGACTTCCATAAATCTAAGTTCCACGGCGGAAACCTCTTCTTCGTATTCCAGAAGCTCGCGCATCTGCTCTATCGGCAGTATGATAAGCTTGCTGTCGACATCTGAATTGACGCTGAATATGCCGGACGGCCATACCTTAATGAACTCGACGGAGGCCATAGGGTTAGACATGGATATTTTCCTTGTCCTTGATGGGAAATAGATCTCGATGCCGCGCAGAAACCTTGGATTTATGTCCATTTCATATGCGAGTCCTGCTCCTACGCATGCCAGAGGCACATCGCCTTTATGTAGCTTGAACTCTCCGTCCATCATGTGGTCCTTCAGAGGGCTTTCCTCTTCATAGATCCAGTCGACTCCGCGCGCCTGGGCCAGTCCCTGCTTGCCGTCGTAACTGATGAACACGTCCTCCTGCAGGATGCAGCACATGTTCTTCACGGCTTCCTGGTCATAAATCCAGTCGAACGCCTCGTCGTCCGGAGTGAAGACCTTGCCGGTGGCGGGGGTTATCAATAGATCAGGTTCGACGTTGCTCATCATTGACCTGATGAGAGCGTCGAACCCGTTATAAACTGATAATATGATGATGAGGGCGGCTGTTCCGATAGCCATGCCGGCAGCGCTTATCGCCGAGATTATGTTGATCACATTGTGTGACTTCTTTGCGATAAGGTACCTTCCTGCTATGTATGCCGCTAATCTCATACAATACGTCATTGCGAGGTCCGTAGGACCGTGGCAATCTACTTCTTCAGAAGTTCCTCGATATGCTCGACGTAGTCAAGCGAACTGTCGAGGTAGAAGATGATCTCCGGAACGATACGAAGCTGCTTGCCCATCTTCGAGCCGAGCTCGCCGCGGAGCGCCTTTCCGTTCTCCTCAAGCGTGCCCATCACGGCCTCAGCCTTGTCTGACGGGAATACGCTGACATAGATCTTTGCAACAGAAAGGTCTGGGCTTACCTTCACGCCGCTCACTGACACAAGCGCGCCTCCGAAGGCCGCCATGCCCTTGCTGCGGATGACCTCTGCCATCACCTTCTGTATCTCCTTGGCAACCTTCAGCTGCCTTGTGCTTTCACCTGTTTTCTCCATAGCTTTTCTCCAATCTATGATTAAAACTCTTGCAGTGTCGTTGTTTTGAAAACCATGGCCGCCCGTGGCCTTGTGAACGGGAGGGGCCCGCGACGAAGTCGTGGGAGGGATTTAGTTTTCAAAATAACGACAGTGCATTAAGAAATTTTTATAATAAAGTAGTTCTTCTTACCCTTCTGAGCAAGGATGTACTTGCCGTTGATGAACGACTCGCTGCCGATCTGGGCATTAATGTCAGCGACCTTCTCCTTGTTGATGCTCACGCCATTTGCCTGGATCATCTTGCGGCACTCGCCCTTTGAAGGGAATACCTGTGACTCTCCTGCGAGGAGGTCGATGATTCCGAGAGGGAACTTCTCAGCCGGCACCTCGAATGTAGGCACGCCGTCGAACACTGCGAGGAACGTCTTCTCGTCAAGGTTCATGAGGGCGTCCTTAGTTGCGTTACCGAAGAGCATCTGTGACGCTGCAACTGCGTTCTCGTACTCAGCAGCGCCATGTACCATTGTGGTAACCTCCTTTGCGAGGAGCTTCTGGAGCTCGCGACGCTCCGGAGCCTCAGCGTGCTGTGCGATGGCTGCGTCGATCTCGTCCTTTGTCAGCATTGTGAAGATCTTGATGTACTTCTCAGCGTCTGAGTCAGATACATTGAGCCAGAACTGGTAGAACTGATATGGCGATGTTCGCTCTGGGTCGAGCCAGATGTTACCCTTCTCAGTCTTACCGAACTTGCCGCCGTCTGCCTTTGTGATGAGAGGGCAGGTGAGTGCGAAAGCCTCCTTGCCGAGGATACGGCGGATGAGCTCAGAACCTGTTGTGATGTTACCCCACTGGTCTGCACCACCCATCTGGAGTGTACATCCCATGTGTTCGTAGAGATAGAGGAAGTCGTATCCCTGGAGGAGCTGGTATGTGAACTCAGTGAATGACATACCGTCGCGAGCCTCGCCTGAGAGTCTCTTCTTCACTGAATCCTTCGCCATCATGTAGTTTACTGTGATGTGCTTTCCGATCTCACGTGCGAAATCAAGGAATGTGAAGTTCTTCATCCAGTCGTAGTTGTTCACGAGCTCTGCCTTGTTCTGGGCCTCAGACTCGAAGTCAAGGAACTTGCTGAGCTGTGCCTTGATGCATGCCACGTTGTGGTTGAGAGTCTCCTCGTCGAGAAGGTTTCTCTCCTGTGACTTCATTGAAGGGTCACCGATCATACCTGTTGCACCACCTACGAGAGCGATAGGCTTGTGGCCGCAGTTCTGGAAGTGCTTGAGGATCATGATGCTGACCATATGTCCGATGTGGAGGGAGTCAGCTGTCGGGTCGATGCCGACGTAAGCGGCGGTCGAGCCTTCCATAAGCTTCTCCTCTGTTCCCGGCATGATGTCCTGGATCATGCCTCTCCACTTGAGTTCCTGTACAAAATTCTTCATATCTATATCTTTTTATTATTTTCTGTCTGTCATCTCGAGCGCAGTCGAGAGAACTCTTTGCAACTTGCAAAGATAGATAAAAATAACCATATATGAAATGTGATATATCTCCACAATGAAGATTAGTGAGCAGAAGCTTTGCTTTTTCATATTCATGCATTATATTTGCAAATATCGTTATAACGATACTTTTAATATTGGGGAGTTATGAAGCTATATCACGGATCCGTTGGGATCATAGAAAGGCCAGAGCTTGGTAAGGGAAACCGTAAGAATGACTATGGGGTGGGTCTCTACTGCACGGAACATTTGGAACTTGCTAAAGAGTGGGCTTGTTCAACGGGTAAGGACGGCTTTGTCAATTGTTATGAATTGGATATGTCAGATATGAATGTATGCGACTTGACGAAGCTCCATATCTTGAACTGGATGGCTATACTGCTTGAGAACCGCACTTTCGACTTGTCGGCAGGCCTGGCTTCTGCAGCAAGAGATTATATGCTGGAGACCTTCTTGCCTGAATATAAGACATTTGACATAATCAGGGGCTATAGGGCAGATGATTCATACTTCTCTTTTGCCAAGACATTCCTTAATAACGGTCTGTCTCTAGAAGAACTCTCGCGAGCTATGAAACTCGGTGAACTTGGTGAGCAGGTTGTTCTCAAAAGTGAGAAGGCATTTTGCTCGCTGACTTTTCAGGATGCCAGTCCCGTAGACAGCAGTATATACCATTCCAAGTGGATAAGCAGGGATCTTAAGGCGAGAGAGGACTATCAGAAGATAAAGGCGGCATCCAACCCGCTTAAAGGCACTTATATCCTTGATATAATCAGACAGCAATGGAAGAATGACGATGAACGCTTACGATAAAATATATCTGGATGATGCAATGTCGAATCTGGCTGTGATGCTGGATTATGGCGCTATGGCTTATGGGGGTGCCGAGATGTTCTTTAACAGGTTCCTTGTGAGCGATATATCAAAGCAGTTCGGCAAGGGAAACCCGCGTTACGTTGCAGGTATGTCGGGCATTGAATTGGCTGAAAAAGTGGTGGAGCAGACCGGCGGTACTCCCGTTTATGCGGAATACAGATATTCCGGAAAATCTGCGGTATATTGGGCAGGTTGGGTGTTGGCATATCTGCAGTGGCATACAGGATGCTCATTTGAAAGAATCAACGGATGGGGAGTGACTCTGCAATTCCTTATTGCCCTGTATCCCACTCACCATGAGGCGGATATATCCAAACTGGTGGATACTGCCGCTGAAATGATGACCCGGCAGAAGGCCCTGTCTGTCAATCAGCTGAAGAGACAGCGCAAGTCTGCTGGATTAACCCAGCAGGAGCTTGCAGAAAGGTCTGGAGTAAAACTCAGAATGATACAGGCGTACGAACAGAACTATCAGGATATATCAAGAGCCGAAGCGGCGACCGTGCTGAAAATTGCTAGAGTTCTCAGTTGTCTTCCGGAAGATATTCTTTCCTGAAATAATTCTCGTGAAAGGACGGAGATGATGGTAAAGATGGAGTTGAGTGTATTTTAGTGCTGAAAACGCTCTAGGTACCCCAAAAATTATGGGTGCCTAGAGCGTTTTTCCTATAAAAGTGCGATCGATGGGGTTTACCAAGCGAAATCGAATACGATGTCACGTGGGATGCCTGCGCCGTTCACCTTCTCGATGTCGGCTGCGAGAGCCTCGCGGATGCTTGCGTTCTCGGCCGCATACTGCTGTGCGAACTCGAAGTTTCCGGTAGCCTGTGTCTCGAGGATGAGGGCTGCCCATGAATCTACCGCCGCAGCGGCCTTCTCGAAGTCGATCACCCACTTGCCTTCCTCGTTGCGGGTGAATGCACCGTGATCCTCCATGTAGTTGTAGCACATCATGTTAGCCTTTCCGTGTGATGATGCGAAACCGAAGCGTACTGAACGTACGATACCTGCGATGAAGGTAGCGAGGGACTGCTCCTTTGTGATGTCTGTGATCTCGCCCATGTCGATGAGCTTGCTTACCATGAACAGACCGAGGATGTCAGCCTTAGCCTCTTCCCATGAAGTCTTCTGGTCACCCATAGCCTGGTCTACTGTACCCTTTCCGTTGATTGTCTGCTTCACTCCGAGTCCGTGAGCTACCTCGTGGAAGGTCACGTTCCAGAAGAATGCGTCAGCGCTGAGGTACTCGAGCTGCTCAGGAACCATGAGGACTTCTCCGATAGGTGCCATGATCTTGTCGAACTTCGCCATCATGCTGTTGTAGAGCTGGAGGCGGCGTGCGCCCTTTGCCGCGTGTACCCTCTCGTCGTTAGGGAGGTTGATCGCGATGGTCTTGCTGCCGGCATTGCAGTCACCAGCATAGTAGATCGCGTCGTAAACGTTGAGGTCTGATGATGTTCCAGGTACGAAAGTCTTGTACTCAGGAGCGCATGGGAGCATCTGCTGGAGGGTAGGGAGGAGTGCGACGTACTTTGCGAGGTTGGCGCTGCGGGTCTCGTCCTTGAGGAGAATGAATGCCTCGTATGCAGCCTTAGCCTCGAAGAGGTGGTCGTCATAGTTCTCGATAGGTCCGATCACCAGGTCCATGTTGCAGTCCTTCATGTCCATCCAAGCGAGGTCGCTGGCAAGGTAATCGTCTGTGCGGAAAGCCTTCACGCGCTCAGTGAGGTATGTGCGCATACCCTCGTTGGTTGTGAGGGCAGCAGCTTCTTCCAGAAGCGCGCATACCTTGTCAAGCTCCTCCTTGTATTCGTCGCGATACCATACGGTCTTGAGAGCTCCGTTCTCGTCACGACGGATTACAGTGTAGAGGCTAAGCTTGTCCGGGTCGTCGAATGCCTCCCACTCCTCCATAGTCATGTCCTGCGGATAGTACTGGCAACCGAGCGGCTTCTCGCCGTAGCCCTCTACGAATGAGGCGTTATTGTCAAGGTGATCCCATGGACCGTAGTTGATCATGGCGTAAGCCTTTGCGTAACCGTCCGGCATGTTCTCGATGAGAGACTTGTCGCCGAATGTCTGCTTCCAGAAGAGACCGTCCATGATCTCCGCAGCCTCGCGGAAGAGTCCTACAATCTTCTTGTCGTTCTCAGAAAGAGCGTCGTAGAGAGGTGACTTCACCTCTACCACTGCGTAGCTCTCAACCTTCTCCTTGAGGTCAGACTCATTGTTCTGACCACAAGCAGCCACTGCAAGGGCAGTGGCTGCAATTATATATAACTTCTTCATGTTCAATTAGAAGCTAAGTGCGATTGCCTTGAAGCTGTCAGCCTTGAGAGCTGCACCACCGATAAGACCACCGTCGATATCTGGACATGCGAAGAGCTCCTTAGCGTTTGTAGGGTTGCATGAACCGCCGTAAAGGATAGAGATCTCCTGTGCGAGCTCACCGAACTTCTCAGCGAGAACCTTGCGGATCTCAGCGTGGATCTCCTGTGCCTGCTCTGCAGTTGCTGTAAGACCTGTTCCGATAGCCCATACCGGCTCGTAAGCAACTACGATCTTTGCCATCTCCTCAGCTGTAAGCTCGAAGAGAACGTTCTTTACCTGCTCAGTCACAACCTCGAAGTGACGGCCAGCCTCGCGCTCCTCCTTCTTCTCGCCGATGCAGAAGATTGGAGAAAGACCCTCAGCGAGAGCAAGCTTAACCTTCTCTACGAGGGTAGCGTCAGTCTCACCATAGTACTCTCTTCTCTCAGAGTGACCGAGGATAACGTACTCAGCACCGAGACCAGCGATCATGTTTACTGCAACCTCACCGGTGTATGCGCCCTTTACGTGGTCAGCGCAGTTCTGTGATGAAAGACCTACAGGAGATCCCTTTACAACCTCAGCTACAGGATAAAGGTGAGTGAATGGCGGAGCGATGATGAGCTTTACGTCAGCTGGAACCTCAGCTGAAGCCTCTACTACTGCCTTTGCGAGCTCTACGCCCTCAGCAACTGTTGTGTTCATCTTCCAGTTGCCTGCTACGATGTGTTTTCTCATTGTTTTATACTATTTAAATTGTTGAAAATTCTATTTTGGTGTGGTGTTGTGTGGTATTTTTGGCAAAAATTGCCTAAAAACCTGAAAAACCGTGCAAATGTACGAGATTTTTTTCTATTTTTACGGAGTTTTGTGCGCAACAACTCTATTAAATTAATAACAACTAATCTTTAACATTATGAAAATCGGACAATTTTTTCAAAAGCTGACCTATGGATCGATGATCCTGGCGGCTGTCGCATGTCCTGTATTTACATCATGCTACGATGATTCGGCTCTCAATGAGAGACTCGAGCAGGTCGAGGAAGATGTGAATCAGATCAAGAGTGATTTGGAGGCTCTCAAGAACGCTGTTCAGACCGGTCTTACAGTAGTTGACTACAATCAGATCGAAGGCGGTTATGAGCTCCTTATGTCAGACGGCTCAAAGATTAACATCTATAATGGTGCAGACGGAGCCAAAGGTGACAAGGGAGATAAAGGTGACAAGGGCGACAAGGGTGACACCGGCGCACAGGGTCCACAGGGTGAGACAGGCGCACAGGGTCCTCAGGGTGAGACAGGTCCACAGGGTCCTCAGGGTGAGACAGGTCCACAGGGTCCTCAGGGTGAGACAGGTCCACAGGGTCCACAGGGTGAGACAGGTCCACAGGGTCCACAGGGTGAGACAGGTCCACAGGGTCCACAGGGCGAGAAGGGAGAGGCTGGTGATGCATTCTTCAAGAGCGTTGAGCTTGTTGACGGCTACCTCGTGGTCACTCTCGTTGACGGTACTGTATACGAGCTTCCGCTTGCAGACAACTTCAACATTCTTTTCACTCTCACTGAGACTAAGATCATCGCAGGTGAGACTTACAAAGTCCCTTACCAGATCGTAGGTGCTGCTGAGTCTGACGAGGTTGTTGTACGCATCCTTTCTTCTTCAAACTGTGAGGCTGTTGTTCTCCCTGCTGAGAAGGTGGTAAGCGTGACTCCAGCTTATGGTGCAGGATATGTTGACCTTTATGCGCTCAACAACACAACAGGCGAGCTCAAGGCTAAGACTATCTCATTCAACGGTGATGACTTCTTTGAGGTTGGAGCTACAACATACTATGTTTCACCACTCGGTGGCGAAGTTGAGGTTCCTGTAACTACAACAACAGACTATGAGATCGAGATCGACGGTGCATGGCTCCAGTATTCCGAGACCAAGGCTATCCGTGAGGAGACTGTAGTTCTTTCTGCAGCTGAGGCTAACACAACTGCATACGACAATGTCGCTACAGTTACAATGAAGAAGGGCGACAAGGTTCTTGCAACATTCGAGGTGGCTCAGAAGAACTACTATCCTGAGTGGATCGCTGACGAAGCTGGTGAGCCTGTAGAGTGGGCAGAGTCATTCAAGCTCTCAAGATATGAGGACATGTCTCTCGAAACTCCTTCAAACAAGAAGGGCGTCTTCACATTCGAGCTTTCAGACGACTTCACAAAGGGTGTCTACAAGGTAAACAACATGTTTGTCGCTGACGCATACTTCAACAATGGTCAGATGATCTCTAACAAGGGTGGCGTTTACTATGCTGACGTAGAAGGTGACGTTCTTACAGTATATTATAAGGATGCAGTTCTCAGCTACGGTTTCTCTAAGGACATCGAGCTTGCTTACGACTCAGTTGAGAAGACATTCTCAGTTGAGAAGATCAGCACATACAACTATGCTACAAGCCGCAGTGCTTATATCTATGACTACACAGCAGGTGTAAAGGTTGACGCTCCTGCAGGTGGTGATGCAGTTGGTATTGACGCATTCGCTGGTACATGGACAGAGACATTCCAGTATGCGAATTGGGACGGTTCTTTGGTAACAGTTACCAATGAATTCACTATTTCAGTTGTTGACGGAAAGCTCTATTTTGAAAACGCATTCAAGCACCCATACGGAGCAGGTAACTTGTATGGTGAGCTTTCTGAAGATGGTAAGACCATTACTCTCGTTGACGGAGAGCATAAGTATTTTGGACCAATTGCATATGTTGGTACAGTAGAACTGACTGTAGAGGGCAATACAATTTCGGCAGCTAGTGCATTTGGTGGACAGATCGTAAATTATTCTGCAGTCAACCCAGACATGGTAATCGGTGGCGGCGAGGAAGAAGATCCGCTCGCTAAGTTCGCAGGTACTTGGACAGAGACCTTCACTAATACTTATATGAAGTATGACCCAGCGACTTATGAGTCTTGCGTAAACGACGCCGTTACTGTAAGCGTTGTCGACGGCAAGCTCTACTTCGAGAATATGTTCAAGATGACAATGTATGGCACTCCATACTCAAGCTCATACTATGGAACACTCTCAGAGGACGGCACAACTGTGACTCTTGAGGAAGCTGCTACCCATAATGGCTACGGCCCTCTCCAGTATCATGGCGGCGCTGTACTTACAGTAGAAGGCAATACCCTTAAGGCAACAAGCCTTTACAGCAACTATGTTCAGAACTACGTCCTCACAAACCCTAACATGGCAGGTGGTGAGCCAGAGCCAGAGGAACCAAAGGCATTTGCTGATTGCGTAGCTGCTTACTATTCAAATGGTACAGATGCATGGTGCAGCTTCATCCCTGGTATCGCAAACCGTACCATGGCTGCTGACAATGAGTATGTTTACCTCAACTCATCAGAAGCTACTGCAAAGATCTATGCAGTCGAGATCGCTTCTCTCCTTGCAGGTGATGTAACTCCAGTATACAAGTCACTCCCTACAGCAGGCATTTCAGGCGGAACACACGCTGTTTCAGCTCTTCGTTGCGTGCCTAACGAGGCAGGTGATCCTGTTCTTGTAGCTACAAATCTTGCAGTAGACAGTAACCAGAACTTCAACATCTATGCTTATTCAAACGGTACAGATGCAGACCCTGTACTCTTCCATGCTTACAGATGGGATGGCGTTGCAAATGCTTCTGACTGGAGAAGATATGGTGACAGAATCTCTATAACTGGCACATGGCAGAACGGTAAGATCTATGCTCCATCACAGTCAGGTACAAAGGTTATGGGCTTCGGTATTAAGGACGGTGCAACATCTGCAGACCTTAGAGAGTATGCTTGGTTCGACACATTCGGTGGTGGTCTTGCTGAGGTGACTGTTTATCCAGGAACAACTGAGGCTCTCCTTACAACAGCTTCTTCAGCTGGCTTCTGGACTCCTAACACAGCTGGTGAGACTCATTCAGGCGGATTCTGGCCTAAGTGGGACGTTGCAAGCACAAATCCAGAGCTTAACGGCGCATTCAGCTTCCAGTTCTTCACTCATAACGAGACTAAGTACATCGCATATGTACAGCTTCCAGACAATACACATTGTGACCTCGTGGTAGTTGAGGATAAGGGTAGCCTTGCTGCTTCAGTGGCATCTGAGCCAGTGTTCACAGCTCCTCTTTATGAGGGTGACAAAGCTTCATGCGTAGCAGGCAACACTTATGGTGACTGTGCAGTCGTGACAGTTGACGGTGCAACTCACATCGTAGCGATGATGCAGGGCGGTGGTCTTTCGATCTTCAAGCTCAACTAATCACTGCGCGTGACATAATACAAGAGAGAGGCTGACCCAAAAGGTCAGCTTCTGTTTTTTTTGGGGGGGAGTGAGAGAAGTTCAGGAGGATAACAACGGAAAACTAAATCCCTCCCACTTCGTGGGCCCCGACCGGCGAGCTAAAGCTCTTCTGATCAAGGATGGCATTATCAGCATCTGAGATATCAGAAAGCATTTAAAGATAAAGAAATAGTACAAAGTATGTCTCGTAAAGGCAACTGCCTTGACAATGCCATGATGGAAAACTTCTTTGGGCTTATGAAGTCTGAGTTGCTATATTTGCAGGAGTGGGACAGTGTAGAGCAGTTCGCTAAGGAACTGGTTAAGTATATACGCTACTACAATAATGATAGAATCAAACTGAGGCTAAAAGGAAAGAGCCCGGTACAATACCGAGCTCTGTTCCAATCTAAGTCCGCCTCTTAATAATGTTAAACCGTCCAACTTTTCGGGGTTCATGTCACTTTTGGGTCGGCTTCTTTATTTTATTTAAACCGGATTACTCTTCTACTGCGTTGAGGACTGCGCCTCCGAGGCAGAAGTCGTTCGGGTTGGTAGAGTAGATGTAGTCATTCACCAATGTAAGTGTCTTGAAGTCGTCAGAAATCTTGAATACGACGTCCTTCTTGATTGTTGAGTTTGAATGTACGCCATCTCCCTGAACCACGCTTGGGAATGTCACTGTACGCTCAACCTCATCAACCACATACTTTTTGGTGTCACCAAGGATTTCAACGGTAGAGCCGTTTGAAATATATGTGATCTTAATCTGGGCATAACCCTTATAGTAGTCGCCGTAGTAGTTTCTGTCAAATGCTACATATACGGTACCTTTTTCTGATATAGTGCCGTTTGTGCTGATCTTTGCTGTTGTGGTCTTGTACTCGGCAGCAAGCGCCTTGAGTGTCTCCTCGGAAGCCTCTACAATCACAGTGAATGTCTTGTTGTTGACATCTGTGTTCATCTTGGTCACCTTTCCGTTTACGTCGGTGAAGGTCACGATGCCATTCTCGATGGTATATGTGCCCTCGGTGCCGTTGTAAGTACCCTTGCCGAATCCGTCAAGCACGAGAGTCTCTCCCTTGTTCGATGTGTAGGTTCCCACTTCCTTTCCAAGGTATGTGAATACAGGAGAATTGCCGTTGCTGTTTGTGTACTTGAACTCTTCTGTCCTGTTGAATGCAATGCCGCCCTCAACCTTTACTTTTGCCTCGCATGTCTCGCCGATCGAGCTGCCTGATATGAATGTAACGACTGCTCTTCTGATCGACTGGTTGTCTCTCTCGATGAAGTACCATGACTTCTGGCCGCCCTCGTTCGCCTCGAGAAGGAAACGTGTAGCGTATTTGTCGCTGGCGCATACGAACTCGAAGTTGTTCTTTCCTGCAAAGTAGAATCTGCGGTTGTCTACATTGTCTTCAAGTATGTTGTCAATGATTGCAAATGCATATCCTCCTTCAAGAATGTCACCTCTGAGTGCGAAGTCACCTCTAGCCTGTTCGCGGTCAGAGGTAATCTTGCCGTCAGTTACAGTATATATGCCTGAGAAGTCGTATGCGTTGGCGTCGCTGGTCTTCACGAAGAATGCTGAGCTCTTTCTCATGTCGAGATTCATTGCAGGCTGAGATGAACTGTAGATCATGTTCTCACCGGCAGTGATCCAGTAACCTGTGTATTCTCCTACGAAGTCAGCGCCCTCGTAAGTGTTTCTCTCTGTGCTGACAGCCTTGATCAGAACTGGTTCGTCAGGCATGTAAAATGCCCAGCAGTCCTGGTAGAGATGATTGTCTGCAGCGAGCGACCAGAATACTCCGCCGGTGTAGTCCTTGCCGCTCTCCAGACCTGTAACGGTGCAGACCACATCGTAGCCAAGATCCCATCTGTATATGAAATGCACGATGCCTTCCTCTTTCTGAGAGCAGAACTCTTCTGGAGTGCCCTGGTTGTTGATGCAGTCGAGCATGTTGATGGTGCAGTGCTCATCCCACTCTCTCTCGATCACATAGTAGTCTGATGCGAGGTGGCCTTCAACAACAACAGGTCCTTCCGGCATTGTGAATGAGCAGCCATATATTCCCATGTCCAGTACTTCCACATCGGTTTTGGTTCCGTTGATTGTCGCAGATTCGATTATATCCTCAACATTATAAACACCGAATACGACCAGAACGAGGTCTCCTGCCTCAGCCACAGGCTTGTCAACCTCTGCTGTGTAATAGCTGCTTGGAACTACAGTTACGGTACTGCTGCTGTTTACAGTGATTACGACATCCTTCTTCGGCATCTCGAAGCTGTATACGTTTTCTTTTACAAGGTCAGCTTTCTTGCTGTTGTAGCGTACTGCCACGATGTTTACATTCTCTACAGGAGTGACTGTAACTGTCACTGTCTCTCCTTCTTTAGCTGATTCTGGGAAGTCTACCTGATAGAACTCGCTGGTGGCCTGAAGTGTGATCCCGTAGGTCTTCTCCTGAGGTTCCTCTTTTCCGTCCTCCTTTCCGTCTTCGTTTCCGTTGTTGTTTCCCGGTTGCTCCTGCTCTTCCTTAGGAGGCTCAGGATTGTCAGGCTTCTCGCATGAGAACGCAAGAAGGGCGGCAGACAGTACAGCTGTCAGCTGCCAAAGCCTCAATGTCATTTTGCTTTTCATTTTTTGTTTGGGTTTTATTGTAATACTTTAATGATGATTCCGATCTTCTTTTCCTTGTTCCAGAGCCACGTAGTGCCGTCAGGGGCAGTCTTCTCGACGCTGAATGCAAGGTCATCATGTTTGATTATGTCCTTCTTCGATGTGTATTCGAGCGATGCCTTGACTTCCTGTCCGATATCAGCAGGGGTGGCGTCGCTTCTGAATACTAACCAGTTCGCGAGTTTGTCGCTGGCCAGACGGAATTCGTTCCTTTCGCTGCTGTATCCGATCTGGCAGGTGAGCGGATCGAATTCCATTATGGTTTCCCCCTTGACCGTAAGCGAGATTTCTGTGCGCGGAAGCAGTACCTCGTCAGGCTGGGGACCGATGCAGCCTATAATAGATATTAATGTCAGGACGATGCCTGCAAGATGTCTTGGCTTCATGTTATTCTGATATTATTATCTGTTTCTCAAGAACGTCGGATCCGCCTTCCGGCCAATATACGGTGGCGCGGAGCACTCCACCTTCCGTGATCGTGTAGTATCCGTCTCCCGCAGGTGTTATGGTTTTACCGTCGAATTCCCACTCTATCGCCTCAGCGCCAGTGGCGTTGTAGACCCTCAGCGGTACCTTGGTGCCTGCCTTGTAAGTGCCGTCGGCGTTTGCGTTCTTACCTAAATATATGTATGCCCATTTCACCGGGGCATTTTTGGGAGTCATGAAGGATTTGCTCTTTCCTGGACCTTCCACTCCGTCGGCTTCAAACAATACGGTTACCGAATATGTGGTGTTTCCAGGGGTGAGTCCTTCGAGGATATGGGCATATTTGCCGGTTTCGTATGGTTTGATGCATATGCTTTCATTCTCATGATCCACTCTGCCCCAAATAACTTTAGCGTCTCCGTCAAACGGCCTGTCGCTCTCGAAATTTATTATGGCGGCATCCATGAATGGGTCTACCTTCAGGTTGATCGGGGTCGGAGGAGTAACCGCTTCGGAAAATCCTACAATGCTGAATACGACATTGTCTCCGTCCATTCTGATGCTGGTCATGCTGATTTCGGGCGTCAGTTCGATGGTCTCCGCGGCTTTATTCGGGAAAAAGATTCCCGTTATGTCCTGTATTGCTGTGCTGTATTCACGGTCTGAGTTGAATACGTCATTCCTTTCGTCAGCTTCGACCAGATCGGCGCACTGCTGGTCTGCGTATGCATTCACTGTGTTGTCGATGACCCATCTTCTCTGGCGTTTAGGAGTCTTGTCGACCTTGTATATGAGCATTCCGCTTCCTTTGATGTATCTGTCCCAGTCGGTTTGTTTGCGACACTCTATGAGATAATAAAGACCGGAGGTCTCCGTGTTTACCCTATAGAATTCATTGCTTGAATGCAGTGGTTTCAATGTATATGTGCCGTTACGTTCAATGAGGATAGGGTCGGCGATGTCCAGAAGCTCGCGTTCGATGGCGTTGTAGAACGGGGGAGTGTTGCTGTGGTTATTCATGTTGCCTCCGTCCATCAATGATGTCCAGCACCATAGGCCTGCCGACCACCCGTTTTCATCATAGTCTGTGTCATAGAAGTCAGGAAGGTCAAAGGTGTGGCTGTATTCGTGACAGAAGGTGCCGATGCCGGCAAGTGCGTTATATGAGAGCTCGGCGGTACATGCATATCTGTCGATACTCTTGCCGTCAAGTTCAAGTGCCAGTCCTCCTCCGCTCTCCATATACCAGGCATGTGACCATATCAGGTCTTCCTGTTCAAATAGTTCGGCTTCATCGCCTCCGGCGAAGAATACAAATACGTTGTCGACATATCCATCGTTGTCGTCATCATAAAGCGAAAAGTCAATGCTCTGGTCTGCAAGCCGGCATGCGTCGTAAATCATTTCAGCTGGTCTGGCATCCTGTCCGCTGTAGTTGTTCTCTCCGTAGTATTTCCTGTTGCTGGGAAGCGTCACTATCTCGCTTACCTCAAACGAAAAATCAACTGAATTGCCGAACTGTGCATTGAAATACTCCATTGCCGATCCCGTAGCTCCGTTGTGGTCGTAGCGCTCTTTGGTCAGCATGTCTACGAAGTCCTCTCTGGAATGCTTGAAGGGAACGTCCTTGTATTGGGCCAGAATCACCAGTCCGTGCTTTGTCGTCTTAGTCTGTGACTTCGTTGCCACGCCGATTCTTTGCATGAAAGGCAAGGCGTTCTCACTGCGACCTGCGGACCTGAGTTCCTGTGCCCTGGCGTTTAGCTGCGAGTATGGAATATCCATACTGCGTTTCAGTATATCGGTTGGAGCGGCCGAGCCTACGCGGATCCCACTGCTTGTCTTGCTGCCGTCCTGTACATATATGGCATAACACCACCATCCGTCCTCGTCACGGATGATTGCATGTCCGTCGGTCGTCTTTATGATTTTCATGAATTCGTCACCGACGCATGTCGCTGTGAATGTGCTTCCGTCTGGCTGGGTGAATGTCTGGCTGCCCGGTCTGGCAGGTCTTGCGCTCAGTTGGAGTGTCAAAAAGATGACCGATATATATAAAAAGGCTCTGAATCTCATATGCTTGTGCCAATCGTAAGCGAATCGTTCGTATATTTGCGATTGGAATTGCAAATATAACAAATTTTATGAGACGAATAAGCCATTTGATCGCGCTGCTGATGGCCTATATCCTTTTTACTGTCAATGCCTATGCCCAGCAGTCGGTGGTCGATGCCATCAACGAATACGGTACCTTCGACTCATGGTCGATGAGGCAGGTGAAGGAGTCAGGAATTATCGGCGGAGCGACGAAGACCCTTTATGAATTCTACGGCAATCAGGAGACCGTATTTACAGGTAAGACACCTTTCACGGCACCTGAAGGATATCTCTGGAGGACCAATAATGTCCTGGCGATCGTTGCCGGTGTCGTCAAGACCAACAATACAATATTCCCCGAAGAACGAGGCAACGGCTATTGTGCAAGAATCGAGACCCATATCGAGGAGGTCAAGGCTCTTGGAGTGATCAACATGGATGTGACATGTCAGGGCGCCCTTCTGCTGGGAGTTCTTCCCGAGCCTATCACCACGACTAAGGATCCGATGGCCAAGGTATTCTATGGCATTCCTTTCACCGGCATGCCGAAGGCGGTGGTCATGGACATAAAGGCCGATGTCGGTCATGAGGTCATCCGTGCTACCGGCTTCTCGAAACTCAAGCCGATGGGTTATCCTGACTCAGCGGAGATTACGGTCATGCTCCAGAAGAGGTGGGAGGATGAAGACGGAGTTGTTCATGCTCTCAGAGTCGGAACGGCCATCTGGAGGATTTCCGAAGATATTCCTGAGTGGATGAACGGATATGAACTGAAGATACATTATGGCGACATTACGGGCGAGCCGTTTTATGAAGAGTATATGGGACTGAAGAATGATCCGGAGTCGGCATTTCATGCTCCCAACAGCAATGGCAGGAATGTTATCATTCAGGAGGACGGATGGGCTGAGCCTGGAACACAGCCGACTCATCTTGTCATCAACATCATTTCAAGCTGCGGCAAGGCATTTTATGGTGGTGTCGGCAATACGCTTTGGGTCGATAATGTGCGTATCGTGATGTAAAAGACAATAAAAATGAAAAAAATGCGATTTTTTTCATTTTTATTTGCAACATATTAAAATCTATGTGCATCTTTGCAACAGGTTTAGGTTTTAGTACACGTTTAAGAGGCTGACA
Source organism: Bacteroidales bacterium (assembly GCA_017631875.1). Next base: position 49,584 of record JAGBSL010000033.1, on the reverse strand, counting down.
GGCAGTGATGCTTGCGGCCTCTTAATATTTTAGGCCAAAAAGCTCGAAGAATTTTTGGCCCGTCCCGGGTAGGGACGAAATTCCCCCTGAAAGGGGGATGTCACGAAGTGACAGGGGGTTGAGACAAAAGAAACATGTTCTGGTAACTAGAACATGTTTCTTTTTTTGAATATCCAGAATATCACAACTATCGATATTGCCATGAGGACCAGGACGATCAGCCATGATACGCATGAGGTTCCGATCCATCCGAACCTTACGTTCATTCCGAAGAAGCTGGCTATCAGCGTCGGAGGCATGAGCATCAGCGAAACGAGGGTGAACACCTTCATGATCTTGTTCTGATCGAGGTTGATGATACCCAGAACTGTGTTCTGGAGGTACTCGAGTCTCTCGAAGCTGAAGTTCGTGTGGTTGATCAGTGACGAGATGTCCTTGAGGAGGACGTTCAGCTTAGCCTGGTACTCTTTAGGGTATTTAGCACTCTTGAGAATGCTGGAGATAACTCGCTGCTTGTCGACGATGTTCTCGCGTATGAGCATCGTGTTGTCCTGCATCTGGTTCAGGTCGATGAGGAACTCCTCGCTGATGTCTTCTCCCAGACTGATCTTCTTTGTGAACTGTGTGATCTCCTTCGATACGATCTCCACCATGTCGGCATCAAGGTCGATACGCTGTTCCAGGATGCTGAGGAAGGCCACATGGCCTGACGAATACATCGTAGGGAAAGCGAGGAGTCTGCGCTGGAGGTCAGTGAAGCTTCGCAGCGGGCATTCGCGCAATGTTGTCAGGATGTTGTCAGTAAGTATGAACGATACTGTCTCTTCGTTGTATTCTTCAGGACCGGGGATGAGGAAGCTGGTGTTTGCGAAAATTGCCTTCTCCGTCTCTGAGAAACGTGATGAAATCTCGATCTCTTCCGCCTGCGCCCTGTTCTGGATCGTAGTACCTAGGAATGACTCCGTCGCCCTCTTCTCGTCACCCGAAGGGGAGAAAAGGTCAATCCAGATTACGTTTTCATATGGGATCTTAGCGAAGTCGGTCTCCGACTGGGAAACCATCATCTGTCCGTCTTTCTTGTAGAAGATCTCGATCATACCTCGTCCTTTTGTGTTCCGGCCAGTCGTCGGAACGAGTTCATATTACACGAAACAGGCTTGTGTAAAACACACAAGCCTACAAATGTATCCTTTTTATTTTAAAGTACCAAATTTACGGTTTGAAAACCTGACGGTTGATGATCGATCGGCCGAGAGTGAGCTCGTCGGCATATTCAAGATCGTCTCCAAAACCAAGGCCTCGTGCGAGGGATGATACCTTCACTCCGTATTGTGAGATCTGTCTGTAGATATAGAATGCTGTTGTCTCTCCTTCCACGTCGCCGCTGAGCGCCAGAATGACCTCGGCAGGAGTTCCATCAATGCCCGGTGCGTCCGCTTCGAACATTCCTTCCGGCGATGCGAATCTGGCCACACGCTGTACCAGCTCCTTGATCGTTATGTCTGAAGGACCGATGCCGTTGATCGGGGAGATGATGCCTCCGAGCACATGGTATACTCCATGGAACTGTCCTGTGTTTTCTATGCTCATCACGTCACGGACACTTTCCACGACGCAGATGGTCCTGTGGTCACGTGACTTGTCGGAACATATCGAGCAGATGTCATTATCGGAGATCATTCTGCAGGTCTGGCAGTATTTCACCTCGTCGCGCAGGTTGTCTATGGCAGCCGTGAAATGGTGCACGTTTTCTGCAGGCTGCTTCAGCAGATGAAGCGCCAGGCGCAGCGCGCTGCGGCGGCCCACTCCCGGGAGTGTACTTATTGCATCTACGGCTTCCTCAAGAAGTTTTGAAGGGTAATTCTCTTTATATGCCATATCTTGACCTGTGATATGTCACCAGTTCGTCGATCGGTGACTTTATGAATTTTACAAACTCGAGAGGGTGTCTCTTGGTGAGTTCTTGCAGCATCTCTTCGCATGCGCATCCGAACGAGCCGACTACTCCTACTCTGTGCGAAATGGCTGATGGGGCATTGTCTGCATATCTTTCCAATGCTCTTTCCAGGAATGATTCAAGACAGTCTTCGATGAGTCCATGAATATATCTGTCATCTTTCCTTGCGAGGATGAAAGGCGCAAACGATGCCATGAATGCTGCTGCAGCCTGCTCCTTGTAGACCTTCCTGACGATCTGGGAGTAGTCAAGCCCGAACTCCTTGTCGAAGTCCTCCTTGATATGTGAAGGCACGAGTCCCTTGATCAGGTCAGCCAGAAATGCGCGTCCGAGCGCCACTCCGCTGCCTTCGTCTCCCAGGATGAACCCTCCCGGGCGGATGTTGCGGGTGATCTCGCCGTTTTCATACAGGCAGCTGTTGGATCCTGTACCCATGATGGCTACCACTCCGCTGCCGTCTCCGAAGAGTGCGCGTGCCGCTGCAAGAATGTCGGAATAGAAATGTACATTGGCCAGAGGACACCACATCTGCAACGCTTCTTCTATCGGTGCACATGCCTGTGGTGATACAAGGCCGGCCCCGTAGAAGAAGATCTCGTTAACGTGTTTCCCTTCAGGATTAAGTTCGGGAATTGCCTTGCGGACGATTTCCTGTGTGTGCTCCAGGTCCAGACAGGTCGGGCTCAGGCCCGCAGTCTGCACCGCACGCACGCTTCCGTCATCCCAAACGGCTCTCCAGGCCGTCTTTGTCGCTCCGCTTTCAACAACAATGATCATCTCTGTGGCAGTTAACTATTTGATTGTTAATTAGTTGAGTTGGTGTTAGCCTCGTTATTTGCAGGGTAATCTTGTCCTAATGACTTGATAGTCAGTTCTTTGGCCGCCACGGTGATTCCGTGCTTTTTCCAATGTCTTAAACCGATTACTGCGGCAACTACATATAATATATATAGTAGAGCCATCCACCACATGCCCTGTGTTGCGCAAAGAATCAGGCTGAGGGTGTTCGCGGCTATCCACAACCACCACTGCTGGAGATAAGACTTTACCAGCCACCATGTGGCAACTGCACTCAGGACCGCAACAGAGGCGTCAAGCAGGGACATCGGATTTTCCTTGAAGCCCAGCTCGCTCATGTAGTCCATTCCGGCTGCGAGTCCGACAGTACCTGCTGCGAAGACAATGACGCTGATGGCGACGACCCTCCACGAAAGCCTGTTAAGGTGGATCTTTGATGTATCCTCGATTACGCTTTTGTCCTTACGCCACTGCCATAGGCCTATGAATGCCGTGATAAGGTAATAGGCGTTAAGCCCGAAGGAAGCGTAAAGCCCCTGGCTGTAAAATACCAGCATGGATGCCAGGCTTGTGATTATGCCCAGCACCCACATGGCGTTTTTCTGCCTGATTTCCAGGATGACGTAGATGACTCCTGTTATCAGGGTGAATATTTCGAGGATAGATTGTCCCATTAGAGAACCTCGATGAGCTCGACGATGAACTTGAGGGCAGCATATGGAGGGATTGCTCCCGGTGCACCGTGCTCGCCGTAAGCGAGGTCGTAAGGGATGTAGAACTCGTACTTAGAGCCCTCTGACATGAGCTGAACGCCCTCTGTCCATCCTGCGATAACCTGGTTGAGGCCGAATACTGCAGGCTCTCCGCGATCGTATGAGCTGTCGAACTTCACGCCGCTGAGGAGAGTTCCCTCGTAGTGGCACTTAACCTGTGATGTAGCAGAAGGCTTCTTGCCTGTACCCTCAGTGAGGACCTTGTACTGGAGACCGCTAGGGAGTACAACGACGCCTTCCTTCTCAGCGTTCATCTTGAGGAAAGTCTCGCCCTCCTCGCGGAATGCTGCGCTCATAGCCTCAGCCTCAGCCTTGCGCTCAGCCTCAAGCTCAGCGAAGTACTTGTCGAGGAGCTGACCAGCCTCCTGGAAAGAGATTGCAGGCTCCTCTCCGTTAAGGAGTGCCTTTACTCCGGCAGCGAAGTCCTCGAACTCGATAGACTTGATGCCTGATGAAATCATGTTGTGGGCGATGCTCATGCCCAATGCGTAACTGTTCTTATCCATTTTGTTGAGATTTATTTAAAGTAAATATCTTGCAAATATAACTATTTTCTTGGATGGTGGGTCAGGATTTCCTTCTGCCATGTGCTGCTGTCCACATGGGTATAGATCTCGGTGGTAGCTATGTTCTCGTGGCCGAGCATCTCCTGGACGACCCTCAAGTCGGCCCCATGCTCTATCAGATGCGTTGCGAACGAATGCCTGAATGTGTGTGGGGATATCTCTTTCATGATACCTGCGGCAAGTGTGTATTTCTTCACGATCTTGAACAGAGATACTCTGCTGATGGACTTTCCATATCTGTTGAGGAATACCAGATCGTCGGCCTTTGCCGCCGGAGCGGGCCTGTCTTCCATGTATGCCACCAGGGCCTCCATGGCCATTTCTCCGATCGGTACCAGTCTTTCCTTGTTGCCCTTACCAATGATGCGGATGAAGCCCTGCTCAAGGAAAAGTGATGAAATTTTCAGCCCGGAGGCTTCCGATACACGCAGTCCGCAGCCATAGAGAATCTCAAGTATCGCCCTGTCGCGTTTGCCCATCCATGAGGACGTATCCACGCATCTGATGATGCGGTCCACCTCCTCTTCCGAAAGCACACTCGGCAGATATACTCCCAGCTTCGGGGCCTCGACCCTGTCGCAAGGGTTGTCAGATATGTATCCTTCCTTGACCATCCAGTCAAAGAACGATCTCAGTGAACTCACCAGTCTTGCCTGCGACCTTTCGGACAGCTGGTTTCGGGTGGCCAGATAATCTTCTATGTCAGCCGGGCCTGCATCTTCCGGCCTTCCGCCGTATGCGGCAAGGAACTTCTCCACATCAGAACAATACGATGCCACAGTGTTCTGTGACATCGCACGTTCTATAATAAGATATCTTCTGTAGTCCTTTACCACGTTAAAGTACTACAAAGTAGAATATTTCTTTCCGTACTGAAGCATCTGGTCAAGGTAGCTGTCCTGATATACGATCTCGTAGTCGACAACCTCGCCCTTCTTCACTACAGGGACGATCTCAGGGTTGAGGAATCCGCCGTAAGGCTTCAGACCGAGAGAAGCATAACGCTCGAGTACTTCCTTGTGGAGGTCGTAGTCGATATCGACAGCGTATTTCTCAACAAGTGCCTTTCCTGCTGCATAGTCACCCTCGGACTTGATTCTCTGTACCTCAGCGAGAAGCTCGCCGAAGAGGCCTCTGAGAGCCTCGTAGTCGTTTACTACGAAATATGTCTTGCCATCGCGAATCTTCTTCTCGATTACGTTGTCTGCAAGACCCTTCTCATAGCACCACTCTGCGATGAGCTTGCGGTTCTGCATGTGTGCCTCCATGTTCTTCTTGCCTAGGGCTACTCTTGTGAACTGTGTGAAGATACCGTTGCGGATATAGCTTGAGTACTGGGCTTTATATGCCTCCATGTCAGGGAGGATTCCGAGCTCTACGAGCTTAGGGTCGGCGAGGTAGTAGAGTCCGAAGAGGTCGGCGCGGGTCTCCTCGAGAGTCGAGCTGAACTCTCCGAGAGCATTTGGAGAAGTCTCTGGGAGAAGCTTTCCTGAACCGTGTCCGAGGCACTCGTGGAGGTCGGTATGGAGGTCGTTGGTGAGACCGCCGTACTTCTTCTCCATCTCCATCTCGGCCTCATCCCAAGCGAACTCTGAAAGCTGGCTCTTAGGTGACTCCTGTGCTGCCTTGCTGTATGCAGCTGTGAGGTTTGCGATGGTCACTGACTTCGAGCCGTGCTCGCGGCGGATCCAGTCTGCGTTAGGAAGGTTGATTCCGATAGGAGCGGCAGGGTAGCAGTCTCCTGCGAGAACGGCTACGTTGATCACCTTTGCTGTAACGCCCTTTACCTCTGCTTTCTTGAAGCGTGAGTCCACAGGTGAGTTGTCCTCGAACCACTGAGCATTGTCGCTGATGAGCTCTGTGCGGCGTGATGCCTCTGCATCCTTGAAGTTCACGAGGCTCTCGAATGTCGCCTTGCGTCCGAGAGGGTCGTTGTAGTCCTCTACGAAACCGTTCACGAAATCAACTGTGCCGAGTGTGTCGTTTACCCACTGGATGTTGTACTTGTCCCAGAGCTTGAGGTCACCTGTCTGGTAGTATGCGATAAGGTCTGCGATGTATGCCTTCTGAGTCTCATTCTCTGCAACTTCAGCGGCCTTTGCAAGGTGCTCGCAGATCTTCTCGAGTGCTGCTCCGTAGAGTCCTCCCACCTTATAAACTTCCTCGTATACCTTTCCGTCCTCTCCCTTCACGACGCGGCTGTTCAGACCGTATGAAACCGGAGTCTTGTCGTTAGGGTCGGCCATAGCTGCATAGAGGGCTTCTACCTCAGCGCGTGTAACATTCTCATAGAAGTTCACAGCGGATGACGCAACGATGTCTGCTGCATGCATGTCCTTGCGTGCAGGGAATATCTCAGGGTCATAGATGACAGGAAGGAGCTCTGCGCACTTTGCTTCGTCACCTACTGCTGCCATAAGGCTCTGGAAGTACTCCTGAGGGCACTCAGGGAAGAACTTGTCCTCAGCATAGTGATGGTGGATACCGTTGCTGAAGAACACTCTCTTTGCGTATGTCTCGAATCCCTTCCAGTCTTCTGTGGTCTTGTCGCCTGTGTAGTTCTCAAGAATGTTCTCGAGAACCTTGCGGATTTCGAGGTTGTACTTGCAGTTCTGCATCCAGATGATGTCGCGACCATACTTTGCCGCCTCTGCGAGATGGTATACATATTCCTTCTGCTGGAGTGAGAGCTCGTTCCATCCCGGAACCTGATATCTCATGATCTTGAGATCCGCGAACTCGTCCACGAGATACTTGAAGTCCTCGTTCTTTGCTGTCTTGTTCGAGCAAGACGCTAAGGCTGCTGCCAGCCCTGCGATTGTAATCATTTTAGTGATGAGTTTCATATTGTTGTTTTTAAATAATACGCTGGTTTTTGCGAAATTTGTCATAAAAAACAAAGATACGATTTTCTTTTAGTATCTTTGTCGGCTGCGAGATAAAATATGAGTAAAGTACTTGATAATATAATATGTAGGATGTCCGTTGCCATGTTGGCGATGGTGTTCCTGGCTGCATGCGAACCCTCTTTCGACTTCAATTCTGAGTTCTATCATGACGGGATTTCGGCTGGCAGAGTAGAGACTTTGGGCGGACGAGATGTAAGCAATGAGACAAGAAATGTGCTCCTGTTGTATTCTGCGGGCTTCAATTCCATCAGCGATTATCTCAAAGAGGATATTCAGGACCTTATGAAAGGTGACCTTCCTTCGGATAGCCGCATGAAGGACGTGCTTCTTGTCTACTCTCATCTTCCATCCAGGAAAAATGCCTATAGCGAACCGAATCCACCGGTGCTTATGCGCGTATACCAAGGGCATGCAGGGGAAGTGGTGACCGATACGCTTGTCAGGTATCACGATTCGGTCCATTCTGCAGATCCGGTTCAGCTTAATGCGGTCCTGACGTATGTGAAGGAAAATTTTCCGGCAAAGACTTACGGAATGATATTTTCGTCTCATGCAACAGGTTATCTTCCTGCGGGTTATTATACTAACCCCGGGGATTATATATACGCTCCGTCCTCAGCCATGATGGGCAGACAAGGGTATCGGAAATCGCATCGCGGTGTTCCTTATGTCGAGCCTGAGCATGATCCTTCTCTTCCAATGGTCAAGAGCATAGGTCAGGATCAGGTGGGATCATACGGCAGTTATCTGTCTTATGAAATCCAGCTGGAAGAGTTTGCAGAGGCTCTTCCTATGTACTTTGATTACATCCTTTTCGACGCATGCCTTATGGGTGGTGTCGAGGTTGCATATGAATTGGCGGGCAAGTGTGGTCTTGTCGGCTTCTCCCAGGCAGAGGTGCTTGCCGAGGGCTTTGATTATAAGGCGATACCTACACATCTTCTCAATGGAGGCACTCCTGATCCGCAGGCAGTATGCGAGGATTATTTCCAGCAGTATGATATCCAGTCGGGAATTTATCGTTCCGCTACGATATCCATGGTGGACTGTTCGAAGATGGAACCTCTTGCAGAAGTGTGTGCCGAACTTTTCCGTAAGTATGCTATGGAAATAGCAACACTCAAGCCTGAAAAGGTGCAGAGGTACTATCGCTCAGATTATCATTGGTTCTATGACCTGGCTGATATAGTCGCGAAGGCAGGTGCTGCTGCAGAGGAAATTTCTGCGTTGAACGAGGCGATAGAGTACTGCATGGTGTACCGGGCGGCAACACCGGAGTTCATGGGGGCCTTTACAATTGGCACCTATTCCGGCTTCAGTATGTATCTTCCATCCGACGGAAGTCTGGAACTGGACAAGTACTATAAGACCTTGAAGTGGAACATAGCCACCGGTCTTGTAGAATAATCTGCATAAAGTTTTGCAGTACAAATATTTTGACTATCTTTGCAGCCCCATAAAAAGCGCTGACGCTTTTTGGTGCAATGGGGTCTGGCCCAGAGCTAGACTGAGTAACACATTTTAAACTTTTATTACAATGCAGCACATTGAACTCAATGGCCAGGTACGCGTAGCTGGCAACAAGGCATCTGTGAAGGCAATTCGCAGAGAGGGACACGTTCCATGTAACATCTATGGCCTCGGTATGGAGAACATCCTCTTCACTATCGACGCAAAGGATCTCAAGACTATCACTCACACTCCAAACTCTTACATCATTGACCTTAAGCTTTCTGATGGAAGAAGCGGTTATGCAGTGCTCCACGAGGTACAGTATCACCCTGTATCAGACGAGCCTCTCCACGTAGACTTCCTCTTCGTAACTGAGGACAAGCCAGTGACTATCGAGGTTCCAGTTATCGTAACAGGACACTCAGAGGGTGTTAAGATGGGTGGTAAGCTCCTCGTTTCTAGCCGTAAGCTCCGCGTATGCGCTATGATGAACAACCTTCCTGACGTTCTCGAGGTTGATTCAACTAACCTCAGAATCGGTAAGCAGATCGTTGCAGGCGACCTCAACTACGAGGGCGTTACAATCGTATCTCCTAAGGCTACCATCATCTGCTCTGTACGTCCTACTCGTGCAACTCAGCAGGCTAAGATGGAGGCTCAGGCTACTGGTAAGAAGAAGTAATTTTAGTTTGGTATGAATTATCTCGTCGTCGGGTTAGGAAACATCGGCGCCGAATATGCCAACACCAGACACAACATGGGATTCATGGTATTGGACGCCTGGGCTCAGGCGTCCAATATTTCTTTTGAGTCTGGAAGATACGGCAGTACGGCGGTGATCTCGTTCAAGGGCAGGAAGTTCCATCTGCTCAAGCCTTCCACATACATGAACCTCAGCGGCAAGGCTGTCCGCTATTGGATGAATGAACTGAAAATTCCTGTGGAAAACATCCTGGTCATTTCTGATGACCTCAATATACCGTTCGGTACACTCCGCCTTCGTAAGAACGGAAGTGCTGGAGGACACAACGGCCTTACCAACATTACTGAACTCATCGGCACACAGGAGTATGCCCGCATAAGGATGGGCATCGGCAATGACTTCGGCAGGGGACAGCAGGTCGGTTACGTACTTGGAGAGCTTAGCCAGGAGGAAAAAGAGCAGATGCCGGAACTGTGTAAGAGAGTTATTGATGGTGTGAAGGCATGGGCTACCATTGGTGCTGATAGGGCTATGAATACTGTAAATACCAAACCTCAAAAGGCGTAAAAATCATCTTTTATGCTTGTCAGGTGCCTCTAAGTGAGGGTTTTCCATCCAAAAATTTGGAAAATAAAAAGAGAATTTTTAACTTGGCAGAAGTTTTTGATGCAAATTGTTTAACGAACTATTTAAATTTTACAGAAAATGAAAGAACTTGTAAATCAGATCAAGGCAGAGTACGAGGTATTCGTAACTAACGCAGACGCTCAGGTAGAGAAGGGTAACAAGGCTGCTGGCGCTCGCGCTCGTAAGGCTGCTCTCAACCTCATGAAGGCTATGAAGGAGTTCCGCAAGGCTTCAGTTGAGGCTACAAAGTAATTTGAGCTTTGAGAAAAAATAAAGGATGGTCGATTCGACCATCCTTTATTTTTTTATCTCAACCCCTTGTCACTCACGTTGTTCGTGACATCCCCCTTTCAGGGGGAATTTCGGCCCTACCCGGGCCGGTCGTCAAGTTGTTTTAGAACAACTTGACTCCTAGATAATGCGGTCCAAATCTCTCGAAGGCGGCGCGGTCGAGAGATTCCTGGTGGTCAGGGTGGGCGATGCTGATGAGTGCCTTGGCACGCTCCTGCATTGACTTTCCGTAGAGGTCAACTGCTCCGAACTCTGTCACCACATAGTGTACGTGAGGTCTTGTAGTCACGACTCCGCCTCCTTCGATGATTACCGGAGCGATCTTGCTGCCGCCCTTGTTGGTAGTCGATGGCATTGCGATGATTGCTTTACCCTGAGGGGCGAGAGATGCTCCATAGATGAAGTCGACCTGTCCGCCTACTCCTGAGTAGAACTTTGTTCCGATAGAGTCAGCACATACCTGACCTGTGAGGTCAATCTGTACAGCAGAGTTGATAGCCGTCATTTTAGGGTTCTTTGCGATCACGAACGGATCGTTGGTGTATCCTACGTCCATCATGGCAACCATAGGGTTGTCGTCGATGAAGTCGTATACCTTCTGTGATCCCATGAGGAATGTCGATACGAGCTTGCCTTTATCTGTAACCTTGTTTGATCCGTTGATTACTCCCTTCTCCACGAGCTCGAGTACGCCGTCAGCGAACATCTCTGTGTGCACTCCGAGGTTCTTGTGGTTTCCGAGCTGTGCGAGAACGGCATTAGGAATGGCTCCGATACCCATCTGGAGACATGCTCCGTCATCGATGAGGGCTGCACAGTGCTTTCCGATGGCGATCTCGACCTCGTTAGGCTCGCTGAAGTGAGCCGGCTCAAGAGGCTCGTTACCTTCCACGAAGATATCAATCATGTCCATAGGGATCATTGCCTGACCCCATGCGCGCGGAACGTTAGGGTTCACTACAGCGATTACAGTCTTTGCGCACTCGATAGCTGCAAGAGTCGCGTCAACAGATGTTCCGAGAGATACATAACCGTGTTTGTCCGGAGGACATACCTGGATCATCGCCACGTCGCAGCGGAGGGCGCCGCAACGGTAAAGCTTCTGGGTTTCGCTAAGGAATACCGGGATGTAGTCAGCATATCCGGCCTGGACTCCCTTGCGGACATTGGCTCCGACGAAGAATGCCTGGTGGAAGAAGATTCCGTCATACTTCGGGTCAGAATATGGAGCAGGTCCTTCTGTGTGGAGGTGGTGGATGCGGACATCCTGAAGCTCGCCTCTGTCTCCGCGTGCGCAGAGCGCGTCAATAAGGATGCGTGGAGCACTTGCCACGCTGCTCAGATGGATATGGTCGCCTGACTTGACAACCTGTACGGCCTCTTCAGCCGAAACAAACTTGATCTCTTTACGCATAGTTGTAGGTTTAACTCGTCAAAGATAGTTAATTTTTATAGAATTACTACCTTTGCAATCCACTATGTCATCCTGAGCGAAGTCGAAGGATCTGTTAAATGAAAAGATAATACCATTATGCATACACGTGATGAAAAGTTGCAGGCATTCGGAAGGATTCTGGATGTGCTGGACGAACTTAGGGAGAAATGCCCATGGGACAGGAAGCAGACAAATGAGTCGCTTCGTCCTCAGACTATCGAAGAAGTGTACGAACTCAACGGAGCTATTCTGGCAGGCGATGAGCATGAACTTTCGAAGGAACTCGGTGACGTGCTTCTGCATGTGCTGTTCTATGCCAAGATCGGGGAGGAGAAGCAGAACTTCGATATAGTCGATGTGATCAACTTTCTTTGTGACAAGCTTATATACAGGCATCCTCATGTGTTCGCAGCCGCTCAGGTAGGTGATGCTGAGGACGTGATCAAGCAGTGGGAGATGCTCAAGACCAAGGAGAAGGATGGTAACAAGCGCGTACTTTCGGGTGTTCCGGACGGCCTTCCGCCGCTCCTGAAGGCGTACCGCATGCAGGATAAGGCACGCGGAGTAGGCTTCGACTGGGAGTGCAAGGAGCAGGTATGGGACAAGGTGAAGGAGGAGATGGGCGAGTACCAGGCGGAACTTGATGCCATGGCTGCAGCACAGACCGATGAGGAGAAGGCTGCTGCATACGACCGCGCCGAGGATGAGCTCGGAGACTTCCTTTTCGCGACAGTCAATGCGGCGCGCCTCTATGGACTCAATCCGGATACAGCTCTCGAGCGCACATGCGCGAAGTTCAAGCGTCGTTTCACATACCTTGAAGAGCAGACCATCCGCCAGGGTCGCAACCTCACCGACATGACCCTCGCCGAAATGGATGCGATCTGGGACGAGGGCAAGGCTAAAGGCCTATAATCATGAATGCATCGTATTCCAGTGACCCCGACCCGTGCCTTCGGCACTGACTCACCCCCTACGCGGGGGTGCGATGTCACTTCCATACGACGCATCCATGACCGAAGAGAAAACCTTAAGGTTTTAGACGTCCAGCCAAGTGGGGACGATAGGCAACGTGACAAGAAATCGACATTTTATGTCACGATGGTGGTCAAAAGAGGACAAAATCCATTAAAATAACCACCATCGTAACACATTATCCCTATATTTTGTCACGATGGTTATACATAGGGAGTTAGACTGATAATTATGATATACGATTGGCAGGAAAGAACAGCCATGCTGGTAGGGGAGGAGATGCTTGACCATTTCCGTAACTCGACAGTGGCGGTGATAGGAGTAGGCGGCGTGGGTGGCTACGCTGCAGAGATGATTGTGCGTGCAGGTGTCGGACACCTTATAATTCTGGACAGCGATGACGTTTCGGTGACCAACAAGAACCGTCAGCTTCTTGCCCTTGATTCGACAGTCGGCAAGCCTAAGTGCGATGTCCTGGCGGCCAGGCTTAAAGACATCAACCCAGAACTTGACCTTATAATAATAAAGGAATATCTTGAAGCGGAAAAAGCTGGAGACGTCCTCGGCAGCTACAAGATCGACTTTCTGGTGGATGCGATTGATACGCTTTCACCAAAGCTCCACCTGATCAAATACTGCATGGACAACGGAATTCCGCTCGTGTCCTCTATGGGAGCCGGCGCGAAATATGATGCGACAAAAGTCCGCATCACCGACGTCTCGAAGTCCTTCAACTGCCCTCTCGCCTACATCGTTCGCAAGCGACTCCGCCACATGGGCATCAAGAAAGGCTTCCAGGTGGTCTTCTCGGAGGAACTCCCTGACAAGGAGTCGATAGTGCCATGCGAGGACCGCAACAAGAAATCACAGGTCGGCACGATCTCATACATCCCGGCAGTTTTCGGATGTGTTTGTGCTCAGGCCGCGGTGCAGCATTTGATGTCAAAATAATTTATTATCTTTGCACGCTTAAATAAACCATTGTATGGCAGATAATTCACTTTTGGAGAAGGTATTGGGCCTTCAGGAGAAATATGAGGCACTTCAGGCGCAGCTTTCTGACCCTGAAGTCATTTCAGATATGAAGAAATTCGTTCAGCTCAACAAGGAGTATAAGGAGCTTACTCCGATCATTGAGGCTGGTAACGAGTTCAAGAGAATTCTTGAGAACTATGAGATGGCAAAGGAGATCCTTGCAACTGAGAAGGATGAGGATCTTCGTGAGATGGCAAAGGAGGAGATCGCAGAGATCGAGCCTACTCTTCCTGAGTGGGAGGAGAAGATCAAGCTGCTTCTTATCCCTGCAGACCCTCAGGACAGCAAGAACGCTATCCTTGAGATCCGCGGCGGATCAGGTGGAGACGAGGCGGCTATCTTTGCCGGTGACCTTTTCCGTATGTACTCGAAGTACATCGAGACCCGTGGCTGGAGAATGGAGGTTACAAGCCAGGCCGAAGGTGCAGCGGGCGGATTCAAGGAAATTGTCTGCAAGGTTACAGGCGACGGCGTATATGGAGTGCTGAAGTATGAGTCGGGAGTACACCGTGTGCAGCGTGTGCCTCAGACCGAGACTCAGGGCCGTGTGCATACATCAGCGGCATCGGTTGCAGTCCTTCCTGAGGCAGATGAGTTCGATGTCGAGCTCAACATGAACGACATCCGTAAGGATACATTCTGTTCTTCAGGTCCTGGTGGACAGTCGGTGAATACGACATACTCGGCTATCCGTCTTACCCACATCCCTACAGGTATCGTAGTGCAGTGCCAGGACGAGAAGTCGCAGCTCAAGAACTTCGACAAGGCTCTCGCCGAGCTCCGTACACGTCTCTACAACATGGAGTATGAGAAGTACCTCGCAGAGATTTCAGCAAAGCGTAAGACAATGGTCGCAGGTGGTGACCGTTCGGCAAAGATCCGTACATACAACTACCCACAGTCACGTGTGACCGACCACCGCATCAACTATACGATGTATAACCTTCCGGTATTCATGGACGGAGCGATCCAGGACGTGATCGACCAGCTCCAGATCGCCGAAAACGCTGAACGACTTAAGGCTGCAGAATAAAAAAATCGCGACGGATCCGTCGCGATTTTTTTATTCTGAGACCTCGACCGTACTTGCAGAAGTACCAGGTGCAAGATTGACCTTGATCTGGACAGGGATGCTGTCTCGGATCTCTTCGCGGTGCGAGATGATGCCGACCTGTCTTCCCGAGTCCGTATGCAGGCTCTTGAGCGTGTTGATCGCACTGGTAAGTGCCTCGCCGCTGAGTGTTCCGAAACCCTCGTCGATGAAGAGCATCGAGACTCCAAGATGCTGTCCGAAATCGGCCAGGGCCAGGGCGAGTGCCAGTGATACGAGGAAGGACTCTCCTCCGGAGATGGAGTTTGTGCTTCGTGTCTGGTAATCGTTGTACTGGTCTTCAAGCTTGAGGTTAAGCGTTCCCGGATTGACAAGCAGTCTATATCTCGGAGCCATGTTCCTGAGGTGACGGTTCGCATTGGCAAGAAGGCTTTCGAGCACATAGCTCTGGGCTGTCTTGCTGAGCTTGTCTCCTGTGCTGTCTCCGAAGAGCTTGTGGAAGCTGTTCCAGTGTTCATATTCTTCCTTGAGCTGATCCAGCACCGTGGTATCTCCTTTCTGCCTTATGGCTTCATCATCAGCCTCAATCCTGGTCTGGAGCTCTCCCTTGCGCGTATTCCTTTCATCACGAAGAGTTTCCAAAGATACCTTTTCCTCTTTTAGAGATTCCTTGGTGCTCTCTTCTTTAAGTGAGCCAGGCTTATCTTTGATGTGCTTCTCAAGTTCTTCCACAGCTCTCTTGTATGCATCAACTGCGGTCTGATGTCCAGTCAGTCTGCCATTCAAGTATGCTTCCTCGTTTATATGAGTGCTGCTGTTGATTGTCATGAGGTGTTCAAGCGTCGCAATGGAATACTCTGGATGATCTTTGAGGAATTCTTCTACCTTCAAGGTGTACTCCTTATGTGATTCGCTTTCAGTACTGAGGGTATTGAGCTCTGCGTTTACATTACTCTTTAGAGTCGCCCATAAGTTCTGAAGTCCGCTCTTCTGCTTAGGAACTGTTCCTTCTGCGGCCCATTCCGGCATGGCTTCCAGAATCTCTCCCTTGACATTGGCTATGAATTCAAGGACAGGACGGATCTGGCCGACCAATACGGTCAGCTTACCAGCGCTTTCAACAGCTTTGCGATACTCAGCAGCTTTGGATTTGAGATCTGCAGTGAATGTCTCTACGTCCTCATGCCAGCTCTTCTCCCAAGGAAGCGAGTTATCAAGGGCAGCATTGATCTTTGCTGCCAATGACTCCATCTTCTTTTCGGATTCCTCGATCTTATTCTTGAGAGTCACAATCTCTGTCTTGACCATCTCGACTGCTGCTGCACGCTCAGTACGAGCATTAGTGGCAAGACCTTTTTTCTTAAGGCGGTCTGTATGTGCCTTTGCAAGTTCTTCCTTCTTCTTTTCGATCTCCTCACCCTGTGCAAGCTTTTCCTGCAGTACGGTTACCATGGCAGCAATCACTTCGGTAGACGCATCGCTCAATGTATGAGCGTCGGACCTGCCTTCAAGACAACCTGTGAGTTTCTTGATTTCTTGGTCGAGCTTCACATTAAGCCCGTCAAGAGAACGTCTTGTCAGTTTGAGCAGGTTTTCCACCTTATCGGCAGCTGCTGTAGCATCTTTGGCTTTAGTTTCCTGCTCAGTAAACTCTTTCTGGATCTGTTGATATTCCTCATCAAGAAGTGCGTCAGCCTTAAGCTCGGTGACAACCTGGCCACAAACGGGACACATGTTGTCAGCGTTACCGAGTCCTGCATGAAGAACGGTACGCATCTCCTTGGCAAACTTCTGAATTGTCTGCTCGCGTCTCCTATGTTCCTCCTCCAAGCGGGCCAACTCAGCCTTCTCAGCAGTTTCTGCCGCCTTTAGATTCTCAAGTTGACTTTCGCTCAAAGCAATGGTCTCTGTCGTTTCTGCAATGTCACGACGGTAGCCCTCGATGGTTTCCTTTGTGCCGTTGACGCTTGTCAGGAAATCCTTTTCTTTGCGGAGTGCCGGGAGGTTCAGTGCAGCAAGCTGCCCGTTGGCCTCATCAAGAAGTTTCCCGATTTCTTCTTCATCTTTGACTGCCGCTATGAGAAGGACTTCGGCCTCGTTCAAGGCAGTCTCAGCAGCAGGTAGGTCGGTTTCCTCCTTCTTCATCAATTCAGCCTTAGCCTTTTTAAGACTAAAGCCCTCGTCCTTCCACGACTTGATGTCCGCGATAATGGTCTGTTCGTTCTCATATACGGAGATATTCTGCGCCTGTGCTTCTACCTCCTTTTCGGTCGCCTCCAACTTTATAAGAGCAACATTCAAGCTCTCGCTCTCATATGCTTCTGCAGCCAATGCCTCTCTGAATTCCTTCTCCAATCCGGCAAGGCGTTCCGCTGCGCTGTCGGCATTCGCTTTATGTCTGCGGGCATTTGACAGCGCCTCGCGCACTTCTACAGTCTCCTTCCACTGCTCTGAGGTTTTCTTTTTCTGGTAGAACTCCTCAGAAGATATGATCTCCTCAGCTTCTTTAAGTTTTTTCTCTGCCTCCTCGACTTTTACCTTGAAAGACTCCTCTCCCTCCAGCCATGTCATGCACTTTTGAAGTGAATCTGCCTTGGCGGCAAGTTCGGCTACCGTTTTTTCAATCTTTGCAAGTTCTTCTTCCAAACCCTGTCTCTCTTCAGGAGGTAAGGTTGTTATAAGGTCATGTTTGCTCTGTTCGGCCTCAAGTTTCTTTGCGATCAGATTGTACTGATTGTGAATCTCCCTGCCGATCTTTCTATAGATTTCGGTTCCGGATATCTTCTCAAGTATCTCGGCTTTAGCACTTTCGTCGCTTTTGAGGAACTCCGTGAACTCACCCTGGGCAAGCATGGTCGTGCGGCAGAACTGGTTGAAGTCAAGTCCTACTGCTGCTGTGATGATAGCAGCAACCTCCTTATAATCGGCATCTTTCTGTCCCGATATGCATACTCCAGTGTCAAGGTTGGTTATGCTCCATAGCTCGTTGGACATACTGACGTTGACCTTGCAGTGTTTGCCTCTGCTCACGCTCCACTCCGCAAGATAGCTTTTACCGTCATTGCCTTCAAACCACAGTTTCGAATAGGCATGTCCTGTGTTCTGCCTCATGATGTTGCGCGGGTCCTTACCTGTGAGGTTGTCATCGTTTGCTTCTGTCTTGCCGGACTGACCTTTGGCGATGCGAGGAGTCGTGTTGTACAGCGCAAGGCTTATTGCATCAAGCAATGTAGTCTTGCCAGAGCCTGTCGTACCTGTTATCAGAAACAATTCAGCATCTGAAAGAGGCCCTTTCTCAAAGTCAATTACGGCTTCCTTTATGGAAGCAAGATTGAGTATTTCAAGTTTCTTAATTTTCATTGCCTGAGTTGTTTATGATTTTATATACGGTGTTGAACATTTCCTGGAACTTGTCGGAGAAGGTAAAGCCCTGCCTTTCAGCATAAGCCTTGATGACCGTAACGGGATCAAGCTTCTGCAGCTCTTCCATTGTTATGGACTTGACTGCGGCCTCTTTGGCTTCTGTGCTGACCTGGCTCTCACGAATAGGATTCGTAACGGTATATCGTGCCGCCTTTCCCTCCATGGCCTCCTGTATCTGTCTGTCCTTGTCGAACGGCATCATCTCGCTGTCTTTCAAAAGTACATTGAGCCTGATATATGCCCCGATGTCTGACGGGAACTTCTTGAGCTCGGCAATGACCTCCTTCCACGGTGCATGACCTTCAGACGGTATACTTACCAGCGGGTGAGGACATTCTACGTCAACTGTCCTGATCGAAGGAACGCTGCCGTGGGCATCGATTTCCACAATGCTGAATCCGTGCTCATAACCGCTGCGGACTTCGTCAAAGCTCACCGGAAGGGGCGTGCCGCAGTATCTGGCGCGGCCGTTACCGAAGGTCTGTGCCTTGTGGATATGTCCCAGGGCGATGTAGTCGTACACGTTTCCAAGTTCCTCCAGGCCTGTGTATTCTATACCTCCGACGAATCGTCCGTTCATCAGGTCGTGGCCGGTGTGGTCGCATCCGGTGATGGCCGCATGGCCGACATAGATTATCGGCAGTTCCTCTCCTGTTTTTTCCTTGACGGCCGCTTCGAGGTTGCTGTAGAACTCGTCGTTGAGGAATCGCTCATTTGTATATGGGATAGCCACAATCCATCCTTTGCCGTCGATAGGGATGATGTTATCCGTCATGTCTGTCATGTTGGTCTTTCCTATCATCCTGACCTTGAGCGCTTCCCAAGGGGTCTGGTGTATCTCGTGACGCGATGCGCTGTCGTGGTTGCCGCTGATGCAGACAATTGTCATTGAAGGGCGTGCGTCATGTATCCTTACGATAGCTTCTGCAAAGTTTTTCTGGACAGCAGTGTTCGGTGTGGCGACATCAAAGATGTCTCCGGCAATGACGAGCGCATCGGGCTCCTCTGCATGAATAAGCGTTATGAGCTGATTTATCATGCTCTCATGATCCTCTGATCGGTCGTAACCGAAGAAGTTCTGGCCCAGATGCCAGTCGGAAGTGTGTATTATCTTCATTATGCGGTTATGTTGTTTAATATCAAAGTTACTCTTTATTATATAATACGCAATCAAGTTTAAAATATTATGTGGGTGTAATGTGCCTGAAAAGAATTACCATTCTCCGAATCCATAGGTCTTGCGTATGGATGTGTTGGGACCGAAAGAGTTCAGGATTTCGATTAGGGATTTTGCGGCGGAGACTGCCTTCGGCAGTTCTTCGCCGATCTTTTTGTAGCTGATGTAGAAGGTCAACGCGTTTTTGTCGTTGAGCCTTACCTCGATCTTTGCCCTGTACATCTGGGCTGTATACCTGTATGTAAGGTCTGCCTCGGACATGGCGGCGTTTACCAGGGCTTCTCCGGAAACGGCATTGATTTCCGTAACCATCTTTCTTTTCATGTATCTGTGGATCGCCCCGCTGATGGCCTTTTCCAGTTCCGGCATTATCTCCGTCCAGATGTCGTTGAGGGCCTTGAGCTCATGGGGCTTCCACACGAATGAGCCCCTGCGTCCGGGCTGTTTGGTGAACAGCAGCTTGAAATGTTTCAGAGCCCGGTCCATGTATACGGATTCGGGCTTTACTGATTCGGCCTTCACGTCATATCGGATCATCTCCTCGAGATGTTTCTTCGTATTATCGAAATATTCTTTACTAGTCATATCAACCGATCTGCATTACACATGTTCTACCTGATTTCTCCATCCAGCTCTTGTGCTGCTCCAGACAATCCTCGCTTTCGCATACCCAAAGGATTCTGGTCTTGAATCCCTCAGGGATTCTTGGAGCAGGCGCATAGCCGTCCGTGAGTATGATGAGCCCGTCGTAGCCGTTTTCATGGGCATACTCGATCGGCTCTTGGAATGAGGTGCCTCCTCTGCCGAGCACGGCTACGTCCTTGACAACCTTCTTGAGATTGTGCACAACCTTGACCCCGCAGTCGAACTGGATTACATCTATGGACTCGAATCCATACCTGAAGGCGCTGTTGATCACGCCGTAGAAGTACTTGAGGCTCTTGGTTGAAATCGATCCTGAAACATCCACGGCAACCAGCATCTTGGTGTCGAATCTTCGGATACTTCCCATATTGTCAAATCCGGTTCTCCTGTTCGGTCTCATTCTGGTGAGTTTTCTCTTGGAAGATATGATGCTGGCCCTGAAGCCTGCAAAGATGTTCCTCCAATTGATCTTTGCCTTAAGGGAGGCATTGAGCATTTCGGCGAACTGCCCAGATAGTGAACCCCACGACTTTGTCGATTCGATGATGCCGTTGATAAGCTGTGCGGTCATGTCGTCCTCCTCCCACAACTCAGCGAGGTCTCTGTACTTCTCGCCGCTACCTTTTCCGTCTCCATCTTTATCTCCTCCTCCGTACTCTGCCTTGCCGTTTCCTGGACCTTCACCCTCGTCGCTTTTCCCTTTTCCACTGCCTTCCTGCTGCTCTTCCACCTGTCTTGCATACCATTCGTAATTCATGCCGCCCTTGAGACCGTATTCCTTAGGAGTCTCTATCTTGAAGCGCTGGTGGGCGTAGTTGTCTCCGATGACGAGGTTGCTGCCAAGGCCCATGGCCCTCTGGCTGCAGCCTTCCGGACGCCTTTCGTATGGATGCTTGAGAAGTATCCTCAATGCTTCCGCGCGAAGCGCCTCCTCAAGAGCTTCGTCGGACATCTCATTCACGATATCCGGGTTGTACTCGATCCTCTTTCTTCCGCTTCTGAGCGGACACGCCATCTGGGTTTCCGCCTTGAGGTCGTGAAGACAGAGTACCTGAAAGAGAGGTGGCTCAAGGATGAACCACTTCTCAAGTATGTCAGAATATCGTTTCTCCATTTATTTTATGCCTTTTACGTATGTTACAAGCATCATGACCATCATAGGGCAGGAACTTGCGATGAACTGTATCGCCTGCGGATATGTCTTCTGGACATAAAGGTTTGCGAAATGTGCCGCCGCCTCCTTGCAGTTCTTGGTGAGGAACTCGAAGTATGACATGAGGTTGGTTGTGTAGGTCTTGATCTCCTTCTCGCGAACCTTCTCTACTTCGAGGTGTCTGTAGATGCCTTCGTTCACTACTGAGAGCTGGTGGAGACTATAGCCGGCAATTTTATCCTTTACCTTTTCCTTGTCGAATCCTGTGAGGATATCACGGCCGCTGACGATCTTTCTGGTTGCAGCGTTCTGGATGAATGCGGCAGCGGCTTTCGGACCGACGATGCTGGAGATGATCTTGCCGTCGATGCTCTT
Source organism: Bacteroidales bacterium (assembly GCA_017631875.1). The sequence continues at coordinate 28,239 of JAGBSL010000033.1, read as the reverse complement.
GAGCTCGTCCTTTCCGGCAATGATGTCGGAAACCCTTTTCCATGCACGGCGGTCCGGTGTCTTGTCAAGACCTGTGTCGGCACCTTCCTTCTGGTCCGGATTCTTGTCGAGCCAGATGCGGTTCTCGTCGATGAAGCCGATCACTCTGCTGTCAAGACCGTTCTTGCGTGCCCAGAGGAGCCATTCCTCCTCGGTCGGTCTGAAATTCACTATATTGAATCGGGACACGAGGGCAGGGTCAAGGTCGGTAAGCTGGTACTGGTCGCCGGCATTGACTGCGCTGATGATACGGCTTCCTTCAGGAAGCTTCTTGCCTGCGAGCTTGCGGTTAAGTGCAAGGTCCATCACTGTCTGGAGGATCTCCGGACGCGCTCTATTGAGCTCGTCAAGGAAGAGGACGATAGGCTTGCCGTCGATCGGGAACCAGTATGGTGGCATGAAGTCGGTCTTGCCGGTCTTCTCGTCCTTGCATGGAAGTCCGATGAGGTCTCCCGGGTCGCTCATCTGACCGAGGAAGAGTGCAACTACAGGCATACCCTGTGCACCGAAATACTCGGTGAGGATCTCGGACTTTCCGATACCGTGGTTACCTACAAGCATGATGTTGTGTGAGGCAGGTGTCGCCTCGAGGAGCTGCTTGAGCTCAGTGATGTTTACAGAAATATTCGCCATATCTTAAAATCCTATTTTCTTGTTTGCCTTTTCCTTTCTGATGCTTTCCTCGTTGCAGAGTGTGACTATCTTGTCGAAGCCTGCGGCCTCTCCTGTGAGGATGTAGTCAACGTCAAGCTTGCGCGTGATGTTTTCTATCTGGCCTCCGGTGAAGCTATACTCCGCGCCAAGTCTGCATGCCTCCTCTTCCGATATCTCGTCTACCATAGACTTCCATATCTTTGCCTTGACTCCTGCTGAAGGCGCATTGAAGAGAATTTTGTAGAGGAAGCGTCTTTCGAACGCAGAGTCAAAGTTCTCTGTCAAGTTGGTTGTCGCTATGAGGATGCCCTCGAGGTTCTCCATCTCCTGAAGGATGATGTTCTGGAGTGCATTGCTCATCTTGTCGGTGCTCGAAGTCTCCTCTATTCTCTTGCCGAAAATTGCGTCTGCTTCATTGAAAAGGAGGATGGGGGTAAGCTCGCTATTCTTCACCAAGGACTTGTAGGTGTTGAATACCTTCTTGATGTTCTTCTCGGAGTCGCCGACCCACTTGCTTCTGATGCGGCTCATGTCCACGATGAATATCTCTCTGCCGGTCTGACGGGCAATCTGAAGCACGGTCTCTGTCTTGCCTGTACCTGCAGGGCCATAGAAAAGACAGCAGAATCCGCTTCTGAGTCCCTTCTCCTTGAGTCTTTCCTGTACCTTGGTGAATTTCTCTGCAGAGAGGAGGTCGGTCAATGCTGCCACCTGCCTGCTCTCCTCGTCATTATAGAACATGCTCTTCTGCCTGATGTCGGCAGGGGTGATAAGCTCGTCCTTTGGGATTTGGCTTTTAGGCTGGGAATCTGACTTTCTATAGTCTGCAAGAAGCTCCTGGAGGATTGATTCCGGAATCTGGAACTCATCATTGTTCTCAAGTCCGTCAATGCACTGGAACTCCATAAGACCTTTCTCCTGAAGGTCGCTTTCTCCGTTGCGCATCATGTCGAAGAGGATGTCATTCATACCCATAGGGTCTTCGATAAGTCTGGAGAATTCCTCAATCGTGAATTCATTCTCGTTGAATGAGACATTCCTGTGAATCATGTAGAACATGATAAGCTTCTCCTCCTCTGATTTGAGGGTGTTCAAGCCAAGGTTAGTGGCCGCTTGCACAAACTTGTTCTCAAGATTGTGGTTAAAGATGTCGTAAAGCTCCTGAAGCGCGGTTTCATAAGAGGTGGTGCCGATGGTGAGGTCCCCGAATATGTTGTGCATTCTTGAGAAGATGGTCTTTGTAGAAAGGCCGTCAAGTCTTTCCGGCTCGACAGGTGTGTTGTTCTGCACGGCTTTGACTACCGCCTGGCTGACGCGGTATCCGACTCCTCCGTCGCGCTTCTTGCGTACGACTACAAGTCTCTTTTTGTGGAGGTCGTCTATGTCCTGCTTGAAACTGAGGAAACGTATCTTGCTGACCTTCAATGTTGAGGTCATTTCTCTGGTAGAAGCAGTGCTGTCACCCGACTTCTCGAGTATGGTGGCGAAAAGTGCTGCCTGAAGGGGAGTGATTGACAAAGAGTCGCAGATGAATCTGCATTCGCTGCTTTCTGTCTCAAGGAATGAATCCAAGTCGTTGCACTCGATTTCGCTGGCGATGAAGTCAAGTGCAGAGGCTAATGTATGGTTCTTGTTGTCTGTCATAGTTTCTTAAATTTATTATTATCGGTCCTTCTCGGACCGGTCCAAAAGTTCTTCGAGCCTTTTGGACTATAATGAGTTTTGGATATAATATGATACGAATGAAGTGGGGAAGTGTTATGCGATCTTATAACCAGAATCGGCGTTTCAGTCTTTGTTCGAATTCCGTTAGAGCCCGAGCGAAATCTTCTCTGAAGGTTTCCCACGAGGTGCGGAAGAGTGTTTTCTGATTCCAGTAATCAGGACCGATGAGAGTGCAGCATAGTCTTCCGTTCTTCTGTAGTTTAAGTTTGAAGGTTATGTTTGGGGTCTTCTCGATGAGATCTCCTATCAGGACCATAGCTGTGGTCTTGAGCATCTCGCAGGCCTGCTGCTCGGCTCTGTATGCCAGCAGAGCCTCATCTATACTCTTTTCCCATTGATCAAGATACTCGTCTATGGCTATAATGAGTCTTGCGGTATCTTCTGATGACATGCTGCTTCTCTGAGCTGTGGTGTTGAAAGCTGTAATGAATATCTGTTTGCCTGATTCAGAGATGATATATGTTGTATTCCTTAGCTTTACATCTGCCCATGCAGAGGTCTTGGTAATTCGGCAATTCCCCTGCGAGTACTCCTCAATATATCTGAGAATCTCATCCTTGTTCGCAGGAGTTCCCTCCCATGCTTCGTTTGCCAATCTGAAAGCATGACTCCAGAACTCCCTGAGGTACTTGTCTTTCCAGTATCGTCTCCACTGGGTTTTATAGCCGTTGCCAGTGTATTTGTCTGACCGCTCGAGGATTTCATCCATTGCCGCCTTTGCTGTCCTATCTGCCTTAATGATAATTTCTGTCATATAAAAGGATACGTAGGCAGCAGGGTTTTGTTATAAAAGAAGAGTAAAATTCTTGCGAATTTTACTCTTCTATAGGTTCCAGCAGCGGACTCTCGTCTGTGAAGTAGCTCAGGATCGTGTCTGTATATGTCTTGGTGACAGGCAGAGGCGGGATGTTCTCGTTTCCAAGGTCAAGGACGTATCCCTCGCTCTCTTTTCTGAGCATCGCGACCTTCTTGATGTTGACTATATATTTTCTGTTGCATCTTACAAGACCGCTGCCCTTGAAGCTTTCTTCTACCGTCTTGAGGCGGCAGCGCAGGATGTACTGCTTCATCTCGCCCTTGTTGTCGGTATACCATACCTTTATATAATTGTCATCCGACTCTATATAATAAAGGTTCTCGGGGCTGAGCGACATCTTCAGCGTTCCGCTGTTGTCGAAGAGGGTAATCTTCTGTGTCGTCACATTAGGCTTCGGCGCTTCTTCCGTTACGACGTTCTCATAAGTCATAAGCCTGATCGTATTATCCTTGTCAATGATCGCGAAATACATTCCTGACAGGATATATGGGCCTCCCAATGCAATGACGCCGTATACGATCGATCTTTTGAACACATCCCACCACAGCTCGCTGTCAGTTGGAGCGAGCTCCAGCGTCATCCATGAGTATGCTATGCAGACAATAAGGATCTCCAGGATGCACCAAGCGATATACATCCAGAACGGCATCTCGAAAAGGATCTTGCTTCTATACATCAGTCTTCTGCTGAGGGAAAGGAACGTTATCGTTCCGAATGCGAAGAAGAGGGTCGGAATGAAGGTTGCCGAACCTCCCAGGCCGAACCATGCGGTGTCGGAGAACGGTATATATATAAGTAGGAACACCAGAGCGAAAAGCACCGAGAATGTAACGGTGCCGATCAACTGGTATTTGCCGAGAAGGTATCCCGGCAGTTTCTGGTTAAGAGACATTGATTTCGGTTTAGCAGGTACAAATTTATGGATTTTAATGGCAAATACCAAAAAGCCTATCTTAAATAAAAATGCTATATTTGTCGGATATGGATAAGATCAGACGTGTGGTAGTTACCGGACTAGGTGCGGTGACTCCGATAGGAAATGATGTGAAGACATTCTGGCAGAACCTCTTGGACGGTGTCTGCGGCATAGATATGATAACCTCCTTCCCGACAGATGATATGCCGGTGAAGATAGCAGGAGAAGTCAAGGATTTCAATCCGGCAGAATATGAAATCGAACCGGCATTTGCAAGAAAACAGGACAGGTTTACCGTTCTGGGTGTTGCGGCTGCATGGCAGGCCGTGCGCCAGTCGGGACTCGATTCCGCGGAAGGCGGAAACATAGATCCGTTCAGGTATGGCGTATATGTGGGCTCTGGAATCGGTGGCTTTGCGACTCAGATGCGTGAGTCCGAGAAACTGCTAAAGGACGGCGCTAAATGGGTGTCACCGTTATTCATTCCTGCGACAATTGCAAACATCGCGGCCGGAAACATCGCCATCAGAAATAACGCCTGTGGTCCTTGTCTTCCGGTGGTTACTGCCTGTGCGACATCGACCCACGCAATCGGCGAGGCATATCGTGCGATAAAGCATGGCTATGCGGATGCCATCATAGCAGGAGGTACCGAGGCGGTTGTGCTCCCGCTGGCTATCGCAGGCTTCGCTAATGCAAAGGCGCTGACTAGGGCTGAGGATCCTAAGTACGCATCGCTTCCTTTCAATAAGAACAGGGGTGGATTTGTCCTTTCGGAAGGTGCGGCAATGCTGGTTCTGGAGGAGTATGAACATGCTGTGGCGCGTGGCGCAGAGATACTTGCAGAAGTCTGCGGATATGGAAACACCTGCGATGCCCACCATGTTACAGCGCCGCGTCCCGATGGAAAGACCCAGGCAGCGGCCATGCGTCAGGCTTTGGATGAAGCTGGGTACACATCAGAGGATATCCTATATATAAATGCCCATGGAACAGGAACGGCGCTGAACGATACAAGCGAGACGGCTGCCTATAAGATCGCTCTCGGTGAAGATGCGTATAAGGCCCACATCAGCTCGATCAAGGGCTCGATAGGACATATGCTTGGCGCGGCAGGTGCAGCGGAAGCGGTTGTTTCGGTTCTTGCATTGAAACATGGAATCGTGCCTCCGACCATCAATCTCGACGAACCTGATCCGGAATGCGACCTGGACTATACTCCGAACAAGCCGGTTGAAGCGCCGCTTACGATGGCTATGTCAGACTCCCTTGGCTTTGGAGGTCACAACGGCTGCATAGTTTTTAAGAATATATAAAAGAAGGAATCGCAAATTTAATTTGCGCTTCCTTCTTTTTGTCTTGATTGCCTTGATGCTCTGGATCGTCATCTCGTCCACCAGCGAGGCTCTTGCCGCGATGAAGTCAAGGAATGCGGCGGCGAGAGGGAAGAGCATTGTGACTGAAAAGGTCATCTGTCCCATGAATCTGAAGAAGTCGATCGCAAGCCAGATCTGGAATCCTATCGCAAGAAGTCCCGCTATGATACAGACTCTCGCCTGGAGGAAGAATGCCTTATAGCAGCCTATTGCAGCGACGTGGGCACTGGTAAGCATTATCAGCAATACCAGGAAGGGCATCTTTTCGTAATATCTAATGAATTCTTCCGCTCCGTCAGGACCGATGATGGTTGCGAATCTGCAGAAGAACATTGCGGCTATAAGCGCTGTGGCTATGCCTAAGTATAGTGTTTGAATTCTTTGCCAAGTCATATTAGATAAGTATATGAGTATGCAAAAGTAGGAATTTAAAAGATAAAAAACTAAATTTGGCAGATTATTGGGATAGATGGCCCATGTGATAAAGATAACTTTAAAAATAAGACAATATGCGTATCGCAGAATCAGAACTTATAATCAATGGTGATGGATCGGTATTCCATCTTCACCTTCGTCCGGAAGAACTTGCCGATACAGTGATCCTTGTCGGAGATCCTGGTAGGGTAGACATGATTGCAGAATACTTTGAGGAGAAGGAATTCAGACATGAGTCACGTGAGTTCGTGTCTGTGACAGGAAAATACAAAGGCGTCAGGATGACTGCGCTTTCGACTGGTATCGGTACAGATAACATCGACATCGTCATGAACGAGCTTGACGCTCTTGCAAACGTTGATTTTGAGACGCGAGAGGTTAAGCCTGAGCATCGTACGCTGAACATTCTCCGCATCGGTACTTCAGGTGCTATCCAGCCGGAGATTCCAATCGGAGGATTCGTGTTCTCGCATATTTCAGTAGGCTGCGACGGACTTTTGAACTGGTATGCTGACCGTGACATGATATCTCTTCTTGACATCGAGGAGGCATTCAAGAAGCATACAGGATGGAACAAGCATCTTCCTGATCCTTATTTCGTGAGGGCAGGCGAGAAGATGATAGAGAAGTTCAAGGATTGTACATATAAGGGAATGACCATTGCCGCTTCCGGCTTCTATGGCCCTCAGGGACGAGTTGTCCGTATACCTCTTGCAATGCCGGACATGCTTGACACATTCGAGAGCTTCCGCTTCGGTGAGTGGAAAGTGACAAACTTCGAGATGGAAGGATCTGCTCTGGCAGGACTTGCCGCTCACCTTGGTCATAATGCAGGTACGATATGCTGCATTATCGCACACCGCCACCATAAAGCATCTAATCCAGACTACAAGGCGCAGGTAAGAAAGCTCGTAGAGCTTTGCCTTGATAAGCTCGCTGAATAAGACAAAAAGTCAGGCAATCGCCTGACTTTTTGTTATTTATACAATTCTTTCCGTGATTGAGGACCGAATCCCTTGTATACATCTGGGTCAGACAGCCATGCCTCTATGACTCTCTTGTCGCCCTGCATCACATTGTTCTCCAGGAACTTCAGCTGGAGATCAAGTGTAGTCTCCATCGAACCGGCAATCTCGTGTCCATAGTCGATGAAGTGGTACATGTTGTAGTTGTAGTCAAACTTCTTGAACCTTTCCACGAGCTTTCCGCCGCCGAAGAATCCGAGATTGAAGAATGCGATCTGCTTGTATGGTACCAGAGCGTCAGCTGTTCCATGCAGCATGAGCGTAGCACATGGCGCTTCGGCATATTTTACCTTTCCCTTTCTTGAAAGGATCGCTCCCGAGAATGACATCACGCCTGCGTAGTTGAAGCCGGCCGGAAGTACAGATGCCCATGATGTTCTGTTGCATACTTCGTATTCCGCCTGCATAACGCTGATTGCACCTGCTGATGAGCCGCTGATTACGATGTTCGATGGGTCGATGCCGAGACTCTCCGCATTGTCGATCATGAAGTTCGTGGCGCTGAACAGGTCCTCCACTGCCATGTGGATGGCTTTGTCAAGCACATTCACTTGGGCGATTCCTACCTTGTTGGAGCCTTTCAGTCCCAGACGATAGTCGATTGAAACCACTCGGTATCCGTGCTGAGTGAGCATCTTGAACCAGTCGTTGTAACTCTCGTCGTCTCGGGTTCCTTGGATGAATCCGCCGCCGAACATAAATACGACAGTAGGTTTTGTCTTTCCGTTGATGCTTGTCTGGCTCCCTTTCGCAGGGTTATACACATCCAGATACAGGTCGCATGTGTCTCTCTGTACAAAGAGGTATGTGCCGTCAGGACTTATCGGTGTCTCTTTGGCTTGAACTGTCAAGGCGGCCGAAACGGTCATCAGCACCGCCGTAACGATGGTCTTTATCTTCATGATTCAGGTGTTTTAGTTTGGTATAAGTCGCTTGATTGCCTTGATGTGGCCGAAGAAGCGGAAGGCGATCACTCTTACTACCGTATATGAAGGGATCGCGATGATCATGGCGAGCGGTCCTCCGATGTATCCTACCATAAGCAGCACGATGAATATCTCCAGAGGCTTGGCCTTGATGCTTGTAGAGTATATCAAAGGCTGATATACGAAGTTGTCGACCAGCTGTGTGAAGAACAGGATGGCTATCAGGATTGCGGTGAATGCCAGGAATCCAACATCAAGTCCAAGAGGAACGAGACTGCTGTACTTTATGATAAGGCCAAGTATGGTGCCTGTTACCACTCCGATGAGAGGTCCCACATATGGGATGACGTTCAGTATGCCGGTGATCACTGCGATTCCGAGTGCAGCGTTGACTCCAAGTCTGGCGATCAGCGACAGACCGAGGAAGTTTATCAGGGCGACTCCGATGACTTCAAGCAGCACGCCGATGAAGTAACGCGACAGAAGGTGACCGATGTCGGAAAGCGCCTTCTCCGTCGTCTCTTCGTGCTTGTCAGGTACAAGTGCACATACTATTTCCGTGAAGAGTCCGTCGTCCTTGATGAAGAAGAAGCTGATGAACACGACCGAGAAAAGTCCTATTGCAAGGCTGGTGAAGAATGATGCTGCAGAACCGATCAGTGATGAGAACTGCGAAAGGTTGAACATGTGCTGCATTTCCTGTACTACAGCCACCTCTATGCGGAAGTCCTCTCCAAGACGAGGGAAAGTCTGTGTGAGGAATGTGTTCAGGTCTGCGAGCGGGCCGGCTATACTCTTGAGTGATGTCTCGATGTTTCCCAATGAGATGTTCTTGATTATACCTCCAGCGATCGGGACCACGATGTAGGCGAATGTCAGGAAGCAGGCCAATACAAGTATCAGCGCCAATGCGGCAAGAAGCCAGTCGGGTGCATGTTTCCCCTTGATGCTGATTTTCTTAAGGACGTTGACCAGTGGCTTTGCGATAAGTGATACAACTACTGCGGCCAGGATGTATGCTATGATGTCTCTGAAGAACCAGCATAGGCCCAGAATGATGGCTGCTCCGGCTGCGATCAGGATGTATTTGGCAAGTCTTTCCGTGTATCTTACTTCATTTTCCATGTCCGTCTGACTTAAGTTAGGGCGATAAAGTTATGAATTTCTTCCGGATTGTCCGCCAGAAGGCATGGGGAATATGCAGCAAGTTCCTCTCTGCTTCGGAATCCCCATGTGACTCCTACGGTCTTGACGCCTGCGTTTATTCCTGTCTGCATGTCCACGTCAGAGTCTCCGCAATATATGACTTCGTCCGGTCTTACTCCTTCGCAGGCGGCCATTGCCTCAAAGATGATGCCTGCATCTGGTTTGATCGGGTGTCCCTCTCTTTGTCCCAGGATACATGTAAAGCTATAATCCCCGAAGTATCGCGCGACAAGTTCCTCTGTTGCCTCCTGATATTTGTTTGATGCCACTGCCAACGCGATGCCTTTTGCAGACAAGTTCTTAAGGAGATCTCTGATTCCTGGATATGGGCTGGTCGTATCGTCTTTATGTATATCGTAATACTGTACGAAAGCATTCCTCATCCTTATCACCATTTCCTCTGTCCGCTGTTCCTCGGGCAGGGCCCTGCGGAACAGGTTCATGATGCCGCTTCCTACAAACTTTTTATACTCTCCGACCTCGTGAATAGGGCATCCGCATACCGTGAGCGCGTGGTTGCATGCGCCAGCGATGTCGCCTAAAGTGTCCAGCAGGGTGCCGTCAAGGTCGAATATTGCAAGTTTTATCATTTTTTTATCAAATTTTACGTTGTGCTGTATATTGGCACAAGGCGGTCATATCTTTGCATCAACAAAACGAAAAAGATATGAATGCAACAGACACAATGACACGCCTCAGCGCAATGTTCTCATCAGACGAATCCTTCGCAGCAATGGTAGAACTTGTAGATGATCTTGGTCTTGAACTGAGAGATGTCGTGATGGCCTAGCACCATTCTACGAGGGTGCTTTCCTTATCCTTTGTCAGGCTTACGCGGATCTTGTCGTGAGGTATGGCTTTCTTGCCGGCAATCATCCTTTCCTTGATGATGTGCTCCGATACAGGGTCTTCAATAAATCGCTGGATCGCCCTCTTCAACGGTCTTGCTCCATAGCTTGGGTCGTAGCCCTCGTTGGCGACAAATCTTTTTGCTGCAGGGGTGATTCTGAGCTCGAATCCGGCTTCCTGAACGCGTTTCTTAAGGCCTTTGATTTCGATATCGATAATTTTTTCAATGCCTTCTCTTGTGAGGGGATTAAAGAATATCATATCATCCACCCTGTTGATGAATTCAGGAGGGAATGCCTTGCGGATAGCCTTGTCAAGCACTGCTCTCCTGTTTACGGTCACATTCTTGCCGGAAGTATTGAATCCCAGGCCGCTGCCGTATTCATCCAATTCGCGGCTTCCCACATTGGATGTCATGATAACAATAGTATTTCTGAAGCTTACTGTCCTTCCGTTGCTGTCAGTCAGACGTCCTTCGTCCATGACCTGAAGCAGAAGGTTGAATACGTCCGGGTGTGCCTTCTCGATCTCGTCGAGAAGAACCACGCAATAAGGCTTGCGTCTGACCCTTTCGCTGAGTTGGCCACCCTCTTCGAACCCTACATATCCTGGAGGCGCTCCTATAAGCCTTGATACATTGAATTTTTCCATGTATTCACTCATATCAAGTCTTATCATATTATCTTCTGAGTCAAAGAGATACTCTGCCAATGACTTGGCAAGCTGGGTCTTGCCGACTCCTGTCGGGCCAAAGAAGAGAAATGTTCCGATAGGCTTTCCAGGATCTTTGATTCCTGCTCTGTTTCTCTGGATTGCTCTTACTACCTTATCTATTGCGTCGTCCTGTTCGATAATCCTTCCCTGTAGCTTGCTGCGCATCCTCATAAGCTTCAGACCTTCACTTTCGGCAACGTTGCCGGAAGGGATGCCGGTCATCTTGGAAATGACTTCCGCTACATCTTCAACTCCCACATATCCCGTCTTGTCCGGATTCTTCAGTCGAACCATCGATCCGGCTTCATCCATCGCGTCAATTGCCTTATCAGGCAGACATCTGTCGGTGATGTATCTGTCGGACATTCTCACGCACGCTTCGATTGCCTCGTCAGTGTATATCACATTATGATACTTTTCATAGTTGGTTTTAAGACGGTCGAGGATTGATATCGAGTGTTGGATGTCAGTGTGCTCCACTACAATTTTCTGGAATCTTCTGTCGAGAGCGCCGTCTTTTTCTACGATTTTGCGGAACTCATCCATTGTGGTTGCTCCGATACACTGGATGTCGCCTCGTGCGAGTGCCGGCTTGAGCATGTTCGCTGCGTCAAGACTGCCCGACGCTCCGCCTGCTCCGACGATGGTGTGGAACTCGTCGATGAACAGAATCACGTCAGGACTTGAAGCTACTTCGTTTATGATGGACTTGAGTCTCTTTTCGAAATCTCCTCGGTATTTTGTGCCTGCAACGATGGAACCTAAGTCCAAGGAAATCAGTCTCTTGTCTGCAAGAACAGGTGGTATGTCGCCGGTGACGATCTTGATTGCGATACCTTCCACAATCGCCGACTTTCCTACACCGGGATCTCCGACGAGCATAGGGTTGTTTTTCCTTCTTCGTCCGAGAATCTGGATTACTCTCTGAATTTCATATTCTCGTCCCACAAGAGGGTCCAGTTTGCCTTCGCGTGCAGCCTTGGTTATGTCATATCCGAACTCCTCGAGCGGTGATGCCTGAGGGGTGCTTTCTTCCTGTCCTCCTTCGTGTACGGCGCGGATATGAATCTGCTGTTCGTCGTTGTCAGTTTCACGGTTCTTCACCGGACTCTCTCTATCGATCGAGTCCCTGTCAAGCATGTCGTTGCGGTCAAGATACCTGTAGATCACTCCGTATTCTACCCCCTGGTCGCGCAAGTATGTGCTTCCGTATGAGTTTCCCTCTCGGCATAGTGCCAGCAGAAGGTGCTGCGCCGACGCTTTGGCGCTGCGTACCTTTGTGGCTTCCAGAATAGTGAAGCTCAGCACATTTTGAGCGCCTCTGGAGAAGGTTACGCTGTCTATGTCGGAATAAGGGATGTGCTCGTTGGTAAATATCCGGCTGTCTATGAACTGTTTCATCTCGTTCATGTCGATACCTGTGCCCATCAGTGCGTCCGCACCTGCGTTTTCCTTGTGGCGTATGATTCCCAGGAACATGTGGTCCGGCGCAATGCCATAACATCCGGTCCTCATTGCCTCCTCTCTAGAAAAATTTATTATCGAATTGAGTTCGTCAGATATGCTGATTTCCATAAAAAGTATTCTTGGTGCTTAAAATCATCGTTGGTTGCACAAAATTACTAAATTTTTTGTAACTTTGCCAAGATGTATAATCAAGAATAAAAAGTACAAATTCATATATGGAAAACGAAGTAAAAACAGGTAGGATTGAGCAGGTGAACATCGACGAGCAGATGAGGAGTGCGTACATCGACTACTCCATGTCTGTGATCGTATCCAGGGCCCTCCCGGATGTGCGTGACGGTTTCAAGCCTGTACACAGAAGAGTGCTGTTCGGAATGGACGGACTTGGCCTCAGACATACCAGCCAGACAAAGAAGTCTGCCCGTATAGTCGGAGAGGTTCTCGGTAAGTACCATCCGCATGGTGACTCAAGCGTTTATGATGCAATGGCCAGAATGGCACAGGACTGGAGCCTCAGGTACCCTCTCGTATTCGGACAGGGTAACTTCGGTTCGATGGACGGTGACCCTGTGGCTGCGATGCGATATACTGAGGCAAAGCTTTCGAAACTTTCTGACGAGGTGCTTGCAGATCTCGAGAAGGATACTGTGGACTTCCAGAACAACTTCGACGATTCCCTCCAGGAGCCGACTGTTCTCCCGACAAAGCTTCCGCTTCTTCTCTTGAACGGTTCGTCAGGTATTGCCGTGGGTATGGCGACAAACATGGCTCCGCACAACCTTACTGAGTGCTGTGACGCCATCTGCGCGTATATCGACAACCCTGAGATCACAGTCGAGGAGCTGATGCATTATGTCAAGGGACCGGATTTCCCTACAGGAGGCATCATCCAGGGTCGTCAGGGCATCAAGGATGCCTTCGAGACAGGCCGCGGCCGTATCGTGATCCGCTCGAAGACCGAGATCGAAGTGAGCGAGTCAGGCCGTGAGACAATCGTGGTGACCGAGATCCCATACATGGTCAACAAGAGGGAGATGATCGAGAAGATCGCTGAGCTCGTGGAGTCAAAGAAGATCGACGGCATCTCATACATCAACGACGAGACAACCATGAAGGGCGTCCGCATCGTGATTAAGCTCAAGAAGGATGCTAACGCTAACGTTGTCCTCAATACTCTCTTCAAGTATACTCCGCTTCAGTCAAGCTTCTCGGTAAACAACGTCGCTCTGGTGAACGGACGTCCTCGCACCCTTAACCTCAAGGACTTGATCAAGTACTTCGTAAGACATCGTCATGAGGTGATCCTCCGCAGGACAAGATTCGACCTCGACAAGGCTCAGAAGAGGGCCCATATACTCGAAGGACTCCTCAAGGCCCTTGACGTTATCGACGAAATCATCAGGATTATCCGCGCATCGAAGAGCGTTGAGGAAGCGAAGGCCGAGCTCATGAGTACATTCGCTTTCACCGAGATCCAGGCTACCGCAATCGTTGAGATGCGTCTGCGTCAGCTCACAGGACTCGAAAGGGAGAAGCTCCAGAGCGAGTACGACGAGCTCATGAAGTTCATCAAGTACTGCGAGGACGTTCTCGCAAACGAGGACATGCAGTTCGGTATCATCAAGGATGAGACCCTTGAGATGAAGGAGAAGTACGGTGACGCAAGAAGGACCGAGATCGCTCTCTCTGCAGAGGAATTCAATCCGGAGGACTTCTATCCTAATGAGGATGTTGTGATCACTATCTCGCACCTTGGATATATCAAGAGGACATCTCTGACAGAGTATCGTATCCAGAACAGAGGCGGCGTCGGCATGAAGGGAAGTGCAACCCGTGACGAGGACTTCATCGAGCATATCTATGTTGCCAACATGCACAGCACAATGCTCCTGTTCACTCAGAACGGAAAGTGCTACTGGCTCAAGGTCTACGAGATTCCTGAGGGATCACGTGCTTCGAAGGGTCGCGCAATCCAGAATGTGATCAACATCGAGCCTGATGACAAGATCAAGGCATACCTGAACGTTAAGAATCTCAAGGACGAGGACTACATCAATAATAATTACATTGTTCTTGCAACAAAGCAGGGTATTATCAAGAAGACTTCGCTCGAGGCTTACTCACGTCCTCGTACAAACGGTGTGATTGCGATTACAGTTCGTGAGGGTGACGAGCTTCTTGAGGCAGTTATGACTAACGGCCACAGCGAGATTCTCCTCGCAGGACGCAAAGGACGCTGCTGCCGCTTTGACGAGACTGATGCAAGAGCGTTGGGTAGAACGGCTTCTGGTGTACGTGGCATAAATATTGATGAAGATGACGAGGTAATCGGCATGATAACCTATGATCCATCAGCCGAGGATGCTTCAGCACACTCTATCCTCGTTGTCAGCGAGCATGGATACGGAAAGCGCTCTGACTTCGATGAGTACCGCAAGACAAACAGAGGCGGAAAGGGTGTCAAGACGCTTAATATCACTGAGAAGACAGGTGCTCTGGTAGCTATCAAGAATGTTACCGATGAAAACGATCTGATGATCATCAACCGCTCCGGACTTACCATCAGGATGGCCGTTTCCGGCATCAAGGTGGCAGGACGTGCTACTCAGGGCGTGAAACTCATCAACATCAAGGACGGCGACTCTATCGCGGCAGTGTCGGCTGTTAACAAGACAGAGGAGGAGACACCGACTGAGGCTCCACAGGCTCCGGATCAGGAGACACCAGTACAGGAAACAAATAATTAACCAAATACCACAACATCATGAAAAGAATTCTTATCGCATTGGCAGTACTCCTGGCAGTTCAGGTGGCTGATGCACAGACAACCAAGACTCCTGCTGCAGCAAAGAAGGCGGTAGAGAGCGCTAAGGCGGCTTCTGAGAATCCAAAGAAGGAGGCTAAGGTAGCTACATGGCTTAAGCTTGCAGATGCTTATATGGATGCATATAACGCACCTTCAGGATCCCTTTTCACTAACGCTCCACGTATCCAGCTCCAGCAGATGCCTGGCTACAAGCCAGCTGCTTCTGTAGAGGAGATTGTTGTCGAGGGTGTTCCTTACAAGAAGGAGACATATGAGGACAAGGTTCTTTACTTTGATGCTTCTGATATGCTCAAGATGATCGTGATTACAAATCCGATTTATGAGGATGCGCTTGCTGAGGCTCTCGCTGCATATGCAAAGGCTGCAGAAATTGATGTAAAGGGCTCTAAGGTAAAGGATATCAAGGCTGCTATCGAGCTCATCGGAGCAAAGTACTTTGATGAGGGTATGGTTCAGTATACTCTCCAGAACTACGATGCCGCAGCTGGCCTTATCGCAAAGGCAGCTGACGCGGTTCTCACTGCTCCTGTATCAAAGGTTGACACTACCTATACATATTATGCAGGTTATATCTACAACCAGGCTGGCAAGTATGAGCAGGCTTTGACATACTTTGACAGATGCGTAGAGGCTGGATACTATGCAGAGGGTGGTAACCTCTTCCCAGCTCTTGCTGATGTATACATGAAGCTTGGTAATGAGGAGAAGGGAGTTGCAACTCTCCAGAAGGGTTTCGAGCTCTTCCCTGAGAATGCAAACGTTCTCGTAGGTCTTATCAACTACTATCTTCCTAAGGAGGGTGGCGAGGCTCAGCTTCTTGACCTCATCGCAAAGGCAAAGCAGGCTATGCCGGACAACGCTTCTATCTACAGAGTAGAGGGTGACATCTACAAGCGTCTTGCTGATTATGAGAAGGCAGAGGCTTCATACAAGGCAGCTATTGCGATGACTCCGGATTCTCCTGATGCATACATCGCTCTCGGAGGATATTTCATCGACCGCGGTAACGAGTACTTCAACAAGGGTCAGGAGACTTTCGACCAGAAGGAGTATGACGCTCTCATGGCTCAGTACGATGAGATGTGTATCGCCAGCCTCGAGCCACTTGAGAAGGCATATTCACTCATGCCAGATTCTGATTTCAAGAAGAACATTGCAGCAACAATCAAGCAGGTTTGCTTCGTTCTCAGAAACAAGGACGCTAAGTTCATGGAGAAGTATGAGTACTACAATGAGCTTTCTAAATAATTTCTAGATTATAATCATAAAAAAGCAGCGTTTTGATGAACGCTGCTTTTTTTATGCTTTCTCGAAAGCTTTAACTATTTTAGCCACAAGAGGGTGTCGGACAATGTCTTCGTTCTTGAAGAAGATGGTCTTGACTCCCTTTATGTCCTTAGTGAGTTCTATACCTTTAAGCAGACCGGAGTCTCCTTTGTGAGGGAGGTCTATCTGGCTGGCGTCTCCTGTCACTATGAACTTGGCGTCGCATCCCATTCGCGTCAGGAACATCTTGAGCTGTCCGAGGTTTGTGTTCTGGGCCTCGTCCAGAATCACACAGGCGCGGTCAAGCGTGCGGCCTCGCATGTAGGCGAGGGGAGCGATCTGGATCGTGCCTTCCGCCATGAACTCCTGAAGTCTCTTTGGAGGTATCATGTCGCCGAGAGCGTCGTATAGAGGCTGGAGATATGGGTCAAGCTTGTCCTTGAGATCTCCGGGCAGGAAACCCAGGCGTTCTCCGGCTTCTACGGCTGGTCTGGTCAGGATGATCCTCTTGATTTCCCTGTTCTTCAAAGCTCTGACAGCTAAAGCGATAGCGATGTATGTCTTACCGGTGCCTGCTGGTCCGACAGCGAAGATAAGGTCGTTTTCGAAATATGCCTTTACCATCTCTTCCTGGGTCCTGTTTCTAGCCTTGATCGGCTTGCCGTCGTTTCCGTGGACGATGACCGAATCGCCGCAGAGTCGGAATCTGTCAGGTTTGTCTTCGTTCTCGAACAGGTCCTCGACATCATATGGGGTGATGTTCATCTTATGCTGTCTTCTTTCTATCAGCAGCTTCAGCTTGGCGGTGAACTTCTCGATGTCTTCATCTTTTCCCTCAAGGATTATTTCGCAGCCGCGTGCGACCGCCTTCAGCTCTGGGAAGTAGCTGCAGAGGGCTTCAAGGTTTTTGTTTGCTGCCCCATAGATCTCGATGGGGTCGATGGCTTCAAGTCGGATTGTGCTTTTACTCATTATCCAGTAGGTTCTTTATTCTATTTCTTGTTTCTATCTTCTTGTCGTACTCCCATGGACCGTGCCAGCTGTCTCTAGTCCCGATGAATTCCTCTACCGGGAGAACAGTGTACCGGTTGCTGTATCCTCCTGGTCTCGAACACCATAATAGTTCGTATTCGGGCTCAAGGAGTTTTGTGTTGCCGTTGTGGTAACGCACGATCTTGAGAGTAACCATCAGTTCCATCTGGGTGTTTGCAGCGCTCATGTTGGATACTGCGTTCCCTATGGAGTAGAAAACCGGAACTCCGTCGATTTTCTGAATGTCCTGTATTACGTGAGGATGCGCTCCGATTATCGCGTCTGCTCCATGTTCTATGAACCACCTTGCATCTTTTTCCTGGTTTGCGGAGTGTCTCAGCCTGTATTCGTCTCCCCAATGCGGAAGAACAAGTGTGAAGTCGCAGGTGTCAGCTTTAGCGAGAATTCCGGTCATAGTCTCCTTCTCGCTGATCCTTATAATCTTAGGCCATTCCTTTCCGGTTCCGAGATTAGTGCCGTATGTTACATTGACAAGAGCTATGCTTACGCCTTTGCACTTCAATATCAGAGGAAAAACCTGGTCGTACATCTGCTGGTCTCGGGCTATGCCGGTGACTTGTACGCCGAGTTTGTCAAACTCGTCTATTGTCCTTAGTGCTCCTGCTGCTCCTTTGTCGAAGATGTGGTTGTTCGCTGTAAGGAATACGTCGATTCCAATCCCTGCAAGATATGACGCGTATGCTTCCGGAGCGGAGAAGGCCGGATAGCCGGTATATGGTTTTCCCGCAAGGGTGTATTCCATGTTGGCAATCGCAATGTCCGCATCCTTTATCTTATCTTCAATATAATGGAAGTATGGACTGAAATCATATTCTGATGCGCTTGTGCGGGCATTTTCGATCTGGCCGGAATGCATCATCATGTCGCCCAGGATGCAGATTCTGACGGTGTCGGTAGTGGGGCCGAGAGGATATGAGAGTAACGGATCTGGAAACTTGTACTCCTGTGCGTGGCACTGCGCGGACAAGCTGCATATGAGTGCTATGATGCTTGTCAGGAGAGTAAGGCTATGTCTGTGTCCGTTTGTCAAGGCCGATGTTATAAATTATGGTTTGCAAATATATTGTTTTTATTTTGTAAGGGTGTATTATTTCGTTAAATTTGCACGAATGTGCGAATATCTGAATGCTATGAAAAAGAGTTATATATTGCTGTTTGCTGCGGTCATGATGACCGTGACAGGATGTGATTTCTTCAGGAAGCTTGCGGGACGTCCGACAAGTGACGTGATCGAGGTCAAGCGACAAGAGATGATAGCAGACCTTGAGGCAAAGGCGGCAAGGCAGAAAGCTGTCGAGGATTCGTTGGAGCTTGTTGCCAAGAATGAGGCGGATTCGATTGAAGCTTGCCGATATATCAAGGAAAACGGTGTCCGTCTTTATACGTCATCCAGCCTTGGAGGAATAGTCGAGGACGGAGTATGGCCGCAAGACGATGGTTTCCGATATCGTGTTATAGTCGGCTCCTTCAGAGACAAAGTTAATGCTCAGAAGAAGTTGGAAGAGGTAGGAGAGGCAGGGGATTTTGCGCCTCATTTCATCAGGATGCGAAATGGCATGATTGCTGTTGGTACTTGCCCGGTTAACAAAATCCATTATGCATTGGCTGGATTCAATGAACTGCGGAGGCTAGGAGCGTGTCCGGACGATGCATGGATTCTAATGATTGAGTAATTATGAAAGTTTTTAAGTTAGCGACATTGATAATGTCGCTTCTTGTTTCCATGTCCGCAGGGGCGCAGTTCCGCGGCGGCAATGCATACGAAGACCTTTATGACAGCGAGACTTCGGCCGCGCTGAAGGAGCACGTCCGCATGCTGGCTTCTTCCATGATGGAAGGTCGCGGCGCCGGTACTGAGGGTGAGAAACTGGCTGCCGAGTATGTGGCAGAGCAGTTTGAAAAGTATGGGCTGGATGTGCTTACTCCTAAGGAAGGCGATGTGTTTGGCGTCGTGACGGAAGATGGAGATACGCTCCGGTCACGCAATGTCGTAGCCTACGTACAGGGTTATGACAAAAGTCTGGAGAACAATATCATAGTTGTCGGAGCGAGGTTAGATAACCTTGGCATGATGCCCATGACCATTGACGGACAGCAGACCTATAAGACTTTCTATGGCGCAAATGGCAATGCTTCGGGATTGTCTATGCTTCTTGAGCTGGCTAAGATGGTGGAAACGAACAGGATAATGTTCCGACGTTCAGTTGTTTTTGTGGCGTTCGGCGCCTCATGCGAGACTTTTGCCGGTGCGTGGTATTTTGTCAACAGGTCTTTCGAGAACTTCGGAACGGTAGATGCTATGATAAATCTTGATATGCTCGGTACCGGCTATAACGGTTTCTATGCATATACGTCGTCTAATGCAGATATGAATTCAATTCTGAGGACATTGTCCGGAAGCCTTCAACCGATTGTGCCGGATATAGTTGCAGCAGAGCCATATCCGTCAGACCATAGGGTGTTCTATGCGAAGGAAATACCGTCAGTAATGTTTACTACGGGAAGATATTCCGAGCATAACACTGAGAGGGATACCGAGTCCATCATCGACTATGACTGCATGGAGAGGGAGCTGGAGTATATTTACAATGCGACTCTGACCCTGGCGGACTGGAACGGGCAGATCGCCTTCCGCCCAGATGCTGCACCCAAAAAGAAGGGAACAGCTGCAAAGGATGTGGTGGCATATACAGACTGTGACTATAGACCGATGTTCCTTAACAGCTCTGATCCTAGACAATTCCTTGAGAAGTGGGTGTATCAGTATTTGAAGTACCCTCAGGAAGCCGTAAGGGATGGCATTCAGGGACGTGTGATGGTAGAGTTCGTTATTGGTATTGACGGAAAGGTGACTGACGTCAAGGTAGTCAAGGGAGTGTCTCCGGAACTTGATGCCGAGGCTGTCAAGGTGGTCAGTGCTTCGCCGAAATGGAGACCTGCAAGGCATAAAGGTGAGAAAGTCCGCTGTTCGATGACGATTCCAGTAGAATTCCGCCTCGAAAAGAAGGGCAAAGCGAGCTTTGGAATAAAGAAATAATATTATCTTTGAAAGATTTTACATAAATGACCTATGGATTACAATTTTAAAGAGATTGAGAGCAAGTGGCAGGCCTTCTGGGCTGCCAACCATACATTCAAGGCTGAGGTGGACAGCACCAGGCCTAAATATTATGTTCTCGACATGTTCCCGTATCCTTCAGGAGCGGGTCTTCATGTGGGACACCCGCTCGGATACATCGCGAGCGACATCTACAGCCGTTACAAGAGACTCTGCGGATTCAACGTGCTTCATCCTATGGGATACGATGCGTTTGGTCTTCCTGCAGAGCAGTATGCTATCCAGACAGGACAGCATCCGGCTGTGACAACTGAGAAGAACATTGCGCGTTATCGTGAGCAGATGGACAGGATCGGTTTCTCATACGATTGGTCACGTGAGATCCGTACTTGTGAGCCGGAGTATTACAAGTGGACACAGTGGGCGTTCCTGCAGATGTTCGGCAGCTGGTATGACAATGCGCAGCAGAAGGCTCGTCCGATCGCTGAGCTCGAGGCGGCTTTCGCCGCAGGCGGAAGCGCAGCCGTAGACGCAGCGTGCGGTGATGTGGAGCCGTTCACAGCAGAGCAGTGGGCTTCATTCACAGAGAAGGAAAAGTCTGACGTGCTCATGCAGTATCGTCTTGCATATCAGGGCGAGACAGCGGTGAACTGGTGTCCTGCACTCGGAACCGTTCTCGCAAACGACGAGGTGAAGGAAGGATACTCTGTTCGCGGAGGCCACCCTGTAGAGCAGAAGAAGATGACTCAGTGGCAACTTCGCGTTTCAGCCTATGCAGGCCGTCTCCTTGAGGATCTCGAGGAGCTTGACTGGACAGATTCGCTTAAGGACATGCAGCGCAACTGGATCGGAAAGAGCCAGGGTGCCGAGATGGTTTTCAGGGTTTCAAACGGCACTGAGGAGTATGATATGACTATCTTCACAACTCGTGCAGATACTGTGTTCGGAGTTACCTTCATGGTTCTTGCTCCAGAGAGCGAGTGGGTTGAGAAACTCACAACTGCAGAGCAGAAGGAGGCCGTAGAGGAGTATCTCCAGATGGCAAAGAAGAAGACAGAGCGTGAGCGTCTCATGGAGGCAAGAAAGGTAACCGGCGTATTCTCTGGATCTTATGCAGTCAATCCGCTTACAGGTGACAAGGTCCCTGTATGGATTTCAGAATATGTGCTCGCAGGTTATGGTACAGGCGCCATCATGGCCGTTCCTGCCCATGACAGTCGTGACTATGCTTTTGCAAAGACATTCAATCTTCCTATCATTCCTCTCATCGAGGGCTGTGACGTAAGCGAGTCAAGTTTCGACGCCAAGGAGGGAATCATGTGCAATTCAGGCTTCCTCAATGGCAAGACTGTAAAGGAGGCAATTCCTGCAGCAATCGATTATGTCGAGCAGCATGGCATCGGACACAGGAAGGTCAACTACCGTCTCCGTGATGCGATCTTCTCTCGTCAGAGATATTGGGGAGAGCCTTTCCCTATGTACTTCAAGGATGGCATCGCAACCCCTATGTCTCTTGAGGATCTTCCTCTCCAGCTCCCTGAGGTTGACAAGTATCTTCCTACAGAGTCTGGCGAGCCGCCTCTCGGACGTGCTGCAGACTGGACATTCAACGGATACCCTATCGAGCTCAGCACAATGCCTGGCTTCGCCGGCAGTAGCGCATACTACCTCAGATACATGGATCCGCACAATTCGGAAGCCCTTGTAGGCAAGGAGGCTGACGAGTACTGGAGAAATGTAGACCTCTACATCGGTGGTACGGAGCACGCTACAGGTCACCTTATCTATTCACGTTTCTGGAACAAGTTCCTCTATGACCTCGGATACGTATGCGAGAAGGAGCCTTTCAAGAAGCTGATCAACCAGGGTATGATCCAGGGCCGCTCTAACTTCGTATACAGAATCATCAATACAAATACCTTCGTATCATACGGCCTTAAGGATCAGTATGAGACAACAGAAATCCACGTTGACGTGAACATCGTGCGTAACGATCGCCTCGACATGGAAGCGTTCAAGGCATGGATGCCGGAGTTCGCTACTGCGGAGTTCATCCTCGAGGATGGCGAGTACATCTGCGGATGGGCTATCGAGAAGATGTCCAAGTCTATGTTCAACGTCGTTAACCCAGACATGATCTGCGATACATACGGTGCTGATACTCTGAGACTTTACGAGATGTTCCTCGGACCTCTCGAGCAGTCCAAGCCATGGGATACAAAGGGAATTGACGGTGTTAACCGCTTCCTCAAGAGAGTCTGGAGATTGTTCTACGACCGTGACGGTCTTATCGTTACAGACGAGAAAGCGACTCCGGCAGAGCTTAAGGCTCTCCACAAGCTTATCGGAAAGGTTCAGGCCGACATCGAGGCCTTCTCGTTCAATACTGCAGTCAGTGCATTCATGATTGCCGTTAACGAACTCTATGAACTCAAGTGCAACAAGAAGGAGATTCTTGAGCAGCTGATCATCCTCCTTGCACCGTTCGCTCCGCATATCTGCGAGGAGCTTTGGGAGGCGCTCGGACATAACGAGAGCATCACATACGCGAAGTTCCCTGAGTATGTCGAGGCATACACTGTCGAGAATACATGCACTTACGCCGTATCGTTCAACGGAAAGACAAGATTTACAGTCGATCTTTCGAAGGACATGTCGCGCGAAGATGTCGAGGCTCATGTGCGTGGTCTCGAGAAGACAGCCCAGTACGTTGACGGCGGTAACATCGTGAAGGTTATCGTAGTGCCTGGTAAGATCGTAAACATCGTAGTAAAGTAAACTGCAATATAACTGACCTATGAAATCGAACAAGTTCCTGATGACGCTTTGGGATTATTTCCTGATGACTGTCGGATCCTTGATCTTCTGTATGGCCTGGACGTCCATCATCATTCCTACGGGACTGACAAGTGGAGGACTTACCGGTCTGTGTACCATTATCGAGTACGCGACCGGTGGTGCTATCCCGATGGGACTTCCGTACTGGATCATCAACATCGGCCTGCTCGTAATCGGCTTCCTGACCATAGGAAAGGCATTCGGCGTAAAGACCATATATGTGATCATCCTTACGTCTGTGCTCTTTAATGTCCTACCGATGTTTCCGGCCTTGGAGTGTCATGACTTTGAAAATGACAAGCTGATCGGAGCGCTTCTGGGTGCGGCCCTGGAGTCTGTCGGACTGGGACTTGTCCTGCTTCGCGGCGGAAGTTCCGGCGGAACGGATATCATCGCCATGATGATCAACAAGTATTGGCCGGTATCCCCTGGAAGGGTATATCTTTTTACCGACATATTCATCATAGCATCTCTCTTCCTGCTTCCTGATAAGGGACTCATAGATGTGGTATATGCTTATGTGATCATGCTCGGCTTTTCATTCGGAATCGATTTCGTGCTCCTTGGCAACAAGTCGTCAGTGCAGATACTGGTGTTCTCGTCGAAGTACAAGGAAATCGCTGACCATATAATATATGATGTGCATCGTGGAGTGACAGCTCTTCAATCGGTCGGATGGTATTCTCAGAAGGACAGCAAGGTGCTTCTGATCGTATCGAGAAAAATGCAGATGAACGAGATTGTCAGAGAAATCAAATCCATCGACCCTAAGGCGTTCATATCCGTATCTACTGCGATGAGCGTGTTCGGTGAGGGCTTTGAGGAAGTCAAGACAGGTATGAACTTAAAGAAAACTAACAAGATAGAGGAGGAAGTCAAATGAATAAGTTGAAATTAGATAAGGCTTCTGTAGGAACGCTTATTAAGGAGTATCTCCTTATTACCCTCGGCCTTTCAATGTATGCGCTCGGATGGGCGATGTTCCTGACGCCTAACGGAATGATCGGCGGTGGAGTTACAGGTTTTGCTGCGATACTTCAATATGCGACACAGGGCGCCATTCCGATTTCTGTTACGTTCTTCGTGCTGAACATACTTCTTCTTATTATAGGAACCAAGATTCTTGGTACGGGCTTCGGTGCAAAGACAATATACGCGATTATAGCGACATCAGTAATGCTCGAGGTGACACAGACCTTCATTCCTGTTGATTTTGTTGCTGAGTTCTCGCAGGACAGCAAGATAGTGTGCACGGTACTCGGTGGTATCATGGCCGGAGTCGGTATAGGACTTTCGATGTCTCAGGGTGGAAGTACAGGAGGAACTGACATCATTGCCTTGATATGGTGTAAGTTCAAGCCGTCTTCTCCAGGACGCGTGATCCTTATCATTGATATCATGATCATCTTGTCATCGCTGCTCCTTCCTTCTTACAACGCGGCAGGTGAACTCCTTCCATATCCAGAGAAGATTGCAATCGTCGTATACGGTCTGATGCAGGTGACAGTATGCGGATATGCAATCGACCTTTACATATCAGGTTCGAAACAGTCTGTCCAGGTGTTTATCTTCACCAAGAAGGTGGCTGAAATGGCGGATGCAATTGCGTTCGATATGAAGAGAGGTGTCACTGTCATCCCTGCAAAGGGATGGTATTCGAAGGAGGAAAAAGAGGTCCTTATGGTGGTTACCAGAAAGACCGATCTTAATCTCTTGCTCCGTTATGTCAAGTCTATTGATCCTGATGCATTCCTTTCAGTTTCGTCTGTCATGGGAGTATATGGACAGGGTTTTGATACAATCAAGGTCAAGACGAAGAAGTAGAGATTTTAAAAAAAAGAAAAAATTATAAAAAAAAGAAAAAGTTGATGTGAATCCCGGTAGTTTTGAATGACTTACCGGGATTCACATTCTTTTTGAGGTGAAACTTTATATACTTTTGCACTAAACAAACTATGTTGATTATGGATATATTTTTAGTGTCGGCATTTGTGACTGTGGTATTTTTTCTGGCCGGAGTACTCCTAGCCCGCAATCTCAGATATAAGGCTCTTGCAACCTTCGGCAGGACATATGGAGCGGCGACACTTGCCGTATGCGCATTCCTGATGATATGCGATCTTGTCGCAGGAGCTGATGTGATCCACAGGATACCTGTTGACATCATGATTACTTTGATCTCCTTTTCTGCTTTGACGAATACATTGATGAGTTCGTCTCACAAGAAGGCTGTCGTCATTGCCGATATAGCTGTGTCGGTATTAATGTCATTATACTATATATTATGTACATTCGGGGTATTTCGTCCGGAAGGACCGAAGGTGATGGGGATAGTGGCCTGCATTCTTGGCGGAATATGGCTGACTACATATGTGTACACTGTGGCGATGAGATTGTGGAAGATACATGACCTGATGCAATCGGGCACGGTGTGGACAGTTCTGTGCTTGTCAGTGGATTCGCTATATGCTGTCGGTCTGCTTTTCCTGATAGGATTCTATGCTTCTTTTTCTTCATGTGTATGGGTATGTGTTGTTTCAATTGTGCTTTTGACCCTTATGCTGGCGGCATTGGGCGTCAGGATCGCATATGATTCGGTGTTCGCTGTCTTTCAGAGGCATGAGAGGAGGATTGTGGAATCTATGCGCATCTCGCCTGTTGAGTCTGCGTCGGTTTCTCCTGGGCAGGAGAATATGTATAAGGAGCTATATGAGAGGATACAGGCATATTTTGATGAGGAGAAGCCTTTTCTTAACGGAAATCTTACAATCAATGATGTCGTGGCGCGGGTGTTTTCTAATAAGGTGTATATTTCAAGGGCCATATGCCAATGTACAGGCAGAAACTTCTGTCAGTATGTCAATTATCACAGGGTCATGTTCTCTATGGAATGTTTCAGGAACAATCCTGAACTGAAGATATCGGAACTCTGGCCTTTGTGCGGATTCAATACGATCGTATCCTTCAACATGGCTTTTCGTCTCTTCATGAATGAGAATCCTAGCGACTGGTGCAGGAAAGAGAAGGTGAGGCTTTCCAAGAAGAAAAAATAAATGCTATCTTTGCCGCAAATTCATACTTATATAATAATATGGCAGACGAGAAGATCATTTTTTCGATGAACGGGGTAGGTAAGATCCTCCCTCACAACAATAGGGTAATCCTCAAGGATATCTACCTGTCTTTCTTCTATGGCGCTAAGATCGGTATCGTGGGTCTCAACGGCTCTGGTAAGTCTACGCTCATGAAGATTATCGCAGGTATCGAGAAGGGATACCAGGGTGAAGTGGTATGGGCGCCGGGCTACTCGGTGGGATACCTTGAGCAGGAGCCTCAGATGGATCCGGACAAGACCGTAATCGAGGTTGTCCAGGAGGGTGTGCAGGAAGTTATGGATATCCTCAAGGAGTATGAGGAGGTCAACATGAAGTTCTGCGAGCCTATGTCTGACGAGGAAATGGCAGCTCTGATCGAGCGCCAGGGCGAGCTTACTGAGAAGATCGAGCACTGCGGTGGTTGGGAGATCGATTCGAAGCTTGAAAGAGCTATGGATGCACTCCAGTGCCCTCCGTCGGATGCAAAGGTTTCAACACTCAGTGGAGGTGAGCGTCGTCGTGTGGCTCTTTGCCGCCTGCTGCTCCGTCAGCCTGACGTGCTTCTTCTTGATGAGCCTACCAACCACCTCGATACAGAGAGTATCCAGTGGCTTGAGGCGCATCTCCAGCAGTATAAGGGTACCGTGATCGCCGTAACCCACGACCGTTACTTCCTTGATAATGTTGCAGGATGGATTCTTGAGCTTGACAGGGGAGAGGGAATTCCATGGAAAGGTAACTACTCATCATGGCTTGACCAGAAGAGCACCCGTCTTGCGCAGGAGGAGAAGCAGGAGAGCAAGCGTCGCAAGGCTCTCGAGCGAGAGCTCGAGTGGGTGCGCATGGCTCCTAAGGCTCGTCACGCCAAGTCTAAGGCCCGTCTGGGTGCTTATGAGAAGATGGCGGCTGACGATGGAAGAGAGAAGGAGGCTAACCTTGAGATCTTCATCCCTAACGGACCAAGACTCGGTAACAAGGTCATCGAGTTCAAGAATGTCTCAAAAGCTTATGGAGATAAGCTTTTGTACGAAAACCTTAATTTCGTGCTTCCGCCAGCAGGTATCGTGGGCGTGATCGGTCCTAACGGTGCGGGTAAGACAACTTTGTTCCGCCTTATCATGGGACTCGACCAGCCTGATTCAGGTGAGATTACAATCGGTGAGACTGTAAAGATCGCTTATGTCGACCAGCAGCATAAGAGCATTGATCCTGAGAAGACGGTATATGAGACTATCGCTGAGAACTCTGAGTTCGTGAGACTCGGCAAGAGAGAGGTGAATGCAAGAGCATATGTTTCTCGCTTCAACTTCTCCGGAGCGGATCAGGAGAAGCTTTGCGGCATCCTTTCCGGTGGTGAGAGAAACCGTCTCCACCTTGCCTTGACTCTCAAGGATGAGGGTAACGTGCTTCTTCTCGACGAGCCTACTAACGACGTGGATGTAAACACTATCCGTGCGCTTGAGGAGGGTCTTGAGAACTTCGCTGGTTGTGCAGTGGTTATCTCCCATGACCGTTGGTTCCTGGATCGTATCGCAACTCATATTCTTGCGTTCGAGGGTGACTCTCAGGTCTACTTCTTCGAGGGAACATACTCAGAGTACGAGGAGAATAAGAAGCGCCGACTTGGTAATGAGGAGCCTAAGCGTTTCAAGTATAAGAAGCTGATGGCTGAATAATAATTAAAAGGGATGACCACTGGTCGTCCCTTTTTTATGCTCACCGGCACAGTAGGGTAAAAAATAAAAGACCAACCTTCAAGGCTGGTCTTTTATTTTTTACCATCTGTCCTCAGATGATACTGTAAGCTTCTTGCGGCCACGACGGCGGCGTGCTGCCAATACGCGACGTCCGTTAGGAGTCGACATGCGCTCGCGGAAACCGTGCTTGTTGCGGCGCTTGCGCTCTGATGGTTGGAATGTTCTTTTCATATCTAGATATTTTTATATTTTTCCT
>JAGBSL010000041.1 GCA_017631875.1 Bacteroidales bacterium | reverse complement strand
GCGGTCCAGGAAGGAAACGCATGGTCGATCATGGGTTCATATAACCTCTACAACGGTCAGTTCAACTGCCACAACGAGAAGCTTCTGGTGGACATCCTCAAGGGCGAGTGGGGCTTTGACGGCGTCGTAGTCAGCGACTGGGGCGGATGCCGCGACAGCGAAGAGGCTATCCTCAACGGTCTTGACATCGAGATGGGAACATGGACAAACGGTCTTCGTGGTGCTGCAAGCGACAGCTACAGAAACTACCACATGGCTGACCCATATCTCAATGGCCTGCGCGAGGGCAAGTATACAACAAAGGAGCTCGACGACAAGGTACGCCGTATCCTCCGCCTCATCTTCCGCACAAGCATGCGTCCTGAGCCTAACTACGGCCGTTTCGTATGCCCTGAGCACTATCAGGCTGCGCGTGAGATCTCAGCTGCCGGTGTTGTCCTCCTCAAGAATGACAACAACACGCTTCCTCTCAACGTACCTGAGGGCGGCAAGATCCTCCTCGTGGGTGAGAACGTAGTCAAGAAGATGGTAGTGGGCGGTGGTAGCTCGAACCTCAAGACAGCATACGAGGTCAACCCTCTCGAGGGTATCCAGAACGCATTCGGCGACAAGGCCGAGGTGGTTTGGGCCCGCGGTTATGTCGGTGATACCTCAACTTCATACAACGCAGTGGATACAGGTCAGGACCTCACTGACAACCGTTCTCCGGAAGTCCTCATCGCAGAGGCTGTGGAGATGGCTAAGGACGCTGACTATGTGATTTTCGTAGGTGGTCTTAACAAGAGTGCGCACCAGGACAACGAGAGCACAGACCGTCTCCAGATCACTCTTCCATACAACCAGGAGGATGTTATCCTTGCTCTTGCAGAGGTTGCCAAGAACCTTGTTGTTGTAAACATCTCAGGTTCTCCTGTATCAATGCCATGGGCTGACAGCGCAGACGCTATCGTCCAGGGATGGTACGGAGGTACAGAGACAGGTAATGCTCTTGCTGACGTGCTCACAGGTAAGGTAAACCCTTCAGGTCGCCTTCCTTTCTCGGTTCCGTTCAAGTATGAGGACGGCCCTATCAAGACTGAGGCTCAGTACCCTGGTATCAAGGCCGAGGGCGACGAGTTCTGGCAGACACACTACTCAGAGGGCGTATACGTAGGTTACAGATGGTATTCTACTCAGGAGATCCCTGTTCAGTTCCCATTCGGACATGGTCTGAGCTACACTACTTTCGAGTACAGCAATGCAAAGGCTGCTAAGCCATCTATGACAGCTGCCAGCACGCTCAAGGTTTCTGTTGATGTTGCAAATACAGGTTCTGTTGATGGTGCCGAGGTGGTTCAGCTCTACATCGCTGACCCAGAGGCTTCAATCGACCGTCCAGCAAAGGAGCTTAAGGGCTTTGAGAAGGTATTCCTCAAGGCAGGTGAGAAGAAGACCGTTACATTCGAAATCGACGCTGAGGACCTCAGCTACTTCGATGCTGAAAAGCACGAGTGGGTAGCGGAACCGGGCGAATTCCAGGCTCTCCTCGGAAGCTCGTCAGAAGACATCAAGGCAATGGTTTCATTCCAGCTTAAATAATCAGAAGAATGATCAGAAGATTCATACTTACACTGATGGCAGCAGCGCTCCTGCTGCCTCAGTTGTCTTATGGACAGGAACTAAAGGTCATGTCCTATAACATAAGGCTCAATACTGAGAAGGATGGTACGAACG
The DNA here is from genome assembly GCA_017631875.1 of Bacteroidales bacterium. Next base: position 8,273 of record JAGBSL010000041.1, on the reverse strand, counting down.
CATGGATGTACCGCTGCCCGGCAACCTTAGAGATGCTGAAGGACCAGCAGCCTGATGTGTTCGGCGTGCAGGAGGCGCTTCCTGAGCAGGTCCGTTTTCTTGAGGAGTGGGCTGATGGCTATGAGTGTGTCGGCGTAGGCAGGGATGATGGAAAGAAGAAGGGCGAGCACATGTCCATCTTCTGGAACAAGAAGACCGTAAAGATGCTCAAGTGGGGTACATTATGGCTCTCTGAGACTCCTGACAAGCCTTCGAAGGGCTGGGATGCAGCTTGTTACAGGACTGCAACGTGGGCTTTGATGAAGGATAAGAGAACAGGCAAGAAGTTCTACTTCGTAAATACTCATCTTGACCATGCCGGAAAGGAAGCCCGAGCAAACGGTCTTGCGTTGATTGTGGATAAGATTGCCGAAATTAATCCGGAAGGTTACCCTATGGTCCTCACAGGTGACTTCAACGTCAAGCCTGACGACCCATGCCTGACCGGTCTGGATGCCCGCATGAAGAGCACCCGCAAGATCGCGGCAAAGACAGACAGCCACCACACCTTCAACGGCTGGGGCAAGGCCTCGAAGGACATGGTGATCGACTACATCTACATCTCCGGCTTCTCCGCATGCCCGGAATACCAGACAGTCACAAAGAAGTACTCCGGCCGCACCTTCATCTCCGACCACTATCCAATCACCGCCCGCCTGATCTTTTAAGTTATTTCTTGCTGACGGTGTAGCGGATGCCGAGGGTTTTGAGTTCCTCAAGGAATTCGTTGGTTATCTGTACCTTGAACTTGTGGGAGAGGAACTCTATGTTCCATTTCTTTACAGGATCATAGAGGAACATGGTCAGCGGGGTCTTTCCCTTGTTTCTCTTCAGCATCTTCACGAGCTTTTCCCTGAAGTCAGGGGAGAGCATGGTCGTGGTGACGTTTATCGACAGGCCTGTGATCCTTTCCTCAGCGACGTTGCCAAGCAGCATGATGTTCTTCATCTTGAAGATAAGGTCAGGGAGATCCGGTACCATCTTTCCGGTCTTCTCGTCCTTCTTTCCCTTAGGGTTCGGGCGGTATCTCTCCTCGATCACACCCTCGATCAGGACGGCGCTGTTGACCTTCTGGTACGGCAGGTATGTTTCATGGTCCTTTCCGAAGAAGGCGAACTCATAGCTGCCGCTGAAGTCCTCGACAGTCATGCGGGACATCGGGCGTCCGGTCTTGGTCTGGCTCTCCGAGCATGCCGTTATGAGTCCTGCAAGCGTCACCTTTGCGGATTTTCTTGTAGAATTACATTCTGAGATGAGACCTGCGAGCTCAGTCATCTGGCATGTCGCGAAATTCTCCATCTCGAACGCGAATGTGTCCAAAGGGTGTGACGACAGGTACATTCCCACGAGCTCCTTCTCATACTTGAGCTTCTCGAGGATGTCCTCGTCTCCGACCATTGCCGGAATCTCAGGTCTTTCAGGCTTGAGTTCCTCTACATCTCCGAACAGGGAGATCGCGCTCTCCATGCTGTCCTTCTTGAAGAGTTCGCCGTATTTCAGCAATGTATCGATGAACAGGTCGCCGTTCCTGCACGGAAGCATGAACTGCTTGCGGCTGATGCCGAAGCTGTCGAACGCTCCCGAGTGCAGAAGTGCCTCAAATCCCTTCCTGTTCACGATTCCGGACATACGCTCCACAAAGTTAAAGATGTCCGGGAATATGCCGTTTTCCTCGCGTTCTGCAAGGATTGCCTTCACGATGTTCTCGCCGAATCCCTTGATGCCGCCGAGACCGAAGCGGATCTCGCCCTGCTTGTTCACGGTGAACTTCGAATCGGACTCGTTGATGTCCGGATTGAGTACCTTGATGCCGTTCTTCTTGCAGTCATCCATGATCTTCTTGATCTCGTCCATGTTGGAGAGGTTCTTGGTCAGGTTGGCTGCCTGGAACTCGGCAGGATAATGGGCCTTGAGCCATCCTGTCTGGTAGCTCACCCATGCATAGCAGGTCGCGTGGGACTTGTTGAACGCGTATGAAGCGAACTTCTCCCAGTCCGCCCAGATCTTCTCGAGCACGTCCTGTGGGTGTCCGTTCTTTGTACCTCCCTCAATGAAGAGGCCCTTGAGGCTGTCCAGCACGTCCTTGAGCTTCTTACCCATGGCCTTACGGAGCGTATCGGCCTGACCTCTGGTGAAGTCGGCGAGTTTACGAGACAGAAGCATCACCTGCTCCTGGTATACCGTAATTCCGTATGTGTCCTGGAGAGTTTCCTCCATTGCCGGAAGGTCATATTCGATAGGTTGACGTCCCTGCTTGCGCTCTACGAAGTCAGGGATGTAGTCCATAGGACCCGGACGATAGAGGGCGTTCATCGCGATGAGGTCCTCGAATCGGGTCGGCTGGAGCTTGATAAGCCACTCCTTCATGCCCGGAGACTCGAACTGGAATACGCTGGTGGTGTCTCCGCGGCTGTAAAGCTCATATGTAAGCGGGTCTTCGATGTCGATCTTCTCGATGTCGAACTCGATGCCGTGGCGCTTCTTGATGTTGGCCTGGCACTCCTTGATGATTGACAATGTTCTCAGGCCAAGGAAGTCCATCTTGAGCATGCCCACTTCCTCGATGTAGTGTCCGTCGTACTGCGATACCCATACCTCCTCGCCTGTGAGCTTGTCGTTGGCGATGCAGATAGGGATGTATTCGGTGAGGTTTCCTCGTCCGATGATCATGGCACAGGCGTGCACGCCTGTCTGGCGGATACAGCCCTCGAGCTTACCTGCGTATGTAAGCACCTCCTTGGTCAGTTCGGTGCCGTTTTCCAGCTCTTCCTTGAGGTCGTGGTGTTTCAGACAGTTGTTCAGCTTCGGCTTGATCTCCTTCTTCTTCTTCTTTCCGTTCTCGTCGAGCACCGGCTTTCCGTTCTCGTCAAGCTCGTCGATCTCGAAAGGCTTGTCCGGAACCATCTTGGTGAGCCTGTTGGACTCCTCGATGGACATGCGGCTAACGCGTGCGACGTCCTTGATGGCCGATTTAGCGGCCATGGTTCCGTATGTGATCACATGCGAGATGTGGTCCTTTCCGTATTTCTCCTCAATGTACTGGAACACGCGGTAGCGTCCGTCATCGTCGAAGTCGATATCCACATCCGGCATGTTGATACGGTCCGGGTTGAGGAATCGCTCGAAGAGGAGGTCGTACTTGATAGGGTCAATGTTGGTGATCTTCAGGCAGTATGCAACGGCAGAACCCGCGGCAGATCCACGGCCCGGACCCACTGAAATGCCCTCGGAACGCGCTGCAGCGATGAAATCCTGCACGATGAGGAAGTAGTCCGGGAATCCCATCTTGCAGATGGTCTTGAGCTCGAACTCGATGCGCTCTGCCTGCTCGTCGGTCAGCGTGTCTCCGTATCTCCAGTGTGCACCCTTATATGTAAGGTGACACAGATAAGCTACCGAGTTACAGAACTCCTCGCCGCGCTCGTTTCCGTTCTTGTCGCAGCGTCCCTCGTCGATGATGTCCTTATATTTCTCTAGGTATGTATCTATATCTGCGAGGAAGTCCGCAGGAAGGTCGAACTTCGGGAGAATAGGATCCTTGTCCACCTTGAAGCTCTCGATCTTGTCTGCAACCTCAAGTGTGTTGCTGAGCGTCTCAAGATGGTCATAGAACATTTCCGCCATCTCCTCCTCGCTCTTGAGATACTCCTGTTGGGTATATCTCATGCGGTCCGGGTCATCCACGAATGTATTGGTTGTAAGACAGATCAGTCTGTCATGCGCCTGGCTGTCCTCCTTACGCACGAAGTGCACGTCGTTGGTCGCCACGACCTTGGTTCCGGTCTTTTCCGCCAGTTCGTATATTCCGGCATTGGCGATCAGCTGTCTCTCATATACTTCCTGAGACTGTCCGGGAACAAGGGTCTTATGCTGCTGTACCTCGAGATAGTAGTCCTCTCCGAAGACCTTCTTGTGCCATTCGATCGCCTTCATTGCGCCGTCCATGTCGCCCGCGATGATCGCTCTCGGAATCTCTCCGGCGATACATGCCGAGCAGCATACGAGGTCCTGCGAGTACATCTCGACGATCTCGTGGCTCACTCGCGGCTTCTCATAATACTTACCCTCGATATGTCCTGTAGAACATATCTTCATGAGGTTCTTGTAGCCGTTGTAGTTCTTCGCCAGGAGGATGAGGTGATAGTAGCCTCTGTGGTCCTTATCCTTGAGCTTATGGTCATAGTGACGTGTCACATATATCTCGCAGCCGATGATAGGCTTTACCTCAGGGAACTTCTTCGCCACCTTCAGGAACTCCTTTACACCGTACATGTTTCCATGGTCGGTGATCGCCAGAGCCGGCATGCCGAGCTCCTTTGCCCTTGCGAAAAGGTCACCGATGGCCGCCTGGCCGTCAAGAATGGAATACTGTGTATGGACGTGAAGATGGACGAATGACATAAGCTGTTTTTTAAGGATGACAAAGATAATTAATCTTCATCACCCTATCAAAAATAAAAATCCCTCTGAAGACAACTTCTTGTCAGTCAGAGGGAAAAGTTTTCAACATGTCGGAGCGTCACTAAATCTTTTCGAAATGTATGACGATATTGGCGCCAGGTTCATCAAGCATCTCTCCGTCCATGGTCCATGTCATGTGGTCCTTTTCTATTGTGATAGGAATTTCAGCTAAATCCCCTTCAGCTTCCAGTATGAGAGTGTTTCCTTCAACTGAGTATGAGAAATCCATACTCATTGATTCTTCTTCTGAAGTTTCTGTAATTGTTGCCGTACCGTTGTCCTTGAATGTGATTTTCATTTTGCTTCCCATCTCGGTAATATCCATTTCCATCTTCATTCCGGAAATACTCATCTCTACTGTTGTGGCCTCCCATGTACCGACGATAGCTTTTGAAGGTTCTTTCTCACATGAAGTGAGACCGAGGACTGCCATAAGGGCTGTCAGGATTAAAAATCTTTTCATGATGTAGTTGATTTAAGTTTCAAGAATACTGTAAAGATGTAAAAAGGGAGGATAACGTTGCAAAAGGAAAAAATAAAGCGCCCCGATCAGGAGCGCTTTATCATATATGTTTTGAAGAATTACTTCTCAGCCTTCTTCTCGGCCTTCTTTGTCACGTCGAACATGATAGGGGTTGCGATGAAGATTGAAGCGTAAGTACCGATAACGATACCGAGAATCAATGCAACTGCAAGACCTCTGATCACCTCACCACCGAAAATTGCGATAGCGAGCATAGTCACGAGAGTTGTGAGTGATGTATTCATTGTACGTGAGAGAGTGCTGTTGAGAGCCTCGTTCACATTCTGCTTGAAGTCAGCCTTAGGATGCATCTCCTTGTACTCACGGATACGGTCGAAGATAACCACTGTATCGTTGATAGCGTAACCGATGATTGTAAGGATAGCAGCGATGAATGTCTGGTCGATGTCAAGGCTGAATGGAAGGATGCCTGAGAACAACGAGAAGAATCCGATCACGATGAGTGCTGTGTGTGCAAGACCTGCAACACCACCGAGACCCCAAGTCCAGCCCTTGAAACGGATTGCGATGTAACCGAAGATCACGATGAGGGCAAGGATCACAGCGATGAATGCGTCTCTTGTGATGTCGTTCGCAATTGTAGGACCTACCTTGTCAGAGCTTACGATACCGTTAGGGTTGTCCTGAGTAGATGTGAACTCCTCGATAGTGAGATCCTCAGCGTAGAAGCCCTTGAGTGCCTCGTAGAGGATACCCTCAACCTCAGTGTCAACCTCTGAAGCCTCGTTGTCTACCTTATAAGTAGTAGTGATCTTGATCTGGCTGTCACCACCGAACTGCTTTACCTCAGCTGCAGAGTTGTCTACGGTCTCGTCGTTTGCAGCAGCGTTGTCGAATGCAGCGTTAACTGCAGCACGAACTGCCTCAACCTCAGCAGGCTGGTCGAATCTTACAACATATGTACGTCCACCAGTGAAGTCAACACCATATGTGAAGCCCTTGATGCCGATAGAGAGGATAGAGATGAGGATCAGCGCACCTGAAACGATGTAAGCGATCTTCTTCTTTCCGATGAAGTCTACGTGAGTATTCTGGAGGAAGTTTCTTGTGAACTTGTTGTCGAATGTTACGTTCTTGCCCTTCTCCACTCTGTCATCGAAGATGAGTCTTGTGATGAAGATCGAAGTCACCATTGAAGTGATGATACCGATGATGAGGGTAGTTGCGAAGCCCTGTACAGGACCTTAACCGAATGCGAAGAGAACGAAACCGGTAAGGAGAGTAGTCACCTGACCGTCGATGATAGCCGAGTAAGCGTTTGAGTAACCGTCAGCGATTGCCTTGCTGAGGCCCTTGCCTGCGCGGAGCTCTTCCTTGACGCGCTCGTAGATGATCACGTTAGCGTCCACAGCCATACCGAGTGTCAGTACGAGACCGGCGATACCAGGGAGTGTGAGGACTGCACCGAATGAAACGAGGGTGCCGAAGAGGAGAACCACGTTGCAGAGGAGTGCGATATCAGCCACGAGACCTGCGCCAGCGTAGAAGATAACCATGTAGATGAGCACGAGGAAGAACGCGATGATGAATGAGATCATACCTGCGTTGATAGACTCAGCTCCGAGTGATGGTCCTACAACCTGCTCCTGGATGATTGTTGCAGGTGCAGGGAGCTTACCTGACTTGAGGACGTTTGCAAGGTCCTCAGCCTCCTCGAGGGAGAACTTACCTGTGATCTGTGACTGACCGCCGTCGATCTTGCCGTTTACGTTAGGATAAGAGTAAACCATGCCGTCGAGTACGATAGCGATCTGCTTTCCTACGTTGTCACCAGTGAGTCTTGACCAGATGCCGGCGCCCTCACCGTTCATTGTCATAGAAACCTCAGGTGTACCTGCTGTTGTTCCGAACTGTACGCGTGCGTCAGTTACATAACCTCCGTCGAGCGGTGCCTTGCCGTCAGCTGAGACAGCCTTGATTGCTACGAGCTCGTAGATGTTCTCGCCCATTCCTGAAGCGTGAACTGTCCACATAGGTCTGAACTCTGCTGGGAAGAGAGCCTTCACCTGTGGCATAGCGAGGTACTTGTTTACCTTTGATGTATCTGAGTAGTGAGCATATCCGATGCATGCGCTCTCGAACTGTGCTGGAGCGAGAACCGCATAGAGAGGGTTCTGCTTCATGAGCTCAGCCTCAGCGGCGTTCTGCTCGAGCTCTGCTGCGAGGAGAGAGTCAGCCTCAGCTGCAGGAGTCTCCACAACCGGAGTCTCGTCTACAACGATCTGTGCGAGAAGAGCGTTGGCCTCATCGAGATAAGTCTTAACCTCAGAATAGTTGAATGTTGGCCAGAACTCGAGTGATGCAGTTCCCTGGAGGAGCTTTCTTACACGCTCAGGCTCCTTAACACCTGGAAGCTCTACGAGGATACGTCCGCTGTTTCCGAGCTTCTGGATGTTCGGCTGTGTCACACCGAAACGGTCGATACGGTTTCTGAGTACGTTGAATGAGTTTGCGATTGCGCTCTCTGACTCAGCTCTGATCACCTCGATAACCTCAGCGTCAGTAGACTCTGGGCCGATCTTGCCGACCATGTCGATAGTTCCGAAAACGTGTGCGAGAGGAAGACCGTTTGAAGTCTCCTTCCAAGCCTCAGCGAAGAGAGTGATGAAGTCCTCTCTTGAGTCCTTCTGATTCTCCTTTGCGAGAGCGATCGCATTGTTGAACTCTGCGCTCTGGTTGTTCTTCGAGAGGGCTCTTACGAGGTCCTCAAGCTGTACCTGGAGCATTACGTTCATACCACCCTTAAGGTCGAGACCAAGGTTGATAGACTTAGCCTGTACTTCCTTGTAAGTGTATCCGAGGTAGATCTTCTCGGATGAAATCGAGTCGATATACATTCTGCTTGCGACCTTCTTTACAGAGTCGATGTAGAATGCCTTGTCGACGTCAGCCACCTTGCTGAAAGCGGCTGAATTCTCTGCAGCTACTGCCTTAGCCTCAGCATACTTCACTGCCTTCTTCTCCTGCACACTGTTTACGAGTGTGAAGGAAAGCTGCCAGAGTGATGCGAGCATGAGCAGGATAGCTACAAGTCTGATTGCACCTTTACTTTGCATAATGTTTATAGTTTTGTTGTTATTTGTTGCTGTATATGAACCGCAAAATAGGGTGCAAATTTAAGATTTTTTTCTTACAAATAAAGAAACTGGCATGTTTTATCCTCTTATAATGTAAATTTTTATAATTTTGTAAGATGAAAATGGGAAAGCGTATATTGTTTCTGGTGATT
>JAGBSL010000032.1 GCA_017631875.1 Bacteroidales bacterium | reverse complement strand
ATCCTCGACTGTGGTTACATCGCTGCCCTTCTTATATGTGATGTCGCAATAGAAATAATCCTTGTTGTTCGAGTTCTGGTCGTATGCCTTAAGGAATTTGTTCCACTCGTCCTTTGTCATCTTGATGGTGATCTCCGGAATTACGCTCTCATCCCAGATATATGAAAGGCCTACGTGGCCGATCATGCTCGTGGTGACATGAGCATAGTTCCATCCTCCTGTCGGATCATCCGGCTGGTCAGGATTAGGGTCTACAGGCTGATCAGGATTAGGATCGACAGGTGTCTCAGGGTCTTCACCTCCCGGATTGTTCGGATCCTCAGGATTTTCCTGTCCGGGGCCCTCAGGATTCTCGGTGCCTGGCTTCTGCCCGTTGCCCTGTCCTGGGGCGAATTCGTCTGCGCCCGGATATTTGTCGACTTCGCAGCCGAGTGTCAGCGCTGCAATGATAAGCAATGAGAGTATCTTCTTCATTTTATATTTTTTACGAATATGCACAAAAAAAAGGGTAAGCTGATTACATCGCACCGCTACGACCTCCTACCCTTGCTACGGTCAAGTCCTGGGGGAATTCGGAGGGAGCTGGTCGTGTAAGACTTACCCGTTTGCAAAATTAGGCAAATTTTGCAAACTGACAAAAAATATTTAAATGCTATCAAAAATAAACGGCAGCAGGTCGTCTATTCTCTCGAATTTCAGTATGCTGTGGGCTCCTATGAGAAGTACCATCATCGGAAGTCCGCTCTTGAGCTGGTACTGCGCCATTACCTGACGGCATGCGCCGCACGGGGTGACAGGCGTCTCAAGCAACTCTCCATTCTGGCTTGCAGCAATCGCTATTGCCGTCATCGGCTTGTCCGGCCTGCTTGCGCTGGCATAGAAGAGGGCGGTTCTTTCAGCGCACAATCCCGAAGGATATGCCGCGTTCTCCTGATTGGATCCCTTGACGATCACTCCGTCCTCGAAAAGCACTGCCGCTCCTACGTTGAACTTGGAATATGGTGCATAAGCCTGAGCCGTCGCATCTATCGCCGCCTGAGCAAGTTCCTTGTCCTTCGGCTCGAGCTCTTCCAGCGACGCGTACTCAGTATAAGCGATTTTTATCTCTTTACTTGTCATAACTGCTTATTTAAGTTATCTTTGCACAGTCTACAAATATAATGCTTTTTATTTAAAAACACCTGTTTTATGGCAGATAACGGCAATATAAAGGTTTGTATCGGTCTTTCCGGAGGAGTTGACTCCAGCGTTGCGGCGCTTGTGCTCAAGCAGCAGGGTTACGATGTCTTTGCCCTTTTCATGCAGAACTGGCACGACGCCTCCACAACTCTCCACGGCGACTGCGAGTGGGAGGAGGACCGCTTCGTCGCAGAGCTTGTTGCCCGTAAGATAGGTATCCCGTTCTATTTTGTAGATCTCAGTGCGGAGTACAGGAAGAGGGTAGTGGACTATATGTTCGATGAATACGAAAAGGGCCGCACGCCAAATCCAGACGTACTCTGCAACAGAGAGATAAAGTTTGATGCCTTCCTCAAATGTGCCAAGAAGCTCGGTGCCGATTATGTGGCTACGGGTCATTACTGCAGAAAGGAAACATTCGAAGGCCCGGACGGACAGGTCCATCGTATCCTGGCCGGAGCAGACCCCAACAAGGACCAGAGCTACTTCCTCTGCCAGCTGACCCAGGAGCAGCTCTCGCAGGCGCTTTTTCCGATCGGAGACATAGAGAAGCCGGAAGTACGCAGACTTGCTCATGAGGCAGACCTTCCGTCTGCAGACAAGAAGGACTCCCAGGGTATATGCTTTGTCGGAAAGGTCGATCTTCCGACCTTCCTGCAGCAGAAGCTCAAGCCGTGCGAAGGCGATATTGTTGAGGTCTATGATGTATATTATACTGATAACGAGCAGTATAACTTCATTAAGGTAACATTGGAATCTGTCCTCAAGGATGATGCGTCAGAAGTAAAGATGATTACGGATTACGTATCGGAGGATAAGGCTGTTCCGGCAGCGGAAGGGGAGTGTCCTTTCGATATGGACAAGATTGCCGGTCTTTCAGATGAAGACCTGATGAGGCTCTCACAGCCTAATACATACGATATCAAGTTCCAGACAGAGACATACCGCAGCGGCCGAAAGCACATCAAGAAGACCCGATACAAGGAAAATCCGTTCGGAAAGATCGTCGGAAAGCACGATGGAGCGCAGTTCTACACGATCGGCCAGAGAAAGGGACTGAATGTGGGTGGACACAAGGACTCGCTGTTCGTCATTGAGACGGATATCCCTTCCAATATAATATATGTAGGCGAAGGTCATACCCACAAGGGGCTTTCACGCAGCTGCCTGAGAGTGGCTCCTTCCGAGATCCACTGGATCCGTGAGGACCTGCGCATGGCTGTCGGCGAAATCCGCCGCTACCGCGTCCGCATCCGCTATCGTCAGCCTCTCCAGGATGCAACGCTGATCATGCGTGAAAACGGCCTGTACATCCTTTTCGACACACCTCAGCGAGGCATCACCCCAGGCCAGTTCGCGGTATGGTATGCACCAGTCGAAGAATCCCTGGCAACACGTGCCAAGGATACTTCAGTAGAAATGCTCGGTTCGGGAGTTATTTGATACGTCATTGCGACCGTTGTTCCCTTTGTCATTTCGACCCTTGTCCCCTCTGTCATTTCGACCGAGCGAAGCGAGTGGAGAAATCTACTTCTTAGCAGCCGAAACCCCCGCTAAATACCCCGTAGAGAAAGCAGTCTGCAGGTTATAACCTCCAGTGTCTGCGTCCAGATCCAGTACCTCACCAGCAAAGTAAAGTCCAGGTACCAGCTTGGACTCCAATGTCTTAGGGGCTACCTCGTCCAGTGATACGCCTCCGGCCGTTACCACGCATCTCTCATATCCCACATAACCCTCGATCTCGAACTTCCATCCCTTGAGGAGCTTAGGAAGAGTCTTGTGGTCTGCGTTAGGGTGATATTTCATGAATCCCTGGATCAGGGACATAGGAAGAACCTTTGTGAGAAGGATCTTGAACCTGTCCTTATACAGTTTCTGCGCATTACGTCTGTCCTTGGAGATCTCGTTCCAGAGAGAGTTTATGCGTGCTGTTAAATCCTCGATCTCCACTGCCGGCTTAAGGTCCAGCACAGCGGTCACCTTCGAACCGTTCACTATCGCATTCACGCACTTCCTGCTGACCTTGAATCCGATAGGTCCTTCGATTCCGCCGTCGGTGAAGTCCATGTCTCCGAACTCGTTCTGCGCCTGGTTTCCGTCAATCAGTACACTTAGCTCCACATTCTTCAACTGATTGCCGCACAGCATCTTGCCGACCTCCGAAAGCGGCTCGCTTCTATGGATATGGCCTTTGCCAGCTGTTGTCTTGGACATTTCCCCTGTCATTTCGAGCGAGGCCGTAGGCCGAGTCGAGAAATCTTTATACCCTTTAGGCACAACAGCAGTCAATGACGGAAACAGCGGCTTGATGGCATGTCCCATCTTCTTCGCCCACTCATATCCATCTCCGCTGGAGCCTGTCTTAGGATACGATAATCCTCCGGTGCATATGATCAGTTTCCTGCACTCATATATGCTTCCGTCACTACACTCAACCCTGAATCCCTCATTTCGACCCTCGTCCCCTCTGTCATTTCGACCGAGCGAAGCGAGTGGAGAAATCTCCCTCACCTCCTTCCCACACAAAACCTCAGCCCCGGCCTCCTCAGCTGCCCTGACCAGCGCATCCACGACATCCGATGCCAGATGTGAAGCCGGAAACGCTCTGTCACCTCTCTCCACTATGCTCTCCATCCCATGCTCCGTAAGGAAGTCTATCATCTTCTCAGAACTGAGATTATAGAACGAAGGCTTGAGGAAGTTCGGCTTCGGGTGCACATGCCCGCTGAACTCGTTCCATGCCTTCAGGTTTGTGAAATTGCACCTGCCCTTTCCTGTGATCATGATCTTGCGTCCCGGGCGCTGCATCTTCTCCAGCACCACCACGCGACCGCTTCCTGCTACGTCACTCTTCATGCCGCCTTTGCCGCAAAGCGTCCGCGCCGCTCCCGCTGCCGCCATAAGTCCCGCAGCACCGCCGCCAATGATGATGATCTCAGCTGAATTATTTACCGCCATATTCGAAAATGATTTTAGACACGTCATTGCGAGGAGCAAGGCGACGTGGCAATCTTTAGTGTGCAAAGATATTCATATTTTCTCTATATTTGCAGTCCCTTCACAAGAAGGAGATACGTTGCCAGTTTAGCTTAGTCGGTAGAGCATCGCATTCGTAACGCGAAGGTCGTGGGTTCGAATCCCATAGCTGGCTCCAAAGAGGACCTGCCGGCCCTCTATTTTTATTTCGGTCGTTTTGGTGTAGCAACATGTATTATCGTAACCGGTAATGTGGTATAGTGTCGTGACTCATATCCGGCTGCATAGGGGTTCTAGTGAACTTTCGTTGATAGATGTTCACTAGAACTGCCGTATTTCAATGTTTAGTCCCCAATTTCAAGACTTCTAGTGAAGAATGTCTAGTCAAACTTCACTAAAACTATCATGTCGCCTCTTTTCAATCGACACACCTCATGCCCGTTGCCTGATTTTCAGATATCCCCAAGCGATAAATTCCGAAACAAAATCATTGATGTTTAGAATTTTAATTGTATCTTTACAACTTCGTTTTTTCGGATAATAGAAAAAATAAATAGTAGTTTAGTAGAAACGTAACTTAAATCTAGACAGTTATGATGAAAAGCTTAAATGTGGAGTTGTACGAAACTCCAGAAGTAAAAGTTCTGACCATCGTGTCAGAAGGGGTCCTGTGTTCAAGTGTAACAAATAGTCACGAAGGTTTTACCTTTGATGATGAAGAAATTCTTTAATTAGGAGGACTGCGATATGAAAAAAATAACAATTCTTTTCGCTGCACTCGCGGCTCTTCTTTCTTGCAACAAGGAAAATCCAGTAACTCCAGAAATTCCGTCACAGGAGACATACTCTGTAACTCTTACAGCCGTAGCGCCAACAGCCGGCGACGACACCAAGACAACTCTCGTTGAGGGCGGTAAATTCGTGCACTGGTCTAAGGGCGATGCTATTAAGGTTTTGTTCTTTGCGCATCAGGGTGATCCTACTGTAAATAATAATTATTATTATACCGGAAGACCATGGACTAGCGAGGGTCAGGTGTTTTCTTCATATTTTAATGAAGAGACGGTATCTGAAGCAATGTTCAGAATTGATAATTGGGCTTGGACTAAAAATGACCTATGCTACAAAGATTTAGGAGTTGCTATATACCCTGCAAGTGCAACGGCTGTATCAAAAAAGACTGTGGATAGTTCTTTGGATTTTAATTGTAATACAGAAATATCTTTTGACTTGCCTGTAGAGCAGGTTGCAGTTGAAGGTAATATACAGTCTAATTTAAATTTTTCATATGCACGTCTAGATCATCATTCTTTTCGTAAGGTGATTGCAGGTGAAGAATCGATGGACCTTCAGTTTAAGAATGCGTGTGCCTTGATTAAGGTTACAATGCCACAGTCATTTGGTGATAAGAAGGTTACATCAGTTACAATTGCGTCAAAAGATAAGAGGGCTCTTGCGGGGTATGGTCGTGTTAAGACTAGTACTTCAACTTCTAAGATAAACCAAGATATCATAGGCTCAAATTTTACGGTTAGCGTTGGCGAAGGTGATGAATTGGGAGTGACCCTTTCGTGTCAAGATGGATTTAATCCTGGCGCAAGCTATTACGCAGTCGTATGGCCAGGTGAGCATTCTGGTCTAACATTCACATTTACTGCTGATGATGAGTCGTCTGCAACTATTGAGACTCAGTCTGCTGTAAATCTTCAGGCTTCACATATAAAGCCATATACCTTTAAGTCTGCACTTGAGTTTGAGGAAGCTGAAAGCTATGTATATTACGCTCCTGGTGAGGGTACTGGTAAGTATTATTATAGTAATGGAACAGTAGGAGACAACCCTGCTCCAACTGACAGAACTATTCTAGGAGTTGTGTTCTACAACGGAAATCCTCGTAATAATGATACAGCTCTTCCTGCACATTGCACCCATGGTTTGGCGATTAGCCTCAAGCAGTATTCAACAAAATGGGGTGCGTTTAGTGGTGGAAAGCTTCCTAATACATATTATTCTGATTATGGTTTGGATAATGTTACTGGTAATTGGGGATATTATTCTATGCAGAAGCTAATTGAACTTTATTCTGGTAGTGCAGTTTCGTTTGATTTATACAAGACAACGTCGTATGGGGAAATAGATCTTAATGTAACTAGTGGCTGGTATATTCCAAGTGGAAAGGAATGGGAGATTCTTGATTATGACAATGTGAATACATTGCTTACTGAGTGTGGAGGAACAGTTTTGCCTAATGGAAATAATACAGCATATTGGTTGCCTTCGTTATATTCTAAGACCAATGCCTGGTATGTGTATTTCTCAAATGCTTCTCCTAAATTTGACGGCTATTTTTCAATAGGAAGTGCTAACAACAAGTACGCCCGTCCAATCTTCGCATTCTAATTCCTAGTGGAATTGAAATATATCACAAATCAGCCGTCCTTCGGGGCGGCTTTTTTAGTGTAAAATGCATGCTGTTGATTATCAATGTGTTATTGTAGAATCCTGCCGCCCTGGGAATGCAGGCATTTGGGCTAAGTTGCTGTGTGTTAGCGTGTTGGGCTGTTGCGTTTTACGGTGCTCAGGTGCTCAATCTAGCACAACAAAAGCCGTCTCTCGTAGGAGGGACGGCTTGATTGTTATTTCCTCAGCAGCTTGATCACTAGATTGATGCCTTGCGTCTCGGAAAACTGCCAGTGTTTTTCCGAGACGATGGTTGTTTTGAGGCTGTTTATCATGCATTCATGCATCGTCTAAGAAAAAATGCCATGTTTTTCGAAGACGTCTGCTCTTATTGTTGCAGGTCCCTCATGAGTACCACCCTGTGTTTGATGGGAGGTACGAGCATGGCTTATTTCCCCAGCAGAATCTTGTCGATCTCGGATTGGAATTTGGTTTTGTTGCGGGCGCCGATGGTCATGGATGGCTCGCCGTTGAGCGGGATGTAGAGGACTGCGGGGATGGAGGAGATGCCGAAGGCTGTCGCTACGTCTCTGCAGTTGTCTACATCGACTTTGTAGACTACGATCTGGCCTTCATATTCTTTTGCCAGTTCTTCCAGTATCGGTGCTATGCTTCTGCATGGGCCGCACCATGTGGCCGTAAAGTCGACGATTGCGGGCTTGGTGCCGAGGTATTTCATGTCCTCGCTGTCAATGTCGTAAACGAGTTGTGAGAATTGATCGGAGGTAAGCTCTATTGCGTGCTTCTGTGCTGTAGCCTTTTTCTTGCTGTCGTTCTGGGCGCCTGCGTTGCCGCATGATGTTGCGAGTGCTATCATAAGCGAAGCGGCCGCTACGATGTAATGTCTTGCTTTCATATCCGTGAAGTTTAGTTTCCCAAATTTAACAATTCCCGCAAAACAAACCAAGTGCCAGTAAATTGTCTATCTTTGCATGGCCAAAAAGCTCGAAGAATTTTTGGCCCGTCCCGGGTAGGGACGAAATATATTAAATTATCAAAAAACTCAAAGAGTTTTTGGCCCGTCCCGGGTAGGGACGAAATGCCCCAAGGGGCTGTCACGAAGTGACTGGGGGTTAAACAATCATAAAAAAATTGTGAGAAAGCAAATCACCATATCACTCCTATCGTTAGCTGCGCTGCTTTCATGTGCGCGGCAGGGGAGCGTTGTCAACATGTCATCATCACAGGAATATGCCGAATACTTCGATATTGTCACGCAGGACTCCACTACTGCCATAATTGTCACGTATCCTTCCTTCCAGCAGGTTGATACGTTGCGGGTGAATTCCCCGATGGACAGGCTAATATGCATGTCCTCGTCGCATGTGGCTGCCATGTCTGCCATAGGTGCAGACAAGCACATAATAGCCGTATCCGGCCTGAAATACATCTCGGACCCTGATCTCAAGAAGAATGATGTCAAGGATATAGGATATGATGCCGCTCTGGATTATGAGGCAATCCTTAAGCTGCAGCCCGATCTGCTCGTCACATACGCTGTTACAGGTGCAGAACCTGCCTATGTGTCCAAATTGCGTTCTTTGGGCGTCAGGACGCTGGTTCTTCACGATCATCTGGAGCAGCATCCTCTCGCGAGGGCGGAGTATGTCCGTCTGTTCGGTGCTCTTACCGGTCGCATGGAGGCCGCGGATTCAGTATACAGTGAAGTCCGGGACCGATATCTTGAACTTGCTGCGAGTGTTGAACGTACGACCAAAGTCAAAGTCCTCATAAACATGCCTTACGGCGATGCGTGGTATATACCTGGTCGTGAAGGCTACATGTCGCAGTTGGTGCGTGATGCGGGCGGTGAAATACTCGGCGCAGTCCCTGGCGAGTCCGCCTCGTCGGTCGTTTCCCTGGAACAGGCCTATGAATATTCACTTGATGCTGACCTTTGGCTGAATCCTGGTCCATGCCGTACGAGAGAGGAACTTGCGGCGGCTCATCATATGTTCCCGCGTTTCGGCCCGATGGCAAAGGGTTTACCTATATATAATAATATAAGGTGTGTCAATGAGGGCGGAGGAAATGATTTCTGGGAGAGTGGTGCCGTGCGGCCGGATCTGATTCTGGAGGATCTGATATCCATTATGAATCATGCAAGGGGAGGCGAAAAGGCAGGCTCCCAGTATTATCATGTGGGGTTCTAATAAAAAATATCAGTGCTGCAGTCCGCAGCACTGATATTTTTAAAATAAGATCTTAAAGCCAAATGCTTCGTTTTCACAGAATGTAGCCTTGAACTGCATCTCGCCCTCGGCCCTTGATGTCAGCGTCGTTTTTGGAGCCAGCTCCACTGCAACTATATCTCCTGTCCTTAGCGAAACGAACTCTGATGAGCTGCAGATGGCTTCTTCTATGACTGCATGCACTTCGCTGCAGTCTCTGCTGTATATCTCTTCATCGTTCCTGAATACCTTGAACATGTTGTCCGGTCCTTCGAGTACTGCTATGTTGTAAAGCGGGAACGGCAGTACGGAAGTGTGGTCAGCACATGATGCCGCTGCAGCGTCCGGCGTTGCACCTTCTACCGATCCGACATAAAGCAGTGCGCCGAATCCGAAGGCGTCGTAGTATCTTGAAGCGAACTTCCTGCCGACGCATTTGCCTGCCTTGCTGATGCGGATGAACACGATCGGAGCCCAGTCCCATCTCTCTATGCGCTCGGGAGTGTACAGGTCCCTGTTCTCCCTCTCCCAGCTTGTGTCCGGGCGGCAGTAGCTAAGGCCCTCGCCGTGTGGTTTGACGATAATGTTCATGGCTTACTGGTCTTCGTTCTGCGAGAAAAGGTCGCCGAGCCCTTCGAATGGAGTGTACCCTTTCGTCCTTGGAGCAAATGTCGTTTTGCCGGTTCCCTGAGTCTTTGCTGTCTTCTTTTCTTCGTCGAACTGTGCTTTCAGACGTGCGAACTGGCGCTTTGTGTCAAGGGTAAAGTCTCCGTTCTCTATCCATGCGAAATATGATGGTTCGCTCATATAAACCTCACGCGCAGTCTTGCCTTTGTGTTTTCCAAAACTGATCACTGGCTCGTCCTTGTCGTTAAGTATGAGTCGCCCTGCATAGTCAACAGTCCTCTGCTTTGTCGAGAATTTAGCAAGTTTGTCTACATTATTCTCGATGCGTGGGTCCCCGGCATATCTGTCAAGCTGTCCTTTGAGGACTTCATATGTCGCAAGCGTATCAGCTTCCGCAGCATGTGCGTTCTCTAGGTCAAGGCCACAGTAGAACATATAGGCTGCCTTAAGCGTACGTGGCTCCATCATGTGGAAGATGTTCTGTACATCCACCATCTTCATGGCGTGCAGGTCGATGGCCGGCTGCTTGTCAGTGTATCTGCATACACGCTCAAACTCTTCCGCAAGCATCGGAAGATCGAACTTCGCAGAGTTGAATCCTGCAAGGTCACATCCTTCAAGCCACTCAACTACTTCCTCTGTAATCTGGTAGAATGTCGGGCAGTCCTTAAGGTCCTCAGCGGAAATGCCGTGTACTGCCTGAGCTGAAGGGTTGATCTCCCTCTGGCACTGTCTTTCGTAGTCCCAAGGCATTACCCTCCATGTCTTGACTCTTTCCTCTCCGTCAGGCATGACCTTGACGAAACAAAGCTCGATGATCGAGTCCGAAGCAATATTCAGTCCCGTACTCTCAATATCAAAAAAGACCAGCGGTCTCTCCAAATTCAGTTTCATTTTATTAACAAAGTAAGTCCCCTCCAGGGGAGGGGATTTAGGGGTGGTATGGAAAATTCAGTAAACCGTCAGGTTTACATATTACGAGATCATGATAGGCATAAGAATACCGCAGATCTTACCGTACTCCTCCTCATTCTCTGCAGGAAGGATAAGGGCAGCTCTCTTGCTGTCGAGGAACTTCATCACGAGCTCTCCGCAGCTGATATTCGAGAGGATCTCGATCAGGTAAGGAGACTTGAAGCCGATGGCGAGCGGAGCACCGTCATACTGACATGCGATGGTCTCGTGTGCTGCGATAGAGAATCCGAGGTCCTGTGCCGAGATTGTGAGCTGGCCGCCCTGGAGCTCGAGCTTGATGTGGTTGGATGCCTTGTTAGAACATACCGATACACGGCGGACTGTGTTCAGGAGCTGAACCCTGTCAATCTGGAGAACGTTCGAATTGTTCTGCGGGATAACGTCGCGGTATTTAGGATACTTGCCCACAACGAGACGGCAGATTACCACTGTCTGACCGAATGTGAATACTGCGTTCTTCGAGTCAAATGCTACTTCTACAGTCTCTACATCCTTGCCGATGATTGCCTTAAGGATGGCAGCCGGCTTCTTGTGGAGGATGAATGAGGCCTTTTCTGATGCCTGTACGTCTGCTGTCGTGTAGCATATGAGCTTGTGTGCGTCTGAAGCTACGAGAGTTGTCGAATTAAGGTCGATGTCGAAGTAAATACCGTTCATTGCAGGACGGATCTCGTCGTCAGCAGTTGCGTAGATTGTACTTGCAATACCCTCTACGAGGCTCTGTGCAGGGAACTGGAGAGTTACTGCTGTATCATCAGTGCCTGTGATCTCAGGGTAGTCCTCTGCAGGGAAATATGGGAGAGTCGATTCTCCGGAAGCCCAGCTGCAGACAAATGAGCTGTCGCTTGATGTGCTGATTGTGAGCGGCTGATCAGGAAGCTCCTTGAGGAGGTCCATCATGTGCTTTGCAGGTACTGCGATCTTTCCTTCTTCCGATGTCGCTTCCACTTCGATCTTTGTCCTTAGGGTAAGCTCCGAGTCCGATGCTGTAATCGTGAGAACGTTGCCCTGAAGGTCAAACAGGAAGTTCTCAAGAATCTGAAGCGGTGACTTTGCAGGGATGGCCTTCGCAACGGCCATTACGCCTTTAAGCAGTTCTGAGCTTGAAATGATAAGTTTCATAATATATCGTATTTAATTATTGTCGCATAATTCATGCGAATATAGTGAAATTTTTCTTACCTTGTGGCATATTATTTGATTTTTCGTCCCTGATTTTGAGTAATAATTTTGTTGTATATATGAAAAAAGGAATTTTGATTGTTTTGCTCTCCGCTCTGGCAGGAGGGCTGACAGCTTTTGCTGTCGTTAAAGGCGTTCATGAAACTCCCCAGCAGGAGGAGACTGCAGCTGAGGGTATGCAGTTCCGCACTGTCAACTTGTCACATGACAATTGGCCGGACTTCACCTATGCAGCAGAGACAGCGGTTGACGCCGTTGTATATGTAAAGGTCATTTCAACCGCAACGGCGACTCAGCCTCAGTCTCTCTTTGATTATTTCTTCGGTTACGGCACTCCTCAGCAGCGTGAGAAGGTCGGCAGCGGTTCGGGAGTCATAATCCGCGAGGACGGATACATCGTGACAAACAACCATGTTATTGAAGGCGCAGATAAAATTCAGGTCACACTCAATACCAATCAGACATACGACGCTGTTTTGGTAGGTTCGGATCCAGCAACAGATGTGGCTCTTCTTAAGATAGAAGCCAGCGGTCTTCCAATCATTCCATTCGGCGACTCAGACAAGCTTCGTCTTGGCGAGTGGGTAATTGCAATCGGTTCTCCTTACAATCTCCGTTCAACCATTACAGCCGGTATCGTCAGCGCGAAGGGTCGCTCAATGCCAAACACCTCTGGCGAGTTTAGAATCGAGTCGTTCATCCAGACCGATGCAGCCGTAAATCCTGGCAACAGCGGTGGCGCTCTTGTGGACAAGAAAGGAAATCTTGTGGGAATCAATACTGCAATCATCTCTCAGACCGGCTCGTATGCAGGCTATTCTTTTGCCGTGCCTTCCAATATGGTGAAGAAGATAGTCGGTGACCTTATTGATTTCGGAAGTGTCAAAAGGGCAGTTCTTGGCATAACAATGCAGGAAATCAGCGATAAAATAGCTGAGGATTTGAAACTTTCGTCAAGAAACGGCGTATATATTGTTGAGGTTTCTAAAGGCGGTGCCGCAGATAAGGCCGGTATCAAGGCCGGGGATATACTCTTATCCATTGATTCTGTGAAGATTACAAACTTTGCTTCTGTTCAGGAAACTGTAAGCCGATACTCTCCGGATGACATTGCGGAGGTGAAAGTGCTCAGAGACGGTAAGGAAATGATTTTCAAGGTTGTCTTCATGGACTCAGCACAGGAGAATGGAGCGCAGTCCGATGATGGCTCCGTATCTTTTTACGGATCATATATAAAGGAAGCGCCGGCAGAGAAGCTTGCAGGTCTCGGACTCAAGAGTGGAGTGGAGATTGTAGAGCTTGGTCAGGGTAAGCTTAAGGAAGCCGGAGCAACAGAAGGATTCGTCATCCTTTATGTGAACGACCTGCCGGTCAAGACACCTCAGGATGTCATTGACATTGTAAAGAAGTCGAAGAGATCAGTGTTTGTGGAAGGAGTCACTCCTTCGGGAAGATCAGGTTATTTCGGCTTCGGTTTATAGAAGAAGGAATTAACTTAATAATATAGAATGAGACAGCTTAAGATTACAAAATCGATTACAAACCGTGAGAGCGCGTCACTTGACAAGTACCTCCAGGAGATCGGACGTGAGGAACTTATCACAGTGGAAGAGGAAGTTGAACTTGCCCAGAGGATCCGTAAGGGTGACCAGCAGGCGCTGGAGAAGCTCACAAGAGCCAACCTTCGTTTCGTGGTATCTGTGGCAAAGCAGTATCAGAACCAGGGTCTCAGCCTTCCTGACCTTATCAATGAGGGTAACCTCGGTCTTATCAAGGCAGCGGAGAAGTTCGATGAGACAAGGGGATTCAAGTTCATCTCGTACGCAGTGTGGTGGATCCGTCAGTCGATTCTGCAGGCTCTTGCAGAGCAGTCAAGAATCGTTCGTCTGCCTCTTAACCAGGTAGGTTCTCTCAACAAGATCAACAAGGCTCTCCAGAAGTTCGAGCAGGAGCATGAGCGTATGCCTTCTAGCGAGGAGCTTTCTGAGATGATCGATGTTCCTAAGGACAAGATCGCTGATACCCTCAGGGTTTCTGGCCGCCATGTATCCGTTGACGCTCCATTCGTGGAGGGTGAGGACAACAGCCTTCTCGACGTTCTCGTGAACAATGACTCGCCGAGCGCAGACCGCGGTCTGGTGAACGAGTCGCTCAACAAGGAGATCGAGAGAGCACTTTCGACTCTCGCACAGCGTGAGAAGGAGATCATCAAGTCGTTCTTCGGCATCGGATGCCAGGAGATGACCCTCGAGGAGATCGGTGAGAGATTCGGACTTACTCGTGAGCGTGTGCGCCAGATCAAGGAGAAGGCGATCCGTAAGCTCAAGACAACATCAAGAAGCAAACTTTTGAAAAGCTATTTAGGATAATTACATACACCAAAGGTGGTTGAATGAAAAATCCTCCCCACTATGTGGGTCCCCTCCCTTTTCGGGAGCCAATGTTTTTCATTCAACCACCTTTGGTGATAAACAGAATAACTATGACCCCTGAAAATTTTATTATAGGTAAGGCAGTTGAGGCGATAAAGGAGCTGTACGGAATAGAGGTGGGAGAAAGTCAGCTTCAGGTAAATGTGACACGCAAGGAGTTTGAGGGAGATTATACTCTTGTGGTTTTCCCTCTTCTCAAAATTTCGAAGACAACGCCTGAGAATACAGGAAACGCAATCGGAGAGTGGCTCAAGGAGAATACAGCCGAGGTTGCAGCATACAACACAGTGAAGGGTTTCCTTAACCTTTCGTTCTCCAATGCATACTGGAACGGTCTGTTCGCGCAGATCGCAACTGCAGAGGATTACGGCCAGCTTGCTCCGACAGGCAGAACCATCATGGTGGAGTACTCTTCGCCTAATACAAACAAGCCTCTCCACCTCGGACACATCAGAAACAACCTCCTCGGTTGGTCGGTGGCTAAGCTCCTTGAGGTATGCGGCCACAACGTGATGAAGGTAAACCTTGTGAACGACCGTGGTATCCACATCTGCAAGTCGATGTACGCATGGAAGGTCCTCGGTAACGGTGAGACTCCAGCATCAAGCGGAAAGAAGGGTGACCACCTCGTTGGTGACTATTATGTAGCATTCAACAACCTTTACAAGAAGGAGGTTGACGAGCTCGTTGCAGGCGGCATGAGCAAGGAGGAAGCTGAAAAGAATGCACCTTCTCTCAAGGCAGCTCAGGAGATGCTCTTCAAGTGGGAGAACGGTGATGCAGAGGTCGTTGAGCTCTGGAAGACCATGAACGGCTGGGTATATGAGGGCTTCGACAAGACATACGCAGACCTCGGTATCAGCTTTGATAGAACATACTATGAGTCACAGACTTACCTCTTCGGTAAGGCTCTCGTGCAGAAGGGTCTTGAGGCGGGTATCTTCGAGACTCAGGAGGACGGCTCGGTATGGTGCGACCTTACTGCAGACGGACTTGACAGAAAGCTCCTTCTCCGTGGAGACGGAACTTCAGTATACATGACCCAGGACCTCGGAACTGCTGAGCAGCGTTTCGCAGAGTACAGCCTTGACGAGCATATATATGTTGTAGGAAACGAGCAGAACTACCACTTCCAGGTGCTCAAGCTCATCCTCGGCAAGCTCGGATTTGACTGGGCCGATAGCATCTACCACCTCTCATACGGTATGGTGGAGCTTCCTGAGGGTAAGATGAAGTCACGTGAGGGAACAGTCGTTGACGCTGATGACCTGATTGCAGGCATGTACAACACTGCAAAGGAGACATCTCTCGAGCTCGGAAAGATCAATGATTTCTCCGAGGAGGAGCAGGATGAGCTCTTCAAGATGATCAGCCTCGGTGCGCTCAAGTACTTTATCCTCAAGGTGGACCCACGCAAGACAATGCTCTTTGATCCTAAGGAGTCTATCGACTTCAACGGAAACACTGGTCCGTTCATCCAGTACACTCACGCCCGTATCAAGTCTATCCTCAGAAAGGCAGACGAGAGGGGAGTTGCCCATACAGCAGACGTGCTTAATGCAGGTATTGAACTCTCACCTAAGGAGGTTCGTATCATCAAGATCCTCAATACTTTCCCTGCAAAGGTTGCAGAGGCGGGAGCAGCTCATTCGCCGGCACTCGTAGCAAACTACGCATACGAGCTTGCGAAGGAGTTCAACCAGTATTATCACGATACTCCAATCCTCAGAGAGGAGAATCAGGAGCTTCTCCAGACCAGACTCGTGCTTGTGGAGACTATTGCAAAGGTACTCTGCAAGGCAATGTCTATCCTTGGAATCAATCTTCCTGAGAGAATGTAATCATGAGGAAGCTTATCATAACTCTGACCGTGATCTTGGCGGCTATGACTGCCGCCAAGGCACAGCCAAGAGCAGTAGGAATAAGTGTCGGCCCATACGAGGCCGTCACTTTTCAGCATATGGTATATGGTACTGACGACTTCTTCCAGTTGGACCTTGGATATCAGGTAGGAAGCCCTATGCCAGGAAGCATGAGGCTTGCGGCGACTTACAACATGATCCTCATGCAGCCGGACTGGTTCGGTGGTGAGTGGAATTTCTATGTAGGTCCGGGTGCGCAGCTCGGAAGCGGATTCAGATCTCTTAAGGCGCTCTCATTCAGTGCTGTATGTCAGGTCGGACTCGAATATAACTTCGATTTCCCTCTGATGGTCTCTGCTGAGGTGCGTCCTTCCATAGGTATATGCCTGTCAAGCGATAAGTTTAAATATGACCTTGACGGTCTTTTCGGATTCATACCAACAATTTCAGCAAAATACAGGTTCTGATGGCGACGCCATATATGATACCGACCTCTGCCAAGGAGGTCAAGACTTTGGGATGGGACTATATTGACGTAATCCTTTTTACAGGTGATGCGTTTATAGACCATCCTTCTTTCGGTACAGCAGTGATTGCCAGATGGCTGCAGAAGCACGGATACCGCGTGGCGGTCGTGCCTCAGCCGAACTGGCGCGACGACCTTCGTGATTTCCGTAAACTGGGCGCGCCAAGGCTTTATTTCGGCGTGAATGCCGGTGCTATGGACTCGATGGTCAACCATTATACTGCCGCGAAACGTCTTCGCAGCGATGATGCATATACTCCGGAAGGAAAGGCCGGACAGAGACCTGACTATGCCGTCACAGTATACACGAAGATACTCAAGGAGATATATCCTGATATCCCTGTGGTGATCGGCGGCATTGAGGCGTCGCTAAGGCGTGTCACCCATTACGACTACTGGCAGGATTGCCTCAAGCCTTCCATCCTTGTGGACAGCGGTGCCGATTGGCTCTGCTACGGCATGGGCGAGAGAACAATGATAGAGTTTACACGTGCGATAGAGTCAGGACGTAACCTTAACGATATCAGGAGGATACCTCAGCTGGCGTTCTATATGGACGGACGTTCGAAACTCAAGGATGCCGTGATCCTGAATTCGTTTGAGCGCTGCTGCAAGGACAAGGAGGCCTTTGCAGAGAACTTCCATGTGATCGAAACATACGCAAACATGCTTACGCCTCCGGTGCTGATAGAGCCAGTTGGTAATGGATACGTACAGATAAATCCGACATGGTCGCCTGCGACTCAGGAAGAGATGGATTCGTTCTGGGATCTTCCTTTCACGAAGCAGCCGCATCCTAGATATAAAGGAAAGCATATTCCTGCCTTCGAAATGATCAAGTTCTCGATCAATACCCATAGAGGATGTTTCGGCGGATGTAACTTCTGCACTATTGCAGCCCATCAAGGCAAGTTTATTCAGTCAAGAAGCGAGCAGTCGATCCTGAAAGAGATAACTCAGCTTAAGGATCTTCCGGGATTTGCCGGCAATATATCCGATGTCGGTGCACCTACGGCAAATATGTATGGAATGGCGGGTAAGGACAAGAGTCTGTGCGCGAAATGCCGACGCAAGTCATGCCTTTTCCCGTCTCCATGCAAGAACATGGACCGGTCGCACCAGCGTCTGCTTGACCTCTATGCGGAGATTGCGCGTATCAAGGGCATCAGGCATGCGTACATCGGCAGCGGTATCCGCTATGACCTCTTCCTGGATGAAAAGGGTTTTGTGGATGAGACTTCGTATCCATATCTCAAGGAACTTATCCTTGAGCATACTTCCGGCCGCCTCAAGGTCGCACCGGAGCATACGGATGACGCAGTCCTAAAGCTCATGGCTAAGCCGTCGTTCAAGCTTTTCGAGCGTTTGAGGATGGAGTTCGACAGCATCGTCCGCTCAAGCGGAAGAAAGTGCGAGCTGGTGCCGTATTTCATCTCCGGCCATCCTGGTTGTGGCATGCGTGAGATGAGACGTCTGGCAGGAACTCCGGCGCTCAAGGGTCTCTACATGGACCAGGTTCAGGATTTTACTCCGACCCCTATGACGACGTCTTCAGTTATGTTCTATACAGGTCTTGATCCGAAAAACATGCAGAAAGTATTTGTAGAGAGAGACATAGAGAAAAAGCGTGAACAGAAGTCATTCTTCTTCCGTCGTGGAAAATAGAAAAAAAGTCTATTTTCCGCGTCCGATATATTGCTCAATTAAAAAAAATGTCCTACACTTGCACCGGATTTCAAGTTTAAACAAGATTAGATTTAAGTCAGATATGTCAACAGAGAAAAGAAGAGCAGTAGTCAGCTACGAGAACATGTCAGAAGAACTCGCAGCTGCATTTTCAGAGAAGTATCCGAAGGGATATGCGGATTACTTCCATGATCTGGTAAAATATGATAAACCTAACGGTGACTGCTTCTACGCAGTGACGGTAGAGATCACCGATGCTATATACCTTGTAAAAATTAAGGTGAAGACCGATGACGCTGAAGATATCGAGCGCTGGCTTGATGGCGAGGATGGAGAAGACGGCGACTCAGACGGCGAAGGTCTTCCTGATGACAACATCTCTCAGTACTCGTCGGATGACGACGCAGCAGACGGAGAATAATGACAGACATGACCGGCCCACCGCGACCGGTCTTTTTCATATTACCGCATGAAGTCGAGATTCCTCATAGATATATTGGCACCCCTCAGGCGCTTTCTTAAAAGGCTGCCGGAGCGGGATGTCATGATTATACTCGCCCTGTTTGTCGGAGTGTCGTGCGGTCTTGCAGCTGTTACACTCAAGCTGACTATCCTTTATATCCATCACGGCCTTACTTCGTGGTTTGACGGCGAGCTGTATAACTTCCTTTACCTTATATATCCAGGTATAGGTATGCTTATAGCCATGCTCTTCGTCAAGTATGTGGTTAAGGATAACATTGGCCATGGAGTGACGAAGGTGCTGGTTGCCGTTTCCAAGAACGAGTCGAAGATCAAGAAGCACAACATGTGGTCCTCCATGCTCGCTTCGTCCGTGACGATCGGATTCGGAGGCTCGGTAGGAGCCGAAGCGCCGATTGTATACACCGGCGCGGCGATCGGATCCAACGTGGCCCGTTACATGGGGCTTTCTTATAAGAACATGACGATCCTTCTGGGATGCGGTGCGGCAGGAGCAGTGGCCGGAATCTTCAAGGCCCCATTAGCAGGAGTGCTTTTTACTCTTGAAATCCTGCTTTTCAACATCTCGATGTCGTCTATCCTGCCGTTGCTCCTTTCTACTATTTCTGCGACGGTGATATCGTACATCTGTCTTGGAGACAAACCGCCTTTCGAGTGCTCGCTTACTCCTTTCGCTCTCGGTAATATTCCATATTATCTTATCCTGGGACTCTTCAGTGCTATGTGCTCGGTGTATTTCACCCGCATGACGCTGTGGCTTGAGGATAAGATAAAGAGTGTGCAGAGACCGTTTGTAAGATGGGCCATGGCAGCAGGATGCCTTGGTCTTCTGATTTATCTTTTCCCACCTTTGTTCGGTGAGGGTTATGAGTATCTGCACGAACTGCTCAATGGCGGTACAATTGACCTTGAAGGCCAGACGATATTGGCTTTCTGTCTTCGTAAGGCGTGGCTTGTGCCGGTGTTCTTTCTGGTCGTGCTGCTTCTGAAAGTGTTCTCGATGTCCTTCACCAATGCTGGTGGCGGAGTCGGCGGAACATTCGGTCCTACGCTTTTCATTGGCGCCCTTGCGGGATTTGTCGTTTCAAGGACAATCAACCTCATAGGTGGAGCGCCGGTTGTGCCGGAGCAGAACTTCGTGCTTGTGGGCATGGCAGGCCTGATGTCAGGAGTCATGCAGGCGCCTATGACGGCGATCTTCCTTATTGCGGACATGACCGGAGGATATGAGCTCCTGATTCCGCTTATTCTGACTTCTACGGTTTCATATGCTGTTACAAGGTCTATCGAGCCTTATTCTATCTATACAAAGCGTATTGCAAAGAAGGGCGAACTGCTTACCCATGACAGCGATCAGGCAGTGCTCACTCTGCTTAAGACCAGCGAGGTGATCGAGTCTGATTTCCTGACGGTCCGTATTGATGCGACTTTACGTGATCTTGTAGAGAAGGTTTCGCAGTCCAAGAGAAATATTTTCCCTGTGGTTGATTCCAGAAACCATTTCCAGGGCTATGTGTCGCTTGAGGATATCAGGAGGGACATGTTCAAGTATGAACTGTATGATACCCTTCATGTATATAATTTCATGAAGTCTGCTCCGGCGTATGTGTATGTCGATGAGAAGATGGACAGCGTGATGAGGAAGTTCGAGCAGACGGGTGCATGGAATCTGCCTGTGGTCGATGCGCAGAGGACTTATATCGGGTTCGTGTCCAAGTCTAAGATATTCTCGGCTTATCGTGAGCAGCTCAAGCAAGTGTCGCATGACTAGACAGATTCCCACGTCGGTGCCTTGCACCTCCTCGGAATGACGTGTGGGTAAGTATCGTAGCGACGTGGCAATCTTTAATAAGAACTAAAACATGAAACAAATATATATTGATAGTATAGCCCAGAGGCTGGGGGTGAAGGACTGGCAGGTGGAGAATTGTGTGAAGCTTTTCGAGGAAGGCGCTACGATTCCGTTCATCAGCCGTTACCGTAAGGAGAGGACCGGCGGTCTTGACGATGTTGCAGTGGCGGAAGTACGTCACTGGCATGATGTGTTCGTCGAGATGGACAAGAGGAAGGAGACTGTCCTTGAAACGATTGGCCAGGCGGGTGCTCTGACGACGGATCTTCGTGCGAAGATCGAGAACTGTGTGGATGCACGTGAACTTGAAGACTTGTATCTTCCATACCGACCTAAGCGCCGCACAAGAGCTACTGCCGCTAAAGAAGCCGGCCTTGAACCGCTTGCTGACCGCATGTACAATGTGACCATAGCTGATCCGACAGAGCTTGCACGCAAGTTTGTCGGAGATAAGGTTGCAACTGTAGAGGATGCTTTGGCTGGTGCACGTGATATAATCGCAGAGAGAATCAGTGAGACTGCATATGTGAGAGAGACGTTGAGGCAGACATTCAGAAAGAGAAGGCTGGTAGCCAAGGCTACAAAGAAGGCAGTAGGTGCTGAGGCGATGAAGTATCGCAGCTATTTCGATTATTCGGAGTCTCTCGAAAGAATGGCTCCGCATAGATTGCTTGCTGTCCTCAGGGCGCAGGAGGAAGGCTTCCTTTCATTGAAGATAGATGCCGATCCGGAGAAGTCGGTCAAGAAGATGTATTATGACTTCTGCCAGGAACGTAAATATCCGGCAGCTCCTCTTGCAGACCAGATTCAGATGGCCCTTGAAGACTCTTACAAGCGTCTTCTTGAACCTTCAATATCGAATGAAATCCTTAAAGAAGCAAAAGAAAAGGCTGATATAGAGTCAATCAGGATATTCGGCGAGAACCTCAGACAGCTTCTTCTGGCACCTCCTGTGGGACAGAAGCGAGTGCTTGCTATTGATCCCGGATTCAGGACAGGATGTAAGGTTGTGTGCCTTGATGAGCAGGGAAACCTGCTGCATAATGAGGCTATATTCCCACATCCGCCTGCAAGCGAGAAGGTCAAGTCTATCCAGACTGTATCCGGTCTTGTCCAGAAGTATGGAATAGAGGTGATCGCTATCGGAAACGGTACCGCAAGCCGTGAGACTGAGGATTTCATCAAGCGTGTTCCGCTGCCTTCGGGTGTGCGAGTGTTTACTGTAAGTGAGGATGGTGCTTCTATTTACTCGGCATCGGAGGCTGCTCGCGCAGAGTTCCCTGAATACGATGTTACAGTGCGTGGAGCCGTGTCTATCGGCCGTCGTCTGATGGACCCTCTGGCAGAGCTTGTCAAGATTGATCCTAAGTCTTTGGGAGTCGGTCAGTATCAGCATGACGTGGATCAGGGACTTCTCAAGGAAAAGCTTGACAATACTGTAGAGAGCTGCGTGAATAGCGTGGGCGTGAACCTTAATACTGCCAGCAGCTATCTTCTGAGCTATGTTTCAGGCATCGGTCCTGCTCTTGCAGAGAATATTGTGGAATATAGAAGCGAGCATGGAGCATATAAGTCACGTAAAGAGCTTCTCAAGGTGAAGCGTCTTGGCGACAAGGCTTTCGAGCAGTGCGCGGGATTCCTTAGAATACATGGCGCTTCAAATCCTCTTGATAACTCGGCAGTACATCCAGAGGCATACCATATCGTTGACAGGATGGCAGCAGATCTGGGAGTAGCAGTAAAGGAACTTGTCGGAAATGCTGATCTTTGTTCGAAGATCGAGCCGTCAAGATATGTCGGTGGTGAATTCGGTCTGCCGACAATCAACGATATTATCAGTGAGCTTCGCAAGCCTGGACGTGACCCGCGTGAATCAGCTCAGGAATTCGAATTCGACCATGACATCCATGTGATAGATGACCTCAAGGAAGGAATGGAACTTCCGGGAATAGTTACAAACATAACAGCGTTTGGAGCATTCGTGGACATTGGAATTAAGCAGAACGGCCTTATCCACGCGTCCCAGATGGGCGTAAAGGGCATGGCGGATCCGTCAAAGATCCTTAAGCTTCACCAGCAGGTCAAAGTCCGCGTCATCTCCGTCGACCTCGACCGCTCCCGCATCGGATTGAGATTACTATAATTAATAAGGTAAGTCCCTTCCCCGAGGGAAGGGATTTAGGGATGGGGTAACGTGATTATATACAGTAAAAAAGCAGGATGTTAATCCTGCTTTTTTACTGTATATTGTGATAAGATCACTCCGGCCGTAGAAACGATGATACCGATCCACTGTCTTGAATTCAGGTACTCATGCCCCAATACCCATGCTATGATTGCTGCCGCAACAGGAATGAGCGCTGAGAAGATGCTCGACTTCGCGACTCCCAGGTTCTTGATCGTGCTGACCCAAAGCGAGAATGCCAGACTCGAGCAGAGGACTGCCAGGCAAATGAGCGGGTACCATACTTCTGCGCTGAAATATGTTTCAGCATTGAAGCCGTCGATTCCTTTCCAGATGAACAGAGGGAAGAGGTAGACAGATCCGATGAGGAACTGATACATCACGATGATCTGGCTGGAATAGTTTCCTGCAAGACTCTTTGTGAGTGATGCATGTCCTACCTCGGCGATAACGGCGATCAGAAGAAGTACGATTCCCCAGATGAAATGCTCTCCGAGCTCTCCCTTTGCCATGGCCACCATCACGATACCCACAAGCGAGAAGATTATACCTATTATATTAATGAAGTTGACTTTCTCCTTGAAGAAGATCATTCCAGCTCCGATAGAGAAGATCGGAATTGTCGCGATGACCATCGCGCTGAGGGTAGGGGATCCTGTCACCTTAAGTCCATATGTCTCGCATATGAAATAGATGAACGGCTCAAAGAAGGCAAGAAGGAGGAATTTCGGCCAGTCTTTCTTCTGGATCCTCTTGATTCTTCCGTAGGCTGTGTTGAAAAGGAAGAGTATGACTCCTGCAAGCAGAATCCTGACAAATACAAAATAGAATATAGGAATGCCCTGTGCTATGAGCTTGTCGGTCCATATGTATGACATTCCCCACAATGTGATGGCAAATATCGACGCAATGTATGTCAGAACTTTGCTTGGGTGGACTTTTGGTGCCATATGTTTAAGTTTTATCTAGGAAGTTTAATTTCTTTTCCGTTTATGTATACATTCTTGATTACTCCGCGAAGGATCTCTCCTTCGTAAGGAGTCCATCCGCATTTGCTGAACTGGTCGGCGGTCTTGACCTCGAATGTCTGTCCGTAGTCGAATACTACCAGGTCTGCGCAGTAGCCTTTGGCGATCTTGCCTCGGTTAAGCTTGTATATCTTTGAAGCGTTCTCCGAGAATACTGATGCGATTCTTGTCAATGGGATTTCATTGTCATGGGCGATTGTAAGAAGAACCGGCAAGCTTTGCTGGATTGAAGGCAGTCCTGACGGAGCCTTGCAGTATGGCGCATCCTTTTCTGAAGGAAGGTGCGGCGCATGATCCGAGCCGATTGTATCGATATCTCCGTTGGCAAGCGCTTCGATCAGTGCCTGTCTGTCATCCGCTCCTTTGACTGCAGGATTACATTTGGCACGACTTCCGAGCCTGTCGTAGTCTTCATTGCAGAACCAGAGGTAATTGCACGATGTCTCAGCTACGATGTTTGGATTTGTGAGCTTTGCAGCGCGGGTCATCTGGATTTCTTCTTTTGTGGAAATGTGGCAGAGGACCAGTCTTGTTCTGTGCTTCATCGCCATCTCCAGCGCCTTGATGCTGGATTTGATGCATGCTTTTCTGCTGCGGATGTTCTCGTGTTCTCTGAATGGGATGTCATCTCCGTATGTCTCGATGGCTTTGGCGAGATTCTCCCTGATGGTCTCCTCGTCCTCGCAGTGTACCAGTACCGGCTTTTCCTTGATTGCGAACAGTCGGTCGAGTGTGTCGTTTGCATCCACAAGCATGTTTCCGGTAGATGAGCCCATGAACACCTTTACTCCGGCTATGTCATCAGGGGTTATGCCGGTTTCATCGTCTCCTTTTGTGATGAGACGGCATATGTCCCCGACATTGCTGTTTGTGGCTCCGATATGGAATGAGAGTTTTGCCACAGATTTCTCCTTTGCCAGTTCCAGCTTTCCCTTCAATGCTTCGGCAGAGGTTGTTGCAGGCGATGTGTTCGGCATATCCATGACAGTCGTTACGCCTCCCGCAACGGCCGCCAGCGACTCCGTCGCCATATCGGCCTTATGCGTCAGCCCCGGCTCGCGGAAGTGTACGTGCGCGTCTATTCCGCCCGCCATCACATGCATTCCATCTATGTCTATTGTCTGGTCAGCTTTCTTTCGGTAGTCCCATACGCTTAGAGGATAACCCTCGTCTGTGGTATACAGAACATCAACGATATTACTTCCGTCTATTACGATGGTTCCTTTTTCCTCCTTCTCGGAAGTGACTATGATTCCGTTCTCCAGAAGTATCATATTATGATTTTCTTGGTTTGATCTTTCTCATCTTGAGCTTCATAACGCCCCAGAACGCTTCTCCAAAGATACCGCT
>JAGBSL010000070.1 GCA_017631875.1 Bacteroidales bacterium | reverse complement strand
GATTGCGGCAAGGCCTTGCCCTTCTTCGGCCGTCCTCGTCCTTTCCTGATTTGATGCAGATAGCGTCGTCGCCTACGTCAAAGCTTGAGTTGATCACAAGGACATTTTCGCATGAATCCACATCAAGACCGTCTCCGTTCTGCGAATACCATGGGTTGCGTACTGTAATGTTATCGATGATGACGTTGCGGCACATCAGCGGGTGGATGTTCCAGCATGGAGAATTCTGGAAGAGGCAGTCCTCGAGAAGGACGTTTTCGCATTCCTTGAATGAAATCATCACAGGACGGAGATAAGTCTTCACGCTGTTCCACTCTTCTTCTGTTTCGAGACCCTGAGGTACGTTGAAAGCGTCGCTGACTACAGCGCCGCGGAATGATGACGAATCCGGATACCAGAGGTCTCCCTTCTCGTTTGTGAATCCACCGCTCTTGAGCAGGGCCTTCCACTGCGAAGGAGAAATCTTTGACTTCTTGACCTGTCTCCATGAGTCACCGTTTCCATCAATCGTTCCGCCTCCGGTGATTGCAATGTTCTTAGCACCTACGGCATTGATCGGTGAGATGCAGCGCTTTGTGTCAAGTCCTTCAAAGACTGTCTCTACGATAGGATAGAGATCCCTGTCAGTTGAGAAAAGAAGCACAGCGTCTGGTCTGATATGAAGATCGATGTTGTCCTTCAGCGTAATAGGGCCGGTAAGCCATACTCCTGTCGGCACGACAAGACGTCCACCTCCCACTTCAGTCAATGCATCGATCGCATTGGCAAAAGCCTCGGAGTTCAATGTGACGCCGTCGCCAACTCCGCCGAAATCACGGATATCGACTGCGCGTACTGGGATCGAAGGCCTCTCGACCTGAGGCATTTCAAACGGCAGGTCTTCGTAGAGATATGCGTACCCTTTGCTGCTGCATGAAGCTAAAGTCAGAGCAGCGAGAAGGCATGATAATATGATTCTGGTTCGTGTCATTATGGTTGTCAGTATATTATAAGGTTACTCCGGATTTGAATATCGCGATCTCGCTGTAGCCTGATTTCTCATTGTTGACCCTTTCGCCTGAAGCGACTCCGATGACGAAATCGACGAAAGCCTTGTCGACTTCTTCTGCAGGTGTTCCTTCGACGATCACTCCGGCATTGAAGTCTATCCAGAGTGGCTTGTTGGCAGCGAGAGTGCTGTTCGTCGAAATCTTTGCTGTAGGCACGAAGGTTCCGAACGGAGTTCCACGACCGGTCGTGAAAAGGACTATCTGGCATCCTGCAGCCGCAAGAGCAGTAGACGCTACAAGGTCATTACCTGGTGCGCTGAGCAGGTTCAGTCCCTTGGTCTTGAGTCTTTCTCCGTAAAGAAGGACGTCGCGCACGATAGAGTTTCCTGATTTCTGCGTGCAGCCCAGAGACTTCTCCTCGAGAGTCGAGATACCGCCGGCTTTGTTACCCGGTGATGGATTCTCGTACACAGGCTGGTCATTCTTCATGAAATAAGCCTTGAAGTCATTGATAAGGTGTACTGTCTTATCGAAGGTCTGCTCGTCCTGGCAGCGGGCCATGAGGATGGTCTCCGCGCCGAACATTTCAGGCACTTCAGTAAGGACTGTAGTACCTCCCTGAGCGACAACCCAGTCAGAAAAGCGTCCGAGGAGTGGATTTGCGGTAATGCCGGAGAATCCGTCGGATCCGCCACATTTCAATCCCACCTTAAGTTCGCTTACAGGAACGTCCTCGCGTCTGTCATCCTTAGCAGCCTCTGCTATCTCACGAAGAAGGTTCAAGCCATGCTCAACCTCGTCACCCTGGATCTTCTGCGACTCCATGAACTTGACTCTTGTCTCGTCCACAGAGCCTACCAGCTCTCTGAAGGCGCTGAGCTGGTTGTTTTCGCAGCCGAGAGCTACGACCAGGACGCCGGCTGCGTTCGGATGGTGCACCATGTCTGCAAGGATATTCCTTGTGTTTTCATGGTCGCCGCCGAGCTGCGAGCAGCCGTAATTATGAGGAAAGGCAATGACCTTTTCGATCGAAGGATACTTTTCAAGCTCCTTCTCGAAAAGCTTCTGGATGTTCTGGGCAACGCCGTTTACGCATCCTACTGTCGGGATGATCCAGAGTTCGTTGCGGACTCCGGCCTTGCCGTCCTTCCTTTTATATCCTTTGAAATATGCATGCGACTGTGCCGGGGCGATTTCTGTGAGTTCAGGTCTGTATGAATACTCCAGAAGACCTTCAAGATTGGTCTTGAGGTTTGTGTGGTCAATGACTCCACCCTTCTTTACCGGAGCAAGAAGATGACCGATCGGGAAGCCGTATTTTACTATATCAGTTCCTTCTGACATGTCTTCGAGAGCTACCTTGTGGCCTGCCGGAACAGGGTTTACGGTTGTTATAGATACACCATTGATGTCGAAGCTGACTCCAGCCTCGACATCGTGTATTGCAACGGCGACGTTATCCGCCGCGTTTATCTTTATGAATTTCATGATTATCCGATTACGGTTTCGACTGCTGCACGCATTCCTTCATTCTGGATGATTTCGAGATCTGCCACTACGAGATCTGTAAGGCCAGGGATTTCATTGAGGTTCTCTCCCCAGATGAACTCGGCTGCAAGTACGCCTTCAGCCACCTTGCGAAGATCTCCAGTTGCCCAGAGGTCTTTGAGGAGAGCCACGATAGCTGCATCATCGTTCGGAACGATCTCCACGTCGCCTCTCTTGCCACCCTTGTAGTATGTGATGATAGCTGCAAGACCGAGAACGAGTCCCTTAGGAAGCTCACCCTTACGCTCAAGATAAGTCTTCAGGCCTGGAAGGTCGCGAGTCTTGTATTTAGGGAATGAGTTAAGCATGATGCTTGTCACGAAATGCTTCACGTATGGATTGAGGAAGCGCTCCACAACTGAATCCGCGAACGCCTGAAGCTCTTCTTTCGGAAGATTCAGAGTCTCCATGAGCTCGCCGTACATGACCTTTCTGACGAACTGTCCGACCTGAGGGTCTTCGACGCACTCCTTCACTGTATCGAGTCCTGAGAGATAACCTACAGGAGAAAGCACTGTGTGAGGACCGTTGAGCAATGTCACCTTTCTTTCATGGTATGGAGCCTCGCTTGGAACAAAGAGCACATTCAGACCAGCCTTATCTGCAGGGAACTCGGCAGCAACAGACTCAGGAGCCTCGATCACCCAAAGATGGAAGATCTCGCCCTTAACAACCAGATTGTCCTTGAAGCCGATGCGCTCGTGGATCTGGTCGATGGTATCCTTAGGATAACCCGGAACGATTCTGTCTACGAGCGTGCAGTATACGCCGCAAGCCTGCTCGAACCATGCCTTGAAGCCTTCTCCGAGATTCCAGAGGTCGATATACTGATAGATGCACTTCTTGAGCTCCTTGCCGTTAAGGAAGATGAGCTCGCAAGGAAGGATGATGAATCCCTTGGTCATGTCGCCGTTGAAGTGCTCGTATCTGTGATAAAGAAGCTGAGTGAGCTTGCCCGGATATGAAGATGCCGGCTTGTCATCGAGCTTGCATGAAGGATCGAAAGCGATACCCGCCTCAGTTGTGTTCGATATAACGAAACGGATCTCTGGATTTTCAGCCAAAGCCATGAACTCGGCGTTCTGAGTGTATGGATTCAGACCACCGTTGATCACGTCGATCATCTCTATAGAGTCAACAGCCTGACCCTTGTCGATACCCTGAAGGTTCACATGGTAGAGGCCATCCTGAGAATTCAGCATGTCCACCATTCCCCTGTCGATAGGCTGGACAACAACTACACCGGCATTGAAATCAGTAGCCTTGTTGGTGTTCCAGATGATCCAATCTACAAATGCGCGAAGGAAGTTGCCTTCGCCGAACTGAATTACCTTGGTAGGGTACTTTGCGGCTTGAGCCGTCTGTCTGTCGAGAGCTTTCATATCTGTGAATGGTTATTGGTTTTCGTGTTCTAATTGCAAATTTAAAATTCTGCGCTTCATCACGCTCTATTGATAACGAAAAGAATTCTTTTAAAACGAAAATTCAAGTCGTTTTTTATTGTTTTT
>JAGBSL010000031.1 GCA_017631875.1 Bacteroidales bacterium | reverse complement strand
GAGGAGGCAACATGGGCGGCGGCCCGGAATTCTAGAAATAAAAAATCTGCATCGGTCCGATGCAGATTTTTTATTAGAATCTAAGAGCCAGAGTCATGCCGGCAGTCGGCTGAACACCTGAAGCAGTGTGGACGTAATTCACTGAAGGATAGAGATCTACATCAAGACCATAGTACCCTGACTTCCTTAGATCTTCCATGTACATGTTCTTTACTTTTGCTACGCGGACACCGTCTACGATAGAGCAGATGTCTATAGCAAGTATACCGGCAAGTCCCATGAGCACAAGCGTGTCCGATTCTGCAATTGCAGATAAACCTATAAGTATATTGCAGCCGACATGTCCACCAAGATAAGCGAATCCGCGTCCCCATTCGCCGCAGATCATCTGACCTAGACCCGGAATGAAGAAGGAAGCGATGCCCGAGCCGGCAGGACTATACCTGTCAAATGGGGACTTCTGATAGAGACGGTAATCATAGACCTCTGCCATCTCCTTGTATTTCATAGGAACCATAGCCAAAGACTGCTTCTGGTCGAACACCTCGTTGCGTCCTGTTGCATAACGTATCATGAGGATTTCGTTCTTAAGCATCGTGTATGTCACCCCTTCAGGTTCGTCCCATAGGCGGAACCTTACATAGTCCGGGCCTACCTCATCAACGATTGCAGGTATATCCTCACCGTTTCTCTTAGTCACAAAGTCCTGGGCAGCAGCGGAAACCGCAAAGAATGCCAGGGCAGAAAGAATCATGATCAATCTTTTCATATCCAGTTAATTTAGTCGATTACAAATTTATACATATTTCCGGTCTCGGCAATAGATGCAAAACCATTTGATTATATTGCACCGCAGTCCGGATTTTTTACTATCTTTACAAATTATTGTAAAGCCATTACAATGGGACTGTTTATTAAGAAAAATATCGCAGGACTCGTCGAAAAGGCCGGACTGCTCAAAAGCCGCCTCTGTGTGGCGGGCTGCGCACTTCTTGTGCTATGTAACATCCTCGGATTCACCCTTCTTGTTGAAGGAGTATCGGCAATTTTCCTAATCATCTCAAACGCACTTACAGTGACCTTTACGGTCCTTGCATTCTCTCCAGCAGGCACTCTCCTGCAGAACGCCCTGACCAAGAAGCAGGCTGAACTCGACAGCAAGCAGACGCTTGAAAAGCGTATTGAAGCGCTTGAGCGCGAGAATAACGAGCTCATAGGGAAACTGGACACGAGACACCAGACCGACGGAATGCCGGGCAACATCAGTTTCACATTCAAGCTTGAGAAGATGGAATACGCCAAGAAGGGCTACATGGTCAAGGAGAACGACCTCGAAAGCCTGATGCAGGACGAGAAGTACCAGGACATGATTCCGGGAAAAGGAGGCTGGACAAAGATGCTGGAGTTCCTCAAGCTCAAAGACAAGGGTCAAAGGAAGATTCTCTACATCAAGAAAGCATACTACAAGGCATCCATCGGCATAGACTTCGGCAAAATCAAATACGCCATCGACGGCGACTACATTTATTTTGCAGGAGTCCGTTTCTCAAAACTGCATGACATATCAAGTGAGCTGGAACACGACTCGCAGGACGTCGAACGAATGATCATCCTCAACGAGACCGAAAAGGGAGTGAAGGTGGAGAGTGATCCGGAGTACTCCGAATTCATCAAGGCATACAGCGCAGTACAGGAAAGCCAGACACAGGAGGCGATCGAGGCTGACGTCGAGGCGATATGCACCCAGTACACCTCAGTGCTCCAGAGCAACCTTGCGAAGAAATTCAAGTTCATCAGATTCGTTGGGGACGAGGAGGTGCTCGGCAGCACATTGACCTGGTATGCACTCAGCGAGGGCGCAGCCGACAGGCAGGTCAGCGTCGTGGCCTCGAACATGCTCATGCTGGCCGACGTGATCCAGCAGACAACCGAAGCGGAAGAACAGGAAATAATCATAAAATAACACATAGAAAACTTATGGAAAGAATCATCGAATGCGTGCCTAATTTCAGTGAAGGCCGCAACATGGAAGTAATCAATTCGATCGTCGCTTCGATCGAGAAAGCAGGTGGTGTAAAGGTTCTGGACGTCGATCCGGGCGAGGCTACCAACCGTACAGTAGTAACATTCGTGGGAAGCCCTGAGGCTGTCCTCGAGGCTGCATTCCAGGGCGTGAAGCGTGCCGGCGAGCTCATCGACATGCGTCAGCACCATGGTGCACACCCACGTTCAGGTGCTACTGACGTACTTCCACTCATCCCTATTTCCGGTATTACACTCGAAGAATGCGCTGAACTGGCAAGAAAGCTGGCTGAGCGCATTTATAATGAACTCGAGATCCCATGCTACTGCTATGAGGCCGCAGCCCAGAGACCTGAGCGCAAGAACCTCGCGGTATG
This sequence comes from Bacteroidales bacterium, assembly GCA_017631875.1. The sequence continues at coordinate 22,374 of JAGBSL010000031.1, read as the reverse complement.
CCGCGCAGGTGAATATGAGGCTCTGCCTGAGAAGATGGGCGACCCTCAGCGCCAGCCAGACTTCGGTCCGGGCGAATACACCGAGCGCACAGCGCAGGCAGGTGCTACCAACGTAGGTGCGCGCGACTTCCTCATCGCGGTGAACTATAACCTCAACACGACTTCGACCCGCCGTGCAAATGCGATCGCATACGACGTACGCGAAAAGGGTCGTCCGAAGAGAGAGGGCAACCCTATCACCGGTAAGATCGTGAAGGATGAGAACGGCAAGACCGTGATGATTCCTGGTACATTGAAGGGCTGCAAGGCAATCGGCTGGTTCATCGACGAGTACGGCATCGCACAGGTATCGATGAACATCACAGATATCAACACCACCCCACTCCACGTTGCATTCGACGAGGTATGCCGTGCGGCACAGGCCCGCGGCCTCCGCGTGACCGGTACTGAGATCGTAGGTCTCGTACCAAAGCGCACCCTCATCGAGGCAGGCCGTTACTTCCTCGAGAAGCAGCAGCGCTCAACAGGTATATCTGACGAGGAGATCATCAAAATTGCAGTGAAGTCAATGGGACTTGACGACCTCAAGCCATTCGAGCCAAAGGAGAAGGTAATCGAGTACCTGATCGAGGACGAGGCGACTGCAGCAGCAAAGGAGAGACTCGTGCGCATGACCTGCAAGGGCTTTGCAAACGAGACCGCTTCTGAGTCACCTGCTCCAGGCGGCGGATCTATCTCAGCATACATGGGCGCTCTCGGAGCTGCTCTTGGAACAATGGTGGCTAACCTTTCATCTCACAAGGCAGGATGGGATGCACGCTGGAAGGAGTTCTCTGACTGGGCAGACAAGGGACAGGCTGTGATGAACAGACTCCTTGCCCTGGTTGACGAGGACACTGCAGCGTTCGACAAGATCATGGCCGCTCTCGGCATGCCTAAGGGTTCTGACGAGGAGAAGGCAGCGCGCGCCGCTGCTCTCGAGGCTGCAACCCTCTATGCTACTGAGGTTCCATTGAAGACCATGAAGGCTTCTCTTGAGGTGTTCCCTATCGTGAAGGCTATGGCTACAGAGGGTAACCCGGCATCGGTTTCTGACGCAGGTGTTGGTGCGCTCGCAGCACGCAGCGCCGTCCTCGGAGCACAGATGAACGTACGCATCAACGCAGCCGGCCTCGCTGACAAGGCTGCAGCCGAGAAACTCTGCGCAGAGGCTGCTGAAATCGCAGCAGCCGCAATCGCCGCTGAGGCCGAAGTCCTTGAAATAGTTAACGCAAAGCTCTAACATACATATGAACAAATTCCACGAAGATATATTGGCAGGTATTCCGGCGATACTTCCGGAGCCGAAACCTTATGACACAACAGTGAGCCACGCCCCTAAGCGCAAGGAGATCCTCAGCGCGGAGGAGAAGGTGCTGGCTATCAAGAACGCTCTCCGTTACTTCCCTGCTGAGAACCATGCGGTTCTCGCAGAGGAGTTTGCGCAGGAGCTCAAGGAGTACGGCCGCATCTACATGTACCGTCTCCGTCCTGATTACGAGATGTACGCGCGCCCTATCGACGAGTACCCTGCAAAGTCAAAGCAGGCTGCTGCGATCATGGCGATGATCCAGAACAACCTCGACTATCGCGTTGCCCAGCACCCTCACGAGCTTATCACATACGGTGGTAACGGCGCAGTGTTCCAGAACTGGGCTCAGTACCGCCTCGTGATGCAGTACCTCGCGACTATGACCGACGAGCAGACTCTCGTGATGTACTCAGGCCACCCACTCGGACTCTTCCCTAGCCACAAGGACGCTCCGCGCGTGATCGTGACCAACGGTATGGTGATTCCGAACTACTCGAAGCCTGACCATTGGGAGAAGTTCAATGCTCTCGGCGTTTCGCAGTACGGCCAGATGACCGCAGGTTCATATATGTACATCGGTCCTCAGGGTATCGTTCACGGAACGACAATCACCGTGATGAACGCGGCTCGCAAGCAGCTCAAGGCACGCGGCCTCGCAGGCACTGAGGAGAACATGAAGGGCATGCTCTTCGTTACTGCCGGTCTCGGCGGTATGTCAGGCGCACAGCCAAAGGCCGGCGTCATTTCGGGCGTTGTGAGCGTATGTGCGGAGGTTAACCCTCATGCAGCGCACAAGCGCCACGACCAGGGCTGGGTTGACGAGATTCATGAGGACCTCGACGTGCTCATCCCTCGCATCCGCAAGGCAATGGAGGACAAGGAGGTCATCTCGATCGCATACCTCGGTAACGTCGTCGATCTTTGGGAGAGACTTGCTGAGGAGAACGTACACGTAGACCTCGGTTCAGACCAGACATCGCTTCACAACCCATGGGCGGGAGGTTACTACCCTGTGGGATATTCATATGAGGAGTCTAACCGCATGATGGCCGAGGAGCCAGAGAAGTTCAAGGAGTGCGTGCAGGAGTCTCTCCGTCGCCACGCTGCTGCAGTCAACAAGCTGGCTGACAGAGGAATGTACTTCTTTGACTATGGTAACGCGTTCCTTCTTGAGGCATCGCGCGCCGGCGCTGACGTAGTCCGCGAGGACGGCCGCTTCAAGTATCCTTCATACGTACAAGACATCATGGGACCTCTCTTCTTTGACTACGGATTCGGCCCATTCCGCTGGGTATGTATGTCAGAGAACCCTGAGGACCTCGCAAAGTCAGACGCTATCGCAGCTAAGGTGCTCCGCGAGATCATGGCAGAGGCACCGGAGGAGATCCAGGGTCAGATGATGGACAACATCCGTTGGATCGATGAGGCTGGACGCAACAACCTCGTGGTAGGTTCACAGGCACGTATCCTCTATGCTGACTGCGAAGGCCGTACTAAGATCGCCCTTGCATTCAACGAGGCCATCAAGAACGGAGAGATTTCAGCTCCTATCGTTCTCGGACGTGACCACCACGACGTATCAGGTACAGACTCACCGTTCCGTGAGACTTCAAACATCTATGACGGATCGCAGTTCTGCGCCGACATGGCAGTGCACAATGTCATCGGCGACGGATTCCGCGGCGCTACATGGGTATCTATCCATAACGGCGGCGGAGTCGGCTGGGGCGAGGTAATGAACGGTGGATTCGGTATGGTCATCGACGGATCGGCCGATTCGGACCGCCACATCAAGGACATGCTCCTGTGGGACGTGAACAACGGTATCGCACGCCGAAGCTGGGCCCGCAACGAGGGCGCCATGAACGCGATCAAGCGTGAGATGGAGCGCACTCCGGGCCTGAAGGTCACCATCCCTAACATCGCAGACGACGAACTCATCAGAAACATTTTAAAGTAATGACACATATAATTTCCAATAAGCACCTGACCATAGAGAAGGTCAATGAAATCGTTTCAAAGGGTCTCAAGCTTGAGCTCAGTCCCGAGTCCGAGGCAGCCATCGTGAAATGCCGCAAGTTCCTCGACAGCAAGATGGAGGACATCGGAAGACCTGTCTACGGAGTGACAACCGGCTTCGGTTCGCTCTGCAACATCTCTATCCCTGCTGAGGATCTCTCGCAGCTCCAGCACAACCTCGTGATGTCGCACGCATGCGGCACAGGCGAGACAGTGCGCCCTGAGATCGTGAAGCTCATGCTCCTTCTTAAGGTCCAGTCACTCTCTTACGGCTACTCTGGAGTGCAGCTCGTTACTGTACAGCGCCTTATGGACATGTTCAACAACGACGTGCTTCCTGTGGTTTACCAGCAGGGCTCGCTCGGAGCTTCCGGCGACCTCGCTCCGCTCGCCCACCTCTGCCTCCCGCTCATCGGCATGGGCGAAGTGCTTTACAAGGGTGCTGTGCGCCCATCAGCTGAGGTCTGGGCAGAACTCGGCTGGGAGCCTATCAAGCTCCAGTCAAAGGAGGGTCTCGCACTTTTGAACGGTACCCAGTTCATGAGTTCGAATGCCGTATGGTCACTCATCCAGGCAGAGCGTCTGTCTGACTGGGCCGACAAGATCGGCGCAATGTCTCTCGAGGCATTCGACGGCCGCATCGAGCCTTTCTACCCACAGGTTCACGAGGTACGTCCGCACAGAGGCCAGATCGAGACTGCTGAGCATTTCCGCAAGCTCCTCGAGGGCAGCGAGATCATCAAGCAGAAGAAGGTTCATGTACAGGATCCATATTCATTCCGCTGCATCCCGCAGGTACACGGAGCTTCGAAGGACACCATCAGATATGTGAAGTCTGTGATCGAGACAGAGATCAACAGTGCGACTGACAACCCTACAGTATTCCCTGACGAGGACCTCATCATCTCGGCAGGTAACTTCCACGGCCAGCCTATCGCCATCCCTATGGACATGCTGACCATCGCACTCTCGGAGCTCTCGAACATCTCAGAGCGCCGTATCTACAAGCTGATCTCAGGTCAGAGAGGTCTTCCTAACTTCCTTGTGGCAAAGCCAGGTCTGAACAGCGGCTTCATGATTCCTCAGTATACTGCGGCTTCTATCGTGAGCCAGAGCAAGGGTCTCTGTATGCCTGCTTCAGCTGACTCCATCCCTTCTTCACAGGGTCAGGAGGACCATGTCAGCATGGGTGCAAATGCTGCAACAAAGCTCGTTCGCGTAGTCGAAAACACTGAAAGAGTTTTGGCTATCGAGCTCTTCAATGCAGCGCAGGCTCTCGAGTTCCGCAGACCGTTGAGATCGTCATGGGCGATCGAGAAGATCTTCGCCGGCTACCGCAAGGTGGTACCGTTCATCGAAGATGACCGCTACATGCACCCGCTCATTGAGAAGTCCATCGAGTTCATCCGCTAAGCGTTTCACGTAAAGCACTACATATCAACATCTTAAGCAAATGTCCTGCATTCCTTGCCATGCAGGACATTTACACAAACGATTGAACATCAATCAATTACAGAAGCACACTACAAAATGAAGACTGTAATATACAACATAGGGACACTGGCTGGTATACTGCCGGCAGACGTGAGGAAGCTTGAGGGCTCACAGATGAACACTGTGGAGTGCATCGAGAATGCTTACCTGGTCATCGAGGACGGGGTCATCACGGAGTTTGGGCAGAGCCAGGGGGGTAGCACGGTTTTGAATACCGATACAACCACCGACATTGAATTCATCGATGCGAAGGGCGGATATGTGATGCCGGCTTTCTGTGACAGCCATACTCACATCGTTTATGCCGGATGCCGTGACGGCGAGTTCCGTGACAAGATCGCCGGACTGAGCTATGAGGAGATCGCTGCCCGCGGCGGCGGAATCCTCAACTCAGCTGACCTGCTGCACAACACCTCGGAAGACGAGCTCTATGAGCAGTCAATGGTGCGTGTGCGCGAGATCATGGCCATGGGTACCGGAGCAGCAGAGATCAAGAGCGGATACGGTCTGACTGTGGAGGATGAACTCAAGATGCTTCGCGTGATCAAGCGCATCAAGGAGACTGCCCCGCTGACAGTCAAGGCAAACTTCCTTGGAGCACATGCAGTCGGACGCGCATACAAGGGACGTCAGACAGAGTATGTGGACCTGGTGTGCAACGAGATGCTCCCTGCAGTGGCAGCAGAAGGCCTTGCAGACTATGTCGACGTGTTCTGCGATGCCGGATTCTTCACAGTCGAAGATACAGACAAGATATTGAGCAAGGCAGCAGAGTACGGCATAACCCCGAAGATCCACGCCAATGAGCTTGAAGTTTCAGGCGGCGTACAGGTCGGAGTGAAGCATGGAGCCCTTTCAGTTGACCACCTTGAGAAGACAACAGATGCTGAAATCGAGGCTCTGCGCGGAAGCGGCACTATGCCGACCATGCTTCCGGGATGTTCATTCTTCCTCGGAATCCCATACGGCAATGCCAAGGGTTACATTGAGGCCGGACTCCCTGTCGCACTCGCATCGGACTACAACCCGGGCTCGAGCCCAAGCGGCAACATGCGCTTTGTCATGGCCCTCGGTTGCATCCGCATGCGCCTGACTCCTGAGCAGTCATTCAACGCCTGCACAATCAACACAGCATACGCTATGGGCGTGAGCGACCAGCTCGGCTCGATCACCGTCGGCAAGAAGGCCAACCTGATCATCACCAAGCCGGTTCCATCCCTCGCCTTCATACCGTACAGCCACCAGACTCCGGTCATCGACCGCGTCATCCTCGGCGGGGTCCAAATCTAGGCAAAGCGTAAAAAGCTATCGATCAATAAATTATAAAACCTCCTTGCTCCCCTTTGACGGCAAGGAGGTTTTATATTACACTGATAATCAAACGTTTAAACAAAACATAGAAATCAGGCACTGGAGTTGTAATCATGACCGTGAACTTTAAAACAAAGAGACATGATTACAAGTAAATTGCAGAAGGTCATCAATGACCAGATTACGGCGGAGCTGTGGTCGGCACATCTGTATCTGCAGATGGCGTATTTTCTCAAGATGCAGGGATGGGAGGGATTCTCCCACTGGATGAAGGTGCATTCGGAAGAGGAGAAGAAGCATGCTATGGACATGGCGGATTACCTCACTGACAGAGGAGGCCAGGTGAAGCTCCAGATGGTGAACCTCGTGCCGGAAGGATGGGGATCTGTACAGGAGGTGTTCGAGCATTCGCTCAGTCAGGAGAAGATGGTGTCAAAGATGATCGACAAGATTGTCCTGCACGCGATCGAAGAACAGGACTTTGCGACAGAGAACTTTTTCAGGAGGTTTGTGGATGAGCAGGTGGAGGAGGAAGCGTTGTTTGCAGGAATTGTGGACAGGATGAAGAGTGGCGGGAATGCCGGGCTGCTTTTCCTGGATAAAGAGCTTGGCAAAAGACAGTAGCGTTTCACCCAACCATGTGAGACTGAGCGAGTTAAGCAAATGTCCTGCATGGCAAGGAAGGCAGGACATATCACTAAACTACTGAGTATCAGTGCTTTCTGCATCACACTAAAACAGTAAACCTTGGGTGCCAGACCCAATAACAAAAAGGCCTGAAGACATCACGAGATATCTACAGGCCTTGATTTTACTGTTAAAATAGAACTACTCTGCAGGAACAGCATCAACTACCACTGTGTCAGAAACTGCTGTTGAGTCTGTGCACTCTACGACCTCGGCAGGAACCTCAGTCTTGTTGTAGCGTGGGAGCGGTGAGCCGAGTCCTGCCCATGCCAGCAGGTTGAACATCCAGAGGCCGCCTGCTACAACCACGAGGGCTGCGAGAGAGATCGCCCACTTCTTCCATGGAGCAAGGCCCTTCTTTGCGAACGGATCCTTAAGCTTCATCTTAGGGAACTTGGCAGCGTCTGTGAGAGTTTCTCCGAATGGAATGCTGATCTTCGAAGCCGCATTGACAGCCCATCCGTTTGCATTGAGGAGCGGTGCGATGTTGCGGCGGCGGAGCTTGAGCCATGCGAGGATCATTGCAGGACCTGAAATCACGAGCATGATGCCGACAAATACAAGGATGAGTTTCCACCATTCAAGATCAGAAAGGCCATCAAACAGAGCCACAAGGGCACTACCGATCATACCTAATGCCATACCGATAGCAGCAAAGATACCGGCGAACTTGGCGATGTCGAACGGTGGAGCCGCTGCTGGCTTGCCGTCAGCGCCCGCTGCAGGAACTGCAGTCGGAGCCGCATTGATCTTGGCTGTAGCGTCTGCCATCATCTTGGCATCCTTGTCTGCAGCGCTCTTATTGATGAGGTTCTCTACTGTCTTTGCCATTCTACGGTATGGAGACCAGAATGACTGTGCGATGCTGATTGGGTTGTCAACAACCTTAGTGATCACTGCATCCCACTCGAGACCTGAGTTATCATAGTAGATGGCGTTCTTACCTGCAACGAGGTCACCGATCTCGCCCACAGTCACAGCTGCCACGATAGCGAGCTTGCCTGGCTTCGACTTGGTAGTACAGTCGCAGTATACGAGGAACATTCCGCTGGCTGCAGCCGATGCGTTGTGCTTTGCAGCATCAGCAACCTGCATACAGAAACGGCACTCTCTCTGGTCAATGATGAGGCGTCCTGACTGGAAGATAGCAGAAACCCCCTTTTCCTTTGTATAGAAATCACTAAGAGTCACGAAGTTACGGAGGAGTCTGTAGAAATCACGGAGAATGTGGAGGAACTTGTCCACCATCTCGATGTTTGCAGCCTCCTCAGAAAGAGCCGCGTCCTGAGCGACGAGCTCAAGGAGAGCAGCCTTCTTGTCCTCAGCGAGGAACTTCTTGACAGTCTCAAGACCGAGAGCCTCAACTGAAGCACCTGCCTTGGCACCCTTCCAAGCTGTGTAAGCAGCGAAAGCAGCACCGACAGCAGCCCAGTCAGCCTCAGTAAGCACCTTCTTGTCAGCAAAAGCTACTGACTTCACGAGGTCAAACTGAGCAGCCCATGCCGGGTTGACCGGCTCCGAAAGATCGATCTCAGCCTTACCTGTCACGCGTGCGATAGGATATGCAGCGATCTCGTCCATCTTACCTGTGAGGTTCTCTGCGCTGATTGCCTGGATACCCGCAGTCTGCACATCAAGAGAAGCAACGCTCTCAGGAGAGAATGCAGCAAGCTTCGAGCGCATGAAGAAATCCTTCACCTTAGCATCGAGCGCATTGTAAGCAGCAATCGCAGCATCAGTCTTGTCAGCGAACGGAGCCTCAACAGCTGCGTCGCACCATGCAGCATAATCAGCGAGTGCCTTATAGAAGCCTTCTATCATCTCGGCGTTCACGCCCATTGCGCCGCTTCTGTCAGCAACGCCGCCCATAGCGGCGACTGCAGCAGCGATCACAGCCTTTACGTCAGCGTCGTCTGACGAGCCCTCAGTTATGATGCCGTCACCATTGAAACGTGTCTTCGCAAAAATAGCAGCAACATCCTTTGTGTCAGCGAGAGAGATCACATCACCCTCCTTGCCGAGGTTCTCAAGGATCTGCTTTGCTGCAGCATATATCTTCTTTCCGTCAGCATTCTCCTGATCGATAGCGTCGAGTGAGATAGAATCCTGACCTGCAGTAAGGACATTGAGGTCCTTCACGACTGCTGAGAGCCACTTCGATGTAGCGATCACATCGTTTACACGGATCTTTCCGTCAGCGTCTGTATCCATGTATGCAAGGCTCTTCTCGCAGATCTCGAGACCCTTTACCGGACATGAAAGGACAGTCCACATCTTAGGATCGAGCTCATCGAGATGAGCGATGTCCTCGCCTGTAGAAATTTTCACACGTGAAGCTCCGCCGATATTGGCGAACTCCCACTTGTACTTCTTTTCTTTGTTAATGATTGCCATATGATTGAAAATTGATTAGAATCGCATAATATCTTGCGAATTTAATCAATTTTCATGATATCCAATACACCGTCACGTGTCATTGATATCCTAAAGTGATGATATTCAGCCTTGCCGTCATGCTGGAGCTGGAACACGATGTTGACATAGTAGATTTTCTCGACCTCCACACTAGTGATCCTGCCGTCGGCATCGACCGAATCGATAGGCACCACCGGGTTGTCCATCTTATGCGTAAAGCGATGCAGGTGCAGACGGAGGATCTCATTGATACCTCTCATCGGATAATCATCATTCTCGGCCAGGGCAACATCGTCAATGGTCACATGCTTACGGTACAGGAGTATCTTCTCCTCGAATATACGTGACTCATCCTCCACGGCCGAAGCCTTCTCACGCATACGCATGACCTCGGCAGGAGTCTTTGACGACGATATGAAGTCGAATCCCTCCTTTATCTCGCCGACGCGGTTCTGTCCAATGGTCACGACGGCCTTCTTGTCGTAGTATTTATTGCCGAGCTTATGAGCGAAATAGTAACGCAGGAGGTCCTTGATGCGGTCCTTGAGCATGTAGCTGACCACAAGGACGATGAACAGAGGCCATGTGATGTTTCCATACTTCACCTGCGTATGCCATGCCACCGCCGTCGCGAATATCATGGCCACGCCTGCCGCAAGGCTATAATAGATCTGCTCAAGAGCGACTCCGTCCTTCTTCTTGTCCAGACGGATATACAACTCGCTCTCAATGAATTTCTTGAGCATGCCGCGATGGTAGATCAGCTCTCTGTCATGAACTTCGTCGTTCTTCATGACGCCATAACCCTGCGACACTTTATAATTATGTTCACGCACGATCAGACCCATGAAGTCCTCGCGGATCTTGGCATATGCCTCCGCATTGAGGGAAGCATCGATTGCGCGGATGATCCTTATGGTTCTGAGTTCCACGACATGACTCATGAACTCGTCGCACATGCGGAACAGAGTACGGGTCTTGTCAGAAACCGTCGGCACATCAATTATCTGGTACAGCGCACGGAACTTCTCCAGCACGAGGGATGAGCTGCCGACATAATCGGCCACGAGGTAGTCAGCCGTCTCAAGCGAACGGACCGAACGAAGATGGGCCGCATGATCGCGCAGAGCGCTCTTGAATATGGCGGCGAACATCTTCAGATGGTATTCGTATGCATCGATGGCCTCGGGGCTCGGGTTATACACCACACCCTCCAGGGCACGGCGGAGAGAGGCCAGAGGCTGTGAGTCATCGCAAGCGATCTCACGCAGAAGATATACCGGAGTGATCAGCCTGATGTTGGACTTCACGTCGCGGTAGAACTGCTTCTTGCCGTAGTTCTCCGAATTGATATCCAGACTGTTAGGCACGAACATCCACGCGTTGACCGAAAAGTCATCGCGCTTGCCATCCTCCTTGCAGTTGAATCCGAACTTGAACTCAACCGAAAAATTATCGTGCTTCTTCGCCTGTATAGAGATCATGGTTTACAATTTAAACATCGTGCGGTGGATTAATAAGTCCCGAAGGGACCGGCCCGGGTAGGGCCGAAATACCCCTTTAGGGGTCGACCGCAAGGTCGGGGGTTTGAACATACTCCGGGGTTAGAATAACCCTGGAGTATAACCTAACCAATGGAGCACAGTCTCACCCCAAACGAGGATCATAAACCATGCTATGAACATCATTATGATACCGAATTTGAAGGTGTCGCTCCAGCTGTAGTGGTTTGTAGTATATAGCAGCGCTGCCGGCTTGCTGTTGAACGGCAGCACGTAAACGTGTTCGATCAGAAGGGACACAGGGAACGAAAGGCTGAGCGGCGGAAGGCCGAACTGCTGCTCCACACCGATGGCGATCGGCACGAATACAAGTGTCCTCATGTTCTTGGACTGGAAGATCAGCGCACTGAAAAGCATCAGTCCTGTAAGAAGAAGGTACATCACGAAGAACGGAGTGTTGGCAGTGATGCCGAGCGCGTCCATTCCCGCTCCGACCATGACAGCAGGAAGATCGGTGGCATTGAGACCTGATCCGATCACGTATGCTCCCGCTGAGAAGATCATAAGATGCCAAGGGATATCTACATCATTCCACTTGACAACACCGATTCCAGGCATCAACGCAATGATGGCACCGATCAGCACGACAACCTCAGCTGAAATGCCGTGCAGACTCTCTGTCACCCACATGATGACCACGCCGACGAAGATGGCCACCGACTTGAACTCATCCTTGGTCATCTTACCCATGGCGCTGAGTTCCTGACGCAGGCGATCCATACCACCGGCGATCTGAGGCTTCTTCTCCTCAGGCTTGAGAGGGAATATCAGCTTCGCACCTACGAACCAGCCGATAAGAAGCAGGATCATCGCAAGCGGGAAGGCTGCAGCCAGCCAGTCAGAGTAGATCAATGACACCGAGCTATAGGCACCGGTCAGGAGAGAGACAGCCAGAAGGTTGGCTCCCGAGCCGGTCATGAATGCACTCGCACCGATGTTGATCTGGAAAAGGTTCTGGAGCACGAGGTTACGGCCGAAGTTGTTTCGGTTGCCCTGGCTTGCTCCGAAAATTGCCGCCACGACCATGAATATAGGAAGAAGGATTGTCGCCTTGACTGTCGTAGCGGAGATGAAGAGAGACAGGACGACATTGATTACGAGGAAGCTGAAGAATATGCCCGACGCGCTCTTACCGAACTTGAGCACGAACCAGAGGGCGAATCTCTTGGCAACCTTCGTCTTGACAAGCATGCTGGCGAGAACGAAAGACAGGATGTTGAGCCACATCACCGGATGTCCGAGCTGTGCGAACGCATCCTTCTGGGTAGTCACGCCGCAGATGATTACGGCCATGATCACCATGAGCGAAGTCAGGTAGCTCTGCACCGCCTCTGTAATCCACAGCACGATAGACGCACAGAAGATGGCGAGCATGGCGTAGCATGCCTTGATGAAGGCCGCCTCACCGATCACGGCGAGTCTTGCCTGTGCCTTGCTTGAGAGTCCTGAGAAATCAAGGTTGTCAAACAAAGGGATGTCAATCACCCAATATATAAGTACGAATACAATGGCAGCGATAGGTCCGCCAAGACGGGCCATCCACTTCTCGAATCCGGACTTCTCCATCTTCGGAAGCTTCTCCACCTTGTAGTTATTCATATCCAGCGGGTCAAAGACCTGCTCCTGTTCCAGTTCTGTGTGCTTGTCGGTCATAGTTTGTTGGTTATTTAAAAGATTGCCACGTCGCTACGCTCCTCGCAATGACGTATGGATAACATCCCTCCTCTGTATGGGACAGGTCATTCACCACGTCATTGCGAGGCCCTGTAAGGGCCGTGGCAATCTTCAGAATAATTATTTAGCCCAATTCTTATATGGGTTCTTCATGAGCATAGAGTTGTAGTACTTGACGTCTCCAGTAACCTCCTCACCGAGCCACTCTGGCTTTGCAAAAGCCTCGTCCTCAGAAGAAAGCTCAACCTCAGCCACTGTAAGGCCTTCGTTGTCACCGTAGAACTCATCCACCTCATAAGTGTGCTCGCCAGCCTCAACGAGGTAGCGTGTCTTGTCGATCACGCCTGGCTCACAAATTTTCAGAAGTTCTTCAACTTCTGAAACAGGGATCTCCTTCTCCCACTCATAACGGCTTGCTCCGCTTGCAGAGCCGATGCCCTTGATGGTGATGAATCCCTTCTCGCCCTTGATGCGAACGCGTACTGTGCGCTCAGGAACTGAGCTGAGGTAACCCTGAGTGATGCGAGTTGCCTTCTTTGCAAACGGCTTGAAGTCGCCTGCAACCAAGAATTTTCTTTCTACTTCCTGTGCCATGATACTACTCGTTTGCAAGTGGCTTGTCAGACATACCGATCACACGCTTGATAGCCTGGAGGTAGTTGATGTTCTCAACACCCTCGAGACCGCAGTCAGCGATGGTCTTCTTGATATCCTCGATCTCAGTAGACTCTGAGTTGATGGTCACGATCTTAGCACCGTTGATGAGAACGTTACCAACCTCGCAGATGGTGTTGTTCACCATGTAGCCGAAACGCTGCTTGTGCACGCGTACAGCTGCGAGATCAGGATTAGCCTTCACCATGCCGATGAACTCCTCGTAAGTGTACTCATCCTTGTCAAGAGCAGGCATCTCCACCATGAATGCAGGGAAAACCTCGTTCTCAAGCACTGCGCGTGAGATTGGGAACTCACCCTTCATGAGAGGGTTCCACTGCTCGAGGCCGTCAACTGTCTGGACATAAGTCTTGATGTCCATCTTGCCGTTGCGGATCTTGGTGTTGTTGATGTCATTCTTGCGTGAGATGATATAGATCTCATCGCTCTCGCGCTCCCATACCTTTTCAGGTACAGGAACCGAAAGACGAGCCATTCTCTTGTGTGCCTCGCAGAAGCACTGTCCGAATGAGCGGAACTCAAAGCGTGGCTTTGAGATCTCACCGATTTTCAATTCTGCCATAGTTCGTTACGATTCTACAGGGGAGAATTACATTTCAGGAGTCTGCTCGATGTCAGCTACCTTAGCACCGTTTGCAGCGCCCTTTGTAGGGTCAGCGTATACGAACTCACCTGTTCCGTCTGGTACGCGTGAGAATGTGTGCTTCTTGTCGTTATTGAAGCCAGAAACCTGGTTCCAACCTGCACCTTCCTCACCTCTCTTGAACTCGCTGAGCTTCTCATCTGCTGCGCTATAGAGCTCGATGAACACGTTCTTCTTACCTGAAAGACCACCCTTGAACACGTGGTTTGCAGACTCGTATACGTATGCTGGATCTCCATCCTCAGCTGGATCTGCGAGGTCAGAGCTCTCGAGAACCACAAAACCCTTAGCTGCGATAGTCATACCCTTGGCACCTGTCCAAGTTGTAGACTTGCCACCTTCCTTTGAAGAGTCATACTTAACTACGTATACACCCTCGAGTGAGAGCTCCTTGTCAGTTGTGTTGTAAAGCTCGATGAACTTGTCAGCACCTGAAAGCTCGTTGAGAACGATACCTGTTACCTTGGTCTCGTTTCCACCGTTGTTGCCGCTACCGTCAACCTGAGGATCATTCTTAGTACATGCACTGAGTGCAACTGCAGCTGCTGCTGCGAATACGATAAACTTTTTCATGATTGTTTAAAATTTAATGGTTTATATTGGTTTGTCTTGATTTTTAGAAAGCAACCTGGAAACGGCATGCGATCATGTGATAATCGATACCCTTGCCGCTGCCTCCGTTAAGGATGTCGCCTGGATATGCGCATACATTACCGTTTGCATCATAGCCTGTGCTGTAAGGCTTCTTGGCAGTCTTATCTGTTCCGTCTTGCTCACCCTTACCGTTAGCAAATACGTCCTGGTCGTTATACTGGTAGTTGATCACGAACTTCACGTTTCTGGTCACGTGGAAGTTGAGACCAAGAGAGTATGCATAAGCAGAACCTCCCATCACATACTTGGACATATTGAGGTCGAGGTACTCTACGCGTGCGCAAAGCTCGATGTCTCCCCACTCCTTACCTGCGTTGATACGAGTGTACTTAGCTCCGCCGGCATCATAGTTCTGATGACCACCGAAGAGGAGGTAACCTGCCTGAACATACCATCCCCAAGCCGGAGCAAAATTAGGAGCCTCACCGTTCATGTCGATATACTTCTGGTCGTCAACGTATGGAAGACGTGCGATGTAAGCACCCTCCCAACGGAGACCCTTGTAGTGACCTGCAAGCTCGAATGTATAAGCAAGCTCGTGATCAAGATACTTGATAGCGTCTGTGTCCATGAACTTCTTACGGTTGATACCTGTAGTGTTACGAGTGCTGTAACGTACTGCGTTGTAACCGTCAGTTGAAGAAGTCTTAGGATTTCTATAAGAAACCGCAGCACCAATGTGGAGAGAAGCGTCCTTCATCTTGTGAAGCGGACGATATACCACCTTACCTGTGTAAGACATACCGCAGTTCAGACCGTAATCCTTGTTTCCGTCCTCGATGAATGTCTGAGTCTCAGCACCCTCGAGCTCAGGTCCGAAAGCACCTGCGCTCACCCAAAGAGCCGGCATAGAATACTTTACGTTGAGACCCATGTGGCGTGAAGGAGCCAGGTAGCTCACCATTGGACGCTCCATGAACTGGAGGTAACGTGAAGTGGTGTTTCTCTGGATCGAGAAATTCTCCTTGAAGTTACCGAGCTTGATCTCGAGACCCTTTACACCGGTGAATGCGATGTAAGCATCCTTGATCTCAGGAGTACCTGAAGTCCAGTCAGTGTCGAGCTCACCGTACCAGTTCTTGTCGAGCTGAGCCTTCACTGCGAAACGGGTACGGCGCATGAGCATACCGTTACCGATCTGAGTGAGGTTCTTGTCGTATCCGAAGAATACGGCAGCGTCTCCCTGTACACGGATGTCGAACCAGAACTTGTAGTTCTGAGCCTTGTTCTGGAACACCATGATACCGTCCTGAACAGTAGCATCGACAGGGTAAGAATTCACCTTCTGTCCATACTGATTCACCTCTGCCTGCTGAGCGAAAGCAGCAATAGAAGCCATCAGTGCAATGATTGAAGTTAAAATTACTCTTTTCATTGTGTTAAGTGTTAATAGTTAATAATGAGTTATATAGATTTGATAAAATTAACAAGATTATCACCTTTGCCGAGGCCGAGCTTCTGGCGGAGCCTGTAGCGGCTGATCTCAACGCTCTTCGGGGTTATGTTCATCAGGGTCGCTATGTACTTTGACGAGAATCCCAGTCTGAGCAGGGTCGCAAGGCGTCTTTCCTGCTGCGTCATGTTAGGGAAGTTCTCCGAGAGCTTCGCATTGAAATCCTCATGGAGCGACTCTGCCTGGGCATAGAAATACTGCGAATCCACATCGCTGTCGTACGAAAGCCTCTGCTTTAGTGCCGAGCTCAATTCTGCCACCAGCCTGTCCTTTTCCTTCGGGTCATCAGTCTTCGCAAGGCGGCTGACCATGTCATCCAGAGACTCCAGGAACTCCTTCTGCTCTACGATGCTCAAGGCAACATTCATCACCTCCTGCCTCTTCTGCTCCACGGCGTTGTGCAGGGCCTGGTTCTCCGAAAGTACGACCTTGAGTTCCATGTCGCTAAGGGCACGGCTGTGCTCATATATCTGCTGACGCTGTGCATACAGGATGCGGTCCGTTGCTTCTCTCTGGCTGCGCTGACCTCTTGCATAACCCGCAAATGCCAGGGAAACAAGGATGAGAAGCGATGCCGCCATGACAACGAAACTCACCATCGCATCCTCGGCAGCAACGCCCTTTATCTTCAGCATCATGAATGTAAGAAGGAAAGCTCCAGCAGGAGCTGCAACCATGGCAATCCCCTCCCTTACATAATACTCGTCGGAAACCATGCGCGAGCGCTGAGCGGCCTCCGCACCGGCAATCGACGACATCACGAGCGCAGACACCGAAAGCGGTGCTGGAGACATATATATAATATGTGTAGTAGCGTCAAACGAGAAGAACAGAAGGGTCGCTGCAACTGAGAGCCCGACCGAAACCACCGAATAGATGGAGAACTCGGCAAAGAGAGCCGAATAGTCCTCGCTTGCGGACTGGCCTACAAAGCGGGACAAGATCATGAAGATGGCAGCGATTACAACTGCCAAGACGATTACAACCTTCTCACTTGCAATCATATGACCGACACCTGTCACGAAACCTCCCCAATTGAATCCGACTGCAGCCGCAGTCAGGATTATACATATGATCGCGATAAGCCTCATATAGTGCGAGAGGGTTATCATATGAATGTGCGTCCTTGAAAAGATGCCACGAAGCAGGGCCCTGATGCCTGCCGAGAGAATGAACGCCATGACTGGAGCGCCGATGAATGACATCATGAATCCTCTTTCAAGTCCCTGACCATCAACAAGCCTCCATGCTGCCAGAGCGCCGACGAATGCATAGACGACGGAGGCCTTGATGGAGAAGAACTTCAGGGTCAGAAGAATTATGAATGAAGACATGAGGGCAAGAAGTACGGAACTGCAATCCATCGAGGCCGGACCGATATGGGTGAAGGCTGAAACAGCCACGGAACCTTTAGCGCTGATGAAAAGGGCAGGAAGGAAGAACAGCAACACCACGCGGTGCAGATTTCTGGTCCTTATTGCACAAGTCGGCGAGTACACCCCGAAAAGGGTGTCCTGCTCATTGGTGAAGAACCAAAGAGACACTGCAGACATGAACAATATGAGACAGAAGATTCCCATCCTTACAAAGTCCTTTTGATTGCCATTACCGCCAGCTGATCTGCGACATCCTCCGCACCTTTTGCAAGGTTCTCGATGTGCAGGGCGAAATATCTGAGGTGGAATTTCTCAGAGAGCTTCAGAGACGGCATGTTATGGAAAACCGTCCTCTTGATTGTCTGGGCATACTTCACAGCCTCCTTCTCGTAGAAATAGGCACGGCTGATCTTGTCAGGCACCTGCTCGGGATTTCTGAAATATGCTGTCGCTGCAGGAATGACGGACTCCACTGCCAATGTAGAGAATTCGGTAAGCTTGATGAATTCCTGATTCAGTTCCGACGGGATGAAGGGAGTCTCGATCTCGAACTGGAAGAGACTGTCGTTGAGAAGGTCGGTGATATGCCTTGTCTTTTCGAAAAGGCGCATCATGTCAGCACGGGAACGCACAAGGGCTGTCTGGGTGTAAAGAGAGTTCTCGATCTCGCGTCTGAGCACAGCGGCATCAGAGTCGATTGCCGACATGCGCATGAGGTTTGTATTGAACTCATCGGTGTTTGAATACAGATAATTTCTAACACCTTCCTTGAAGACCACGACAGACTGGCCCATAAGGTCAAAATACCTGTCGATATCCTCGATGAGTCTATTGGCTTTTCTGCGTCCGAACATACCTTTATATTATATATCAGGCGACAAATATAGCAAAATCTTGATTGTAGAGTATACCGATGAAATAAGAGAGGTGGAAACATCCGCTCGCTTCCACCTCGTAGATGTCTAATTATCAATACTTTATAGCAATTTTTCAGAATACGGAAATTGACCACATATAGAGGAATTGTAGAGTTTTTTTCTTAGTCTATAGGGGTCATTTCAACGTGAAAATCCGCTGCTTCATGCGCTGAAATCAGCTTTTCCTCATGCGCATATGTACCGTTTTGAGCACCGTCGACATCATCACACTGAAGGAAGAAAAGCTCGGTCTTTTCGTATGGATAAATCGTGATTTCCTCCTCGACCTTACCGTCTGCGGAAGTATAGAAAGTCTTTGAAGACTCGTTTATAAAGATATGCTGGACTCCGCTTGTCGAAGCATTCTCCGATGCTGGAGTAAGCGTCACCTTTATGCCTCTGATCGGTTTCCCTGTCTCGGCATCCTCGACCAGTCCTTCGATCCAATGAGTCTCAGGATCGACAGGAATTCCGTAACAGGCAGTAACCATGGTCGTGCAGCCAAGAAGAGCCAGCAGACGGCCGAAATACTTTATGAACAGTTCTCTCATAGTCTTATGGATTTTGAACAGGTTATAGATGCATGATGACAACGCATTGTTGCAAATATAAGCAGAAACATTAACTTTGTAGGAAAGTCCTCAATAGTATGCTACTGTCCAAAGAAATCGCCGTAGAGCTCAACCATACAGGCTGCAGGCTCAAGCAGTTCATCGCTGCAAAGCTCCGCAAGGCACAGGTGCCACTCACCCCTGAGCAGTTCATGCTCATCGACCTGCTGTGGAATCACGGTTCCATGTCCCAGCAGCAGCTGGCTGACCTGATGAAGAAGGACAAGAACTCCGTAACGCAGCTGATTGACGCTATAGAGCGCAAAGGCTTCGTTATACGCCAGCAGAATGCCCAGGACAGGAGATCCAACACCATTGTCCTGACAGAAAAGGCAATGGGGTTACGCGACGAGGCTAAACAGAAAGGAATTTCCATCCTGGACGAGATGCTGGAAGGAATCAGCGAAGAGGAACTCCACTCCTTCCTGTCCACACTCCAGAAACTCAATGACAACATGGAAAGCGAATAGTCGCCTGACATATAAAGTATAAATCCGGTACCTGACATTGCAGCAGATACCGGATTTATTGATTTAGGGTTCAGGTTCTATTTGTATGGATTTAATTAGTAAATACCTTTACTTTCTTTTGCAAAGATATACATTTTACTGGAAAGCCCAAAGGTTGGGCCTAAGTTTCTATCATTTACAATGTCCGGCCGCTTACCATTAACAGCAGTGCTCTTCATAAGTCACAATAGATCAAGAACTTACAAAAAGCCGTGTCGTTAATTAGTGGTTTAAAGGAGGGGGTAACGGCACACACGCAAACGAAATCATTAACTGTCAACCATTTAGAGAAAACCAGTGCCGTTAATCGGAGTGTGGACAGTGACTTATATACACAAAAAAACCGGATGACTTTCGTCATCCGGCCTTTCAGCGGAGAGAGAGGGAAGCTCCCGGACGCTAAATTAGAGTCTTAAATATTTTATTATCAATAACTTATTTTAAGCAATAGACTAATAGAGTCTCTAATGTATGTTCTTTAATATAAGTAAAATTTGGTCCATAATTTGGTCCACATCGCACATGAAAACAGGAAGTATATACTACTTCAAAGCAGCTGCAAATTCCAATAATTCCTCGGCAATTACTGGATTGTTGATACGCATCAGACTATCATCTTCCTTTTCATTGGACAGAAGGGTCATGCTACCATACCAGACAAGCGACTTATCTATGATTGCAAAGCGCTCACGGTATTTATGACGTGTGATTACGTGTTATCATCCAACAACCTCTTGAGATATTGAATCTCAGACTCAAGATCGGAGATATATTTATCTTTACAAGCCATCACCTACTTAAAACCTCTAATCGCCAAGCAGTTTTTCCAGCTGTTCCTTCGAAGGCAGAACTTCCAATAATTTTGCATCCATTTCGTCTGATGTCTTATAGGTAGCCACACCCATCGGCTGACGAAAGTCTTGCATGACATATTCTACATAGGCTTTATCTGCACTCTTGCAGAGAATGATACCAATAGGTGGCTCTTCCCCTTCTCTGCGGTCATCATCGTTGAGGATGCGAAGGTAACTGCTGAGTTGACCAAGATAGGCTGTTTTGAATTTTCCCTTTTTTAATTCAAATACCACGAGTCTCCTCAGATCTCGATTATAGAATAGAAGATCAACCCAATGGTCGTGTCCTAATTTATCATAATGAACCTGGCTTCCATTGAATGTGAAACCTTTCCCAAAAGTCATAATAAAGTTTTTAATGTTATGCACTACACCTTGTTCTATGACTTTTTCATCAATATCCTCATCTCGCATTCCTAATTCTTCGACGTTTATAAAATCAAGCATATACTCGTCTTTGAACATTTGTATCGCACGGTAAGCCTGCTTGTGGTCTGGGATTGTGGATAGGAAGTTATTCGGCATTTCTCCCTGATGGTGATAGAGGTCTCTTTTTATAACAGTTTCTAATTCGTCTACATTCAGTTTCCTGTCGCACGCGTATTGTATATAAAAGAGACGTTCGTCCCATTCTTTTGCTTTTGTGAGAATGGTTATGTGATGGGTAAAACTGATGCTAAGAAATGGCACGATTGGGAAGTCATTCAAATTCGTCAGTTGCAACTGACGAATTGTATCTAACTCAGAAACCGGAAGTTGCGTTATTTTCACATCATCAACGACAGGAAGTATGTGAAATTCGTCAGTCGGAACTGACGAATTTCTTTCAATACTACTCCAGGCTTCATAGAATATGCGCATATTCTTCAGGTTCGTCTCACCAAAGCCTCGAATACCTGGCATTTCGCTACGTAAACGCTGGCTTATAGACTTTATCATACCTGATCCCCAGCCCTTTTTTCTTGTATTCAAAGACAGGAAACGCCCCACTCCATAATACAATGCCAACTGTTCCTGATTAACGGCTTTCGCTGCTCTAGCTTGGCTCTGCAATATGGCAGTCTTCAACAAATTTACAGCATCAATAGTTTGCTGATTTGAATCCTACTCAATCGGGTCCATCATATCCTATATACATTAGTAGTGGTCAAAAACAAAGATAGGTATTTATTCTTACCCTCCAAGATATTCACTAGCTTATTAAATATAGTAATCCTATCCCCTTCATTATAACGAAAGATCATTAAGACTCTATATAATATCCATATATAAAAAGAGGGACCAATTCACCAGAATTTGGTCCATTTTTGGGGATACCATATACGAAAAGTGGCCTACAGATATCTGTAAGCCACTTTTGTGCGGAGAGAGAGGGATTCGAACCCCCGGACCCGTGAAGATCAACAGTTTTCAAGACTGCCGCATTCGACCACTCTGCCATCTCTCCAATATGTTCCCTTTTGTAAGGGAATGCAAAGGTACGAATAAAATCGAAACTTGCAAATTATTTTACAGTTTTATTCGAAAAATTACTTGGATTTTTCTTCAGTACAATGAAAGTTTTTTTCTTCAGCAGAAAAAAACTTCCATTGGAACAGCATCAGATAGATCGCTCCGCAGGTAACGCAGCTGTCGGCGAAGTTGAAGACTGCGCCGAAGAATGTGCGCGGATAGTCCATCCATGGGAGCTTATAGTCAAAGAGCGGGAAGTAGAACATGTCGACGACCTGACCGAACATGAACGCGAACGGTGCTCCCGGCATCACTGTCTCAGGCCATATGAGTCCGTAGAAGAAGCAGTCGATGATGTTACCCATCGCACCCGCAGTGATCATGGTCAATCCGACAAGCACTCCGACTGGAGTTTCCGGTTTCTTCGCCAGCTTATCTATCCACCAGCAGAGAGCACTGAAAAGGACAATACGGAAGGCTGAGAGCAAAACCTTGCCCCAGTAACCTCCGAAGGCCATGCCGAAAGCCATGCCCTTGTTCAGTACGAAATGGAGCTTGAACCAGTCCCCTATTACATTGATAGTCTCTCCCAGGTCCATATTCGTCTTGACCAGAACCTTGATGATCTGGTCAAGTACGACTAGGACAATTCCCAATATGATAAGTTTTTTACCTTTTGAAAGCTGCATATTGACTACTTCTTTGCCATCATCTCCT
>JAGBSL010000005.1 GCA_017631875.1 Bacteroidales bacterium | reverse complement strand
GAATTTATTTTTAGGAGCTGCGGCTCTTATCGCTGTCTCATTGACAGCATCTCCTGCCGTGATGGCACAGGAGAACGGAAACAGGGACGAGAACGGTAAGATTGTCCGTGGTCCTTATGAAACTAACCGTTTTGGCGATAATTGGTTTATCGGTGCTGGCGGTGGTATCAACATCCTATGGAATGAAGGTCTGGATGCGGACAACCTCAAGATCGCTCCAAGCATCGATGCCAATTTCGGTAAATGGTTTACACCTTCCATCGGAATGCGTGTGGGTTATCAGGGTATTAATACGCAAGTGTGGTCTGAGACTGCAACGTTTCTTGCTCCGACAAGGGATTCCGATAAGCAGATGTATCTGGAAAAGATCGGGTACATGTACGTTCACGGTGACTTCCTCTGGAATATATCGAATGCGATCGGAGGCTACAAGCAGACCCGTTTCTGGGATCTTGTCCCTTATCTTCATGCGGGATATTTCCGTTCATATGGTCTGGATGGAAAAGACTTCGCTGATAATGAGATAGCTGCGGGTGCCGGTCTGCTCCATAATCTTCGTCTTGCAGAGAGACTTGACCTGATTATAGATATGAGAGCTACAGTGGTCAATGGCAAGGTTCGTAATTCCAGTGGTGTGGCGGTACTTCCTACTGTGACTGCTGGCCTTGCGGTAGACTTGGGATGGCCTGCATTCGTCAGAACTTCTACCGTTCTCGCTGAGTTCGAAGAGGCTGCTGTCGATCAGATTGCTGCACTTGAGGCGGCGGCTTTGGCCCTTGAGATGGCAAACGTATCTCTTCAGGAAGAAAATGCGATGCTGACAGCTTCTAATGGAAAACTGACGAAGGAAGTGAAGGCTCTTAAGGCAAAGGTTGCTCAGCCTGCTTTTTCAGCGACAGATTTCTTCGATGAGATGGGTCCGGCAGTCGTCTATTTCAACATAGGCAAGACAGTCCTTGACGATAAGGAGATGCAGCACATGGACTTCATCGCAAAGAACATCCTCGAGAAGGTGGATCAGCAGACAAAGATTCATATCACAGTGGCAGGAACTGCCGATGGAACAACCGGAACGCTCAAGCGTAACCAGTACCTCAGCAAGGCAAGAGGAGAGTATATCATGAATCTTCTAACTCAGAAATATGGTATCTCTAAGGATCGTATTGTCCTTCATCCCGAGGTTATTGCCAAACCGGCACACCCGACTCTCAGTCGCACGGTTACAATCACTTTCTGATGAAATTATTCCGTAAGGAGCATTGTTGGACGTGAGCTAAGGCTCGCGTCCTTATTTTTTACATCTAAAAATAAATTTTGTCAAAAAAATGTTTTACCTTTGTATAATTGTGTGGAATCAATTTTAAATTTAATCAATATGAAGACAGTAAAACTTTTCTTTGGAGCTTTGGCTCTTGCTGCTGTTTCAATGATTGCTGCGCCTTCAGCATTTGCTCAGGAGGATGGCAACAGAGATGAGAACGGCAAGGTAGTTCGCGGTCCATATCTTACTAATCAGTTCGGTGACAACTGGTTCGTAGGGCTCGGCGGCGGAATCAATCTTTTCAAGGATGGTGGCTACAAGACAGCATTGGGTGGTGCTCTTGATGTAAACGCAGGTAAGTGGATCACTCCTGCTATCGGTCTCAGAGCAGGTTACTCAGGACTTACTGGTGCTGAATGGTCAGAGACCTCATCGGCTCTTGGTCTTACTCTCAACGAGAGCAAGGACATGTTCAAGCAGAAGTTCGGATTCGCATATCTTCACGCTGACGTAATGTGGAATATCTCACATGCAATCGGTGGATACAAGGAGACTCGCCTTTGGAATGTAATTCCTTATGGTCATACTGGTTTCCTCATGACATACGATCGTGGCGATGATGCTCAGGACTTCATGGACAAGGAGTTTGCAATGGGTCTTGGTCTCTTGAACAACATCCGTCTCTGCGACAGAGTAGACCTTACTCTCGACCTCCGCGGTATCCTCACTAGCGGTCGTCACCATGCAGCCGTAGGTGGTGTTGCCGGTGCAGTTCAGATGACTGTAGGTGCTTCCGTAAACCTTGGTAAGACAAACTGGACACGTGCAGCTAACTGGCATAACCCATCTGACGTAGACGCTCTCGCAGCTGCAGCTGCTTCAGCTGCTGCCCTTACTGCAGCAAACGCAGCTCTCGCAGATGAGAAAGCAGCTCTCGAGCAGAAGAACGCAGAGCTTACACAGGCTAACGATGACCTCCAGAAGGCTCTTGCTGACGCACAGGCTAACGCTGGCCTTACAGAGGTTGGTCCTGCTGCATTCTACTTCGAGATCGGTCAGACAACTCTCAGCGCTAAGGAGCTTGCACACCTTGATTTCTATCTTTCAAACGTTCTTCCTTATGTAAAGGGTAAGACAGTGACAGTTATCACAGGTAGCGCAGACAAGAAGACAGGTTCAAGCCGTCGCAACCAGTACCTTAGCGAGAAGCGTGCTCAGTACCTCCAGAACCTCCTTTCTGAGAAGTATGGTATCGATGCAAGCTCATTCGAGGTAAGAACTAACATCGTTACAGAGGGTGATGCAGCTCTCGGAAGAGCAGTTGTTATTTCATTCGAGTAATTTCCGGATAAATAAATTTAAGAAGACGTCTCAGACTTGGGGCGTCTTCTTATTTTTATTATATTTGCTTTTTAAACCTATTAACCCTATTTAACCCCAATATAGAGATATGAGCAGATTGCCTGCAGAATGGGAAAAGCAGAGCGGGGTTCAGCTGACATGGCCGCACTGCGAGACCGAATGGTATGAACTCGAGAAGGTTCTCGAGTGTTATGTGGAGATTGCATCGACAATCCTCCGATTCGAGCCGCTGATGATTGTGACCCGCGACATCGAGGAGTGCAAAGGCGACATCGCCCGCATTTCTCAGGCGAAGGGAATGCAGATCGACGTAGACGCAATTAAATTCTATGAGTGCCCCCTCAACGATACATGGGCGAGAGACCACGGCGGAATCAGCGTATTCGGCGAAGACGGCCAGAAGTATCTCTATGACTTCGTATTCAACGGCTGGGGACTGAAGTTCGGCTCAGACCTTGATAATCAGATTACAAGAAACATATTCTTCCAGAATGCATTCCAGGATGACGTTCTCTGCGTGGACATGCGTCCGTATGTGCTCGAGGGAGGCAGCATCGACAGCGACGGCTGCGGTACAATGCTTACTACGACAGAGTGCCTCTGCTCGGTAAACAGAAACGAGTATCTCAGCCAGGAAGAGATCAATGATGAGCTCTGCGGCGCCTTCGGTCTTGAGAGGATTCTTTGGCTTGATCATGGAACAATCATAGGTGACGATACTGACAGCCACGTGGACATCCTTGCACGTTTCTGCTCGCCGGACACAATAGCATACATGCAGTGCACGGATCCTGAGGATCCGCACTATCAGCCTCTCAGAGCAATGGAGGACCAGCTCCGCGGCTTCAAGACTTTGGACGGCAAGCCTTACAACCTCATTCCGCTTCCGCTCCCAGAGCCGCTCTATCTTGACGATTACAGACTTCCAGCATCATATGCTAACTTCTTGATCATCAATGGTGCCGTGCTTCTTCCGGGCGCGGGATCACCGCTTGATGAGGTCGCTCGCGAGAGACTCCAGAAGGCATTCCCTGACAGGGAAGTCATCGTAATCGACTGCCGTGCCCTCCTTTCGGGCCATGGCTCACTTCACTGCATCACAATGCAGTTCCCTGAAGGATTCCTGCGCTAGCAGCTGTCATCCTGCAATAGGATGCAAAACGTCCATACGTCATTGCGAGGCACGAAGTGCCGTGGCAATCTCTAAAACGAAAATGAAATATAAATAGTATACTATGAATATATTGAAAGTAGGAATGGTGCAGCAGAGCTGCGGTAGAGACATTCCGGCAAACATCGAGAAACTTAAAGGTAACATCAGAAAGTGTGCAGAGCAGGGTGCAAAGCTCGTAGTTCTTCAGGAGCTCCATAACTCAGTATACTTCTGCCAGCATGAGGAGGCGGCTCTCTGCGATCTTGCAGAGCCTATCCCAGGACCGTCGACAGAGACTTACGGTGCATTGGCAAAGGAACTCGGCATCGTCCTCGTACTTTCGCTCTATGAGCGTAGGACAGCGGGTATCTACCACAATACTGCTGTAGTGATCGAGAAGGATGGTACAATTGCAGGTAAGTATCGCAAGATGCACATTCCTGATGATCCATGCTATTACGAGAAGTTCTACTTCACACCGGGAGACATGGGATTCAACCCTATCGAGACTTCGGTGGGTACTCTCGGCGTCCTCGTCTGCTGGGACCAGTGGTATCCGGAGGCTGCACGCTGCATGGCTCTCAATGGAGCGCAGGTGCTGATCTATCCTACTGCAATCGGAGGAGTATACACTGATCCTGTCGAGGAACAGAAGGTTCAGAGCGACGCATGGCAGCTCGTGCAGAGAGGCCACTCGGTAGCTAACGGCCTGCCTGTGATCACTGTAAACCGCACAGGTCAGGAGGATGATCCTACAGGAAATACAAAAGGCATCAAGTTCTGGGGAAGATCATTCGCTACAGGCCCTCAGGGAGAACTTCTTGTGGAGTTCGGCAACGATGAGGAGGGAGTAAAGGTCGTTGAGATAGACCTTGACAGGACAGAATATGTGCGCCGCGGCTGGCCTTTCTTCCGCGACAGGCGCATAGATGCATATGGAGAAACCATTCTTAAACGCTACGGAAAGTAATATGGCAAATATCGGAACAACATTCACAAAGTCGGGCAAGAAGGCCGTCCTCTGCGGATCTGGCGAGCTCGGAAAGGAAGTGGCACTCGAGCTTCAGCGCTATGGCGTCGAGGTCGTTGCTCTTGACAAATATGAAAATGCGCCAGCGATGCATGTGGCTCACAGCAGCCATGTTCTGTCGATGCTTGACGGAGATGCATTGGAGGCAGTGATCCGTGAGGAGAAGCCAGATTTCATCATTCCGGAGATTGAGGCAATCGCAACTGACAGGCTCGTGAAGCTTGAGGAGGAGGGATTCAATGTGATCCCGACTGCAAAGGCTACCAGTCTGACTATGAATAGAGAAGGCATCAGAAGACTTGCAGCCGAGACTCTCGGTCTTCCGACATCGCCATATCGTTTCGCTGAAACACGTGAGGAGTTCGATAAGGCAGTAGCTGAGGTGGGTATCCCTTGCGTTGTAAAGCCTGTAATGAGCTCATCAGGACATGGTCAGAGCACCATCAAGTGGGAGAATGAGATCGATAGGGCATGGCAGATTTCTCAGGAGGGAGGACGTGCAGGCAGCGGTAAGGTAATCGTTGAGGGTTTTGTTACATTTGATTATGAGATTACTCTCCTGACAGTACGCCACTGTGCTGGAACAACATTCCTCAAGCCAGTAGGACATCATCAGGTGGATGGTGACTACCGTGAGTCATGGCAGCCACAGGCTATGTCACAGGAGGCTCTTGAGAAGGCGGAAGCTATTGCTAAGGCCATTACTGATGCACTTGGCGGCTATGGTATCTTCGGAGTGGAGCTTTTCGTAAAGGGTGACGAGGTCATATTCAGCGAGGTGTCTCCAAGACCACACGATACAGGTATGGTAACTATGATTTCTCAGGATATGTCAGAGTTTGCGCTCCATGCACGCGCAGTCCTCGGACTTCCTATTCCTGACGTGAAGTTCTATGGTCCGTCAGCATCAAAGGCTATCGTTGTCGAGGGTAATACAAAGGAATATGAGTTCTGCAACCTTGAGAAGGTGCTTGAGGAGCCGGGAGTACAGATCCGCTTCTTCGGAAAGCCGGAGATTGCCGGCCACAGAAGAGTGGGAGTGATTCTCGCAACCGACGACTCTGTCGTTGCAGCCCTTGCAAAAGCCGAAAGAGCTTATGAGAAACTTAAAGTTATAGTGAAGTAATTCGCGATAAAAGCCACTGGCCCTAGTCCCTGACGGTCCTCCCCACTTCGTGGGTCCCCTCCCTTTTCGGGAGCCAATGCCGTCCGAGACTAGGGCCAGTGGCTTTTTATAATCTCAACTTTATATTTCTATTTAAATATGCTTGGCAAGTTTGGCCAGCTCGAAGTCCGCCTTGATCTTGTCGATGATCGTGCATACGATCTGGTGCATTCTGCTGCCGTATGTGTAGCAAGCTGGCGCTATGAAGTTGACACGGTGCTGGCGGAGTAGTTTCTTTGCTACGTTTATCTTCTTCTTGTTTTCCGGATTGTATACTCCGATCGAGTTTCCTCCGAACATCTTCACGATCTTCATGCAAGGCACGTCTGTCTCTCCGTCTCCAAAGTAGATCATGTGGGGGAACGGAATCCTCTTGATGTCCTCGGCCTGACTCTCGTTGACCTTCTTGTTGTCCCTGATGCTTAGGATACCCTTGTTGATCTTGAAAAGGAACTGGGTCTTCGCCGTATAGTCCACTGCTACTCCCGGCCATTCTGCCTCTCCTTCCTTATTATATATGAATGAGCATGCGAATATGCGCTTGAACTCTGACGCTATTTCCGTGCCTTCAATCATCTCCGCCAGACCTGACGAATTGATGTAATGCTCGATCTTTACGCCCTTTGACTTGCCATAGTCGTTGATCATCCTGAACCATTCCTTGACGCCGTTAAAAAGCTCGACAGAGGCTCCGAATCTCTTGAAGTCTTCCCTGCGGAGCTTGATGCCGGCCTTCTTGGCTTCGTCGAACATCAGTTTCATATAGCTGAGTATGTTGCTGGCATCCTGACCTACCGCGATGTTATCGCTTTCCTGCCAGAACTCCTGCGGCTTCTTGCCGATTGCCTGGATGAACCCGAACTCCTGCATATTGCCAGGCGACAACGTGCCGTCGAAATCGTAGATCAATGCTACTATTGGCTTGCTTCTCATGGCTGAAATGTTCTGTGTTTGTGGTGATTTTCGCCACATTTGGGCGAAAATCACCACAAATATAATTAATTATACACGCGTACAAGCATATTTTTCTACTTTTGCGACGGATTTTACTAAAACCGAACAGACATTAAAAGCTATGCATTATTTCTCAAGATTAGAAAAGACGATCAAGTCCAATTGGGATGGTATCGCACTTGCAAACTTCCGTGGTGAGAGCTTTACTTATGGCGACCTCGCAAAGCAGATTGCAAGATTCCATGTTTTCTTTGAGGCTGTAGGTCTCAAGAAAGGTGACAAGGTTGCGCTTTGCGCGAAGAACTCTGCAAGGTGGGGTGTTACCTTCTTTGCAGCCAATACATATGAGGCAGTCCTCGTTCCGATTCTTGCGGACTTCCATCCTGAGAGCGTGAACTCTCTCGTAGATCACTCAGAGAGCAAGGTGCTCCTTACTGATACCGACATCTGGACCAAACTTGATATCACAAAGATGCCTCAGATCCAGGCAGTCTTCTCTTCAAGCGACTTCTCTCTCCTTTACGCGGCAGATGAGAAGATCCAGAAGGCATGCGACGATCTTGACGCTCTTTTCGAGGCAAAATATCCTGTTGGATTCTCGGCTGAGAATGTCTCATATCCTACAGCAAACGACAAGGAGCTTGCGATCATCAACTATACATCAGGTACAACAAGTGCTCCTAAGGGCGTGATGCTCCGTTATGAGTGCGTTTCTGAGAATGTTTCATTCGGCCAGAAGCGTCTCCCTACCGGTCCTGGCGACACACTCGTGTCAATGCTCCCTATGGCGCACATGTACGGAATGATGTTCGAGCTCATCTATCCTATCTGTAACGGTGCTGCCGTTTACTATCTCGGAAAGACTCCTACTCCTGCGCTTCTTCTTGGAGCGATGAAGGAGGTGAAGCCATACCTCGTGATCACAGTTCCTCTCGTGATGGAGAAGATCTTCAAGAGCAAGGTCGCTCCTATCGTGAACAAGCCTGTAATGAAGGTGCTTTGCTCTATTCCAGGTCTGAACCAGGTGATCTTCAAGAAGGTCCGCAACACTCTCCTCGAGGCCTTCGGCGGAAGGATCAGAGAGATCGTTATGGGAGGCGCAGCGCTTAATCCTGATGTGGAGAAGTGGTTCCGTAGATTCAAGCTCCCATTCACAGTGGGTTACGGTATGACCGAGGCAGCTCCTCTTCTTGCATACGAAGACTGGTGGGACTTTGCTCCTAAGTCATGCGGAAAGGCTGTCGATTCAGTAGAGGTGCGCATTGACTCTGAGGATCCATACAACAAGGTGGGTGAGATCCAGGCAAAGGGTATCAGCCTCATGAGCGGATATTATAAGAACCAGGAGGCTACTGACGCTGCATTTACAGCTGATGGTTGGATGCGTACAGGTGACCTCGGACTCCTTGACAAGAAGGGCAACATCTTCATCAAGGGCCGCAGCAAGAACATGATCCTCTCTGCAAACGGCCAGAACATCTATCCAGAGGAGATCGAGGCAGTGGTAAACAACCAGCCGTATGTGATTGAGTCTGTTGTTGTCGACAGAGGAGCGAAGCTTGTAGCTCTCATCTATATGGATGCAGAAGCTATGAAGGCGGCAGGCGTGGATGCTGAGGCATACAAGACTACTCTTATGACAGAGGTAAACGCCTCAATGCCGGCGTACAGCAAGATAGGTATTGTCGAGATTATGGCAGAGCCTTTCGAGAAGACTCCTAAGATGAGTATCAAGAGATTCATGTATAAATAGTCTTGAGATTATTTGTACATTTACAGACGAGGGATGGTGCAACGCATCATCCCTCGTATGCATCTATACCCCAGAATTTCAGAACTGACTGTATGAAAAGACATCTATTCCTGATGGCGCTTCTTGCCATATTCGCCTTTCTTCCGTTGGAGGCACAGCAGAAACAGAAGTGGGAAGACCAGCCGTATAAGTACGAAGTGCGTATCGGCGTGTCTCCTATATTGGACACACAGCAGTATCCTTTCAATTTCTTCGCTGATTGGTCAGACTCCGCTTTGGATATGATGTATATGGAGGAGAATGGTTCCATATATACCACCGGCGGATATTCAGCCGAATTTGGCCTCGTTTTCCGTGATTGGTTCACTCTCGGTTTCATGGCTTCCGGAGCCGGCGTATGGTCAGAGGCGTATGATAATTTCACAAGGGAATATTACCGTAAGAGCGGAGCGGTGTTTACCGTGATGCCTGTTGCCAGATTTTCATGGCTGCGTAAGCGGACCTTCAGGATGTATTCTTCGGTCGGAATAGGTGCGACGCTTGCGACGTATGCCGGACGAACTTTCGGTGATATGAGTTCCTGCTTTATCCCTGTCGGACTGCAGTTCGGCGGCAGAGTGTATGGTCTTGCAGAATGGGGAGTTGGAATGAACTCCAATATGCAGGCGGTCAAGGTAGGTGTCGGTGTAAAGTTTTAAATCCAAAAGGCTCGAAGAACTTTTGGATCGTCCCGGCTAGGGACGAAAAATATAGGAGGAATAGTCATGAAGAAGATATTTGTACTTATAGCTGCAGCCGTTGTAGCAGCCTCAATGATTTCATGTGAGATCGCTGATCCGGTCATCAGGCCACTCGGAAGCGAAGAGTTGAAGGACTATGCTGGAAAGCTGCTGAGTAACAGTGCCCTGTTGCCGGTGGAAATGGTGGATATGGCCATTGATCTGGATGAATATCTGGCGTTACCGGAAGAAGAGAAACAGAAGGACAAACGTTTCTATGGACGTCTGAGCGAGCTGGGTGATAATATATATAAGGTGTCTTACAGCGGTTTTTCATGTATAGTAGACACGGGAGGACGTTCTGTTTGGGAGAATGGCGCTCAGTGGAAGTTCACGGAGTTCGTGACCTGGGTCTATGCTACGGGTTTCGGAGAAGGGGGATGGAGGACGTCCATTACTGAAGACGTGACAGTGACTTTCACTTCTGATACTGTCGGTGAGGCTTTGCTGATGGTTAAGGTGGAGATGCCTGCAAGCGAGGCGCTGATGGCTCTTAAGTCACGTGAGGAGGGGTTGAACACATGGAACATGGCGGTCATAGGAGTCGACACTGGAAACGATGGACTGAGAGCGGAGTATTCGTCAGGCGAAGGTACGGGTGGACTCAAGGTTACCAGAAGGTGGGCCGTTGATAAAGATAATCCAGGGGAACAGGTCAAGGAGAAGGTCTATGAGGGAATGTTCTTCGTTGACATCTATAATGGTTCGCAAAAGATCGATTGGGTAAGGTTGACTCTCAAGCCTGGCTACAGCTCGGAATACGAAACAAGCCGCTAACCTGTCAGTCTGAACTGCCACTTTGGCAGAGAAGTTATTTTGGAATATATTTTGACTGAAAAGGGCTGTCCCGTAGGGCGGCCCTTTTCTGATAAAATATATTCCTGATCAGAGGTCGCTCCGCGAGCGACCTCTGATATAATTTAAAAAAATATATACCATGAAAACAGGAAAAATAGGCGTAACCACCGAGAACATCTTTCCGGTGATCAAGAAGTTTCTTTATTCGGACCACGAGATCTTCCTTCGTGAGCTCGTGGCAAACGCAGTAGACGCGACCCAGAAGATGAAGGCTTTTGCCGCTTCTGGTGAATATGCAGGTGAGCTCGGAGAACTCGCCGTTCGTATTGTGCTTGATGAAACTGCTAAGACTTTGAAAATCATTGACAACGGTATCGGTATGACAGCCGAGGAAGTTGACAAGTATATCAACCAGATCGCATTCTCGTCAGCAGGGGAGTTCCTTGAGAAGTACAAGGACCAGCTCAGCAGCATCATCGGTCATTTCGGACTCGGATTCTATTCCGCATTCATGGTTGCCGAGAAGGTGACCATCGAGACTCTCTCATGGAAAGACGGCGCAAAGGCGGTGAAGTGGTCATGCGACGGCTCGCCGGAGTATGACATGGAGGAGTGTGACAAGACTGACAGAGGAACTGTCATCACCCTTTACATTGCAGAGGATGAGAAGGAGTTTGCGCAGAAGTCACGCATTTCAGGTCTCCTGAACAAATACTGCAAGTTCATGCCGGTGCCTGTGATCTTCGGCAAGGAGCAGGAGTGGAAGGACGGTAAGTATGAGGATACTGATAAGGATAATGTGATCAACAAGATCGAACCGCTTTGGGCAAAGAAGCCTGCCGATCTCAAGGATGAGGATTACAACGAGTTCTACAAGGCTCTCTATCCTATGGCAGACGAGCCTCTCTTCCATATCCACCTCAATGTGGACTACCCGTTCAACTTGACAGGTATCCTGTATTTCCCTAAGATCAAGAACAACGTCGAGATATCTCGCAACAAGATCCAGCTGTACTGCAACCAGATGTTCGTGACAGACTCTGTCGAGAACATCGTACCTGAGTTCCTTACTCTCCTTCATGGCGTGATTGACTCTCCGGATATCCCTCTCAACGTTTCGCGAAGCTACCTCCAGAGCGATGCCAACGTCAAGAAAATTTCCACATACATCACCAAGAAGGTAGCTGACCGTCTTGACGAGATCTTCAGAAACGAGCGCCAGCAGCTCGAGGAGAAGTGGGACAACCTCAAGCTCTTCATCGAGTTCGGCATGCTCTCGGACGAGAAGTTCTGCGAGCGCGCTATGAAGTTCGCCCTGCTCAAGAGCACCGAGGGCAAGTATTTCAGCATCGAGGACTATAAGACAGCTATCTCTGGTGGTCAGACTGACAAGGACGGCAAGGTCGTGTTCCTTTATGCGACCGATGTAGATGCTCAGTACTCATTCATTGAGGCAGCGAAGAATAAGGGATATGACGTCCTCCTGATGGACTGCCAGCTCGACAGCCACTTCGTTCAGCTGCTTGAGGGCAAGATCGAGAATGCTCGTTTCGCTCGTGTTGACTCTGATACAGTGGACAATCTCATACCTAAGGAAGATAAATCTAAGCCAGAGCTTACAGACGAGCAGAAGGAGGAGATTTCTACAATCTTCAAGGCAGCTCTCCCTGAGGGTAATGAGTACTATGTACAGGCAGAGAACCTTGGTGCAGAGGCGGCTCCGATCCTCATTACCCAGAGCGAGTTCATGCGTCGCTACCGTGAGATGTCTGCAATGGGCGGCGGAATGAACTTCTACGGTGAGATGCCTCAGATGTATAACATCATCGTGAATATGGAGAACCCTCTCGTCGGTAAGATCCTTGCTGCAGCAGAGTCGCACAAGGAGGACCTCGCAGCATTCGCCGGAAACAGCGATATGCTCAAGCAGATTACCGACCTTGCCCTTCTTGCCAACGGCATGCTCAAAGGCAAGGACCTCAGCGACTTCATCGCCCGCAGCGCCAAGGTGGTCGAGGATGCGTATTTGAAATAAATTTTTTGAAACGTTCCGAAAGATTATTTGATAAATGGTCTTTGGGAGTTAATCTATTGTTATCTAATTTGTTATGGGAGAGGTTGACACCATCAGGCTCTGTTCCTGAGAAATATGATCCAATGCTCGAAGTTACCCTTCCGTAACGACGGATACATATTATAACTGATCGGCACCTTGGACGGTTTAATTATAAACGTCCAAAGTGTCGTGTTTTATGGTGGGACGGAACCATCGTGACAGAATTTGGCTGTTTTGTGTAACGATGGTGGCTGAAATGATTCATTATTGCCATAAATAGGGACCATCGTGACAAATTTCTCGCTTTTTGTTTTACGATGGTCGTCATAGCACCGAAGGTGCGGACCGGGGGCATCGGAATCTCATGGTTCCGCACATGTGTTATGTACCACCGTATCCATCAGGAAACTGGGCTCCGGTTGGTGGTGGCTATCTGATGAGATTCAGGAATTCGTTGCGGGTGCGCTCGTCCTTGAGGAAGATTCCGCTGAAAGCTGATGTGGTTGTCACCGCATTGGCCTTCTGCACTCCGCGGAGGGTCATGCAGGTGTGAGATGCTTCGATCACCACTGCAACGCCGAGAGGGTTGAGGGTGTCCTGGATGCAGTCGCGGATCTGGGTTGTCAGTCTTTCCTGCACCTGGAGGCGGCGGGCGAAGGTTTCCACCACACGTGCTATCTTGCTTAGGCCTGTGATCGTGCCGTTAGGGATGTATGCTACATGAGCCTTGCCGATGAACGGCATTACATGATGCTCGCATGTAGAGTACAGTTCGATGTCCTTCACCAGAACCATCTGCTGGTACTCTTCCTTGAACATCGCGCTGCGGAGAATCTCCGCACCGTCCTGATTCATGCCATGTGTCAGGAACTGCAGGGCTTTCGCCACACGCTCCGGTGTCTTCACAAGTCCTTCGCGCTCAGGATCTTCTCCCAGAAGTCTAAGAATCTCTCTATAATGTTCCGCAATGGCTTCAGTTGTAGCCTGATCGTATCTTTCCTCTTTAATGTATGCCATCTTGCAAGGTTTTTGTTGGAAAAAGTAAAATTGTATGCAAAAATAGCAAAAAGAACATCACTATTGGTTTTTTTTGTCTATATTTGCCGCCCCAAAAACAGGGGAGTGCGCGAAAAACGCTGATTATTAATAATTTAAATCTATATTGACTATGTATTGGACACTTGAACTTGCATCAAAGCTGGAGGATGCACCTTGGCCAGCAACCAAGGAAGAGCTCATCGACTACGCAACACGCTCAGGCGCATGGGCAGAGGTGATTGAGAACCTCGAGGAACTTGAGGATGACGGCGAGATCTACGAGAGCATCGAGGACATCTGGCCAGACTATCCAACCAAGGATGATTTCTTCTTTAACGAGGAGGAGTATTAGTAGATGAAGACGATCGGGCAGCTGAAAAGTTGTCCGATCGTTTTTTTATTACCGTAAATTTCAATAACTTTCAAGAAAATTTCTAATAACCTTAAACTTATGATACAAGTACTGCATGTCATGAAAAAGCTATTTTTATCAGCTGCCGTTCTTGCTGTGGTGGCATGTACGGCCGTGCAGCAGGAGGGAGACATGATCGTAACGGGAACCAATCCGATAATCACAGGCCAGTTTACGGCAGACCCTACTGCCAGAGTCTTCGAGGGAAAGATATATATGTATCCTTCCCATGACATTCCAAGCGTCATAACCCATCACGATGGGTCGGCATGGTTCAGCATGCCGGATTATCATGTGTTCTCTTCTGAAGATCTGACATCCTGGACTGACCATGGCGTGATCCTCAGACAGGAGGATGTGCCTTGGGGTAAGCCAGATGCATACGCGATGTGGGCTCCGGACTGCGTTTATAAGGACGGGAAGTATTATTTCTATTTCCCTGATGCTCCGGCTGAGGGATTCGGTTTCGGTATAGGAGTGGCTGTGGCAGACAGGCCTGAAGGTCCGTTTACGCCGCAGGAAGAGCCGATCAAGGGCGTCTTCGGCATTGATCCGTGCGTCCTTATAGACGATGACGGCACTTCGTATATCTATTGGTCGGGAATGGGCCTGAGCGGATGTAAGCTCAATGACAATATGCTGGAACTTGACGGTCAGCCAGTGCGTCTGGACGAGCCGCTTCCGGCAGGATTTAAGGAAGGACCGTTCGCGTTCAAGCGTGGCGGAAAATACTATCTCACATATCCGTGGGTAAGGGAGAATACAGAAACTCTTGCATATGCGATGAGCGACAGCCCTCTCGGTCCGTTCGAGTACAAGGGCTTGATAATGAAGGAGTCTCCGACCGGCTGCTGGACCAATCACCATTCGCTTGTTGAGTACAAGGGACAGTGGTATCTGTTCTATCATCATAATGATTATTCTCCTGACTTCGACAAGAACCGTTCGGCAAGAATCGACAAACTTTATTTCAATGAGGACGGAACGATCCGGGAGGTTATTCCTACGCTTCGTGGCGTCGGTCCGGTAAAGGCAACGTCGAAGGTTGAAATTGACAGATATAGCAGCATAGATGGCGCGCGGATCGAGTATGTTGACACGACTGACTTGTTCAAGGGATGGAAGACCATATTCACAAATCCGGGTGATAAGGTCGTTTTCAATGAACTGGATTTCGGTAAGAAGGCTCCCAAGAACGTTGTAGTGTGCGTGAAGGCTCCTCAGGGAGGCGAGATGGCTTTGACGGCAGGGGAGACCATGACAGTAACGCTTCCTACTGCTGAGGAGTGGACAGAAGTGTGCATGCCTATGCCGTTCAAGGTTAAGAGAATGCATAATCTGGAAATGAAACTCGTAGAAGGAACTGACGTAGAAATAGATTGGATAACATTCATATAGACTATGAAAAAATTAACTTCAATGATCATCGCAGGTCTAAGCCTCATCGGTTGCGGACCGAAGAATACCTTCGAGTATGAAGGCAATCCTCTCGTAAGGGATAAGTACACGGCAGATCCTGCGCCAATGGTGGCCTCTGACGGCAGGCTCTACCTTATCTGCGGTCATGACGAGTGCTTCGAGGACAGGCCTGGATACGAAGGTAAATATGGTTTCAACATCACCGAGTGGCTCTGCTATTCGACAGAGGACATGCAGACATGGACTGATCATGGTGTGATCATGAAGCCGACTGATTTCGCATGGTCAATAGGCGAAGCATGGGCTTCACAGGTCGTTGAGGGAGCAGACGGAAAGTACTATTTCTATGTGTCGACCCAGTGCGGTGATCCTAACTGCAAGGCTGTGGGTGTAGCTGTTTCAGACAGCCCTACAGGTCCGTTTGTGGATGCGATCGGCAGACCTCTGATTGAGGATTCGATGACCGATAACGGCGAGAGGGGCTGGTGGAATGACTTCGACCCAACAGTAATGATCGACGATGACGGCACCCCATGGATGAGCTGGGGCAACGGCACATGTTTCCTGGTGAAGCTGAAGAAGAACATGGTCGAGCTTGACGGCGAGATCATGGTCCTGCCGATGGAGAACTATGTCGAGGGTCCATGGCTTTACAAGCGTGACGGACATTATTATAATGTATACGCTTCTATGGGATTCCCTCTTGAGACTATCTCATACGCCATGGCTGACAATATCGAAGGTCCATGGACATTCATGGGCGAGCTCACAGGCATGGCCAAGGACAGCTTCACGATCCATCCCGGCGTTATCGACTTCAAGGGAAAGACATACCTGTTCTATCACAATTCGACCCTGTCGCTTGATGGCTACGGCCCTGCGACCGGCCGCCGCAGCGTATGCGTGGACGAGATGTTCTACAATCCTGACGGAACGATAAGGCCTGTGGTGCAGACAAGAGCGGGTATCAAGACCCTTAAGCCGGCGGAGAAAGGTGCGTTCGAGACGCGCAGCTACAGGAATGTCTTCGTCGAGGCCGGATATTTCCCTGAGCAGGTGGATGCAAAGGTAAATCAGGTTTTCGAGGAGGTCTTCTTCGGCCCTGACAAGGTGTATTTCGAGGTAGGGGACAGCCTGGCATATATCTCTGACATCAAGAATAATGACGTACGTACGGAGGGCATGTCATACGGAATGATGTTAGCTGTCCAGATGGACCGCAAGGATATCTTCGACAAACTCTTCCGCTGGTGCAAGAAATATATGCAGCATAGTGACGGCCCTTATGAAGGCTATTTCGCATGGAGCTGCAAGACCGACGGCACGCGTAATTCGCAAGGGCCTGCATCGGACGGAGAGCTGTATTATGTGACTTCGCTCTTGTTTGCTTCCAACCGATGGGGTAATGATACCGGTATCGATTACAAGGCTGAGGCTCAGTACATTCTTGATTGTGCATTCGCGAAGAACGATACAACCAAGATCAACAACTTCATCAATACTGAGCACAAGCTCATAACCTTTACTCCCGATCAGTTCGGATACACATTCACAGATCCGTCATACCATATTCCTGCATTCTATGAGATATGGGCGAAATGGGCGGATGACGGCCGTTCGGATTTCTGGATGGAATGTGCCAAGGCTTCGAGGGAATATCTCCATAAGGCAGTCAATGAGCAGACCGGCCTCAATTCCGATTACAGCAATTATGACGGCTCCATCAGAATGTATAACGGCAGCCATTTCGGAACAGGCAATTTCCGTTATGATTCGTGGCGTGTCCCTATGAACATGGCCATGGACTATTCGTGGTCATGCGCGGACAAGCAGTGGCAGAGGGAGTATGGAGAGAAGATTCAGCGCTTCTTTTATGACCAGGGCATCAATGACTTCGTGGACCAGTACCGCATTGACGGAACGCTGCCGTCGGAGGACGAAATCCTGCCTGCGGGCTCATGGGACAAGGCTCTTCGCCATTCTGTGGGTCTTGTGTCTACGCTCGGCGCGGCTTCGCTTCTGACTGAGCATGCCATCAACAAGGAGTTCGTTGATGCTCTGTGGAACTCGGAGAACAAGCCTTACGAGGACGGTTATTTCGATGCATATTATGATGGCCTTCTGCGCCTGTTTGCATTCATGCACCTGAGTGGAAAGTATCAGATCATTTTTCCTGAATAGTTATGAGGCATATAGTTAAGATAATGGTTCTTCTGGCGTGCCTGACGCTGGCTTTTTCGGCGGATGCCAGGAAGAAGAAGGTGGACCTGATAGAGAAGTATCCGGCCCTGGCGCCGTATTTCAGCATGCCGTCAGAAGAGGCAGTGCAGCCGGATGAACTCGGATTCATCCGCAGGTGGACGCTGATGGAACCGATAGAAAAACCCAACCCTACCAATACCGTATTCGTTGACAGCTATATCAGAGAGAATCTCGATACAGGCTGGAATAAAGGCGACTTCAAGGTTCCCCAGGACGGGGGAGTATGGCACCAGCTAGACAGTAAGCTCTTCAATGTGAAGTTATATCGCTACGCTGTCGGTACTGAGACCGGCCGCTATGGCCTGATCTTCCGGGCCGTGACTGTCATTGATGTTCCTGAAGATATTGAGGATGTGCGTCTTGCCGTGGGTTCCAATTCGGCTTCGATGTGGTGGATCGATGGTGAAGAGGCGCTGATCCTGTCAGGAGACCGCCGTATGGTCATGGATGACGGTGCCTCGAAGAGGATTACGCTCAAGAAAGGACGTCATGTGATTACCGGAGCCGTGATAAACGGTCCGGGCATGAGCGACTTCTGCGTCCGCTTCATCGATGAGAAGGGAAATCCTGTCCTTGGTTATCAGATCATAAAATAGACTATATATGAATAGATCAATCATATTGTCGGCAGTATTGGCGCTTATGTCGATGGCTGCGTCTGCGCAGGGTGGCCAGCCGTGGATCCATGACCCTTCTACGATCATGGAATGTGACGGCAAGTATTATACTTTCGGAACCGGTGGCGGCGGCCTCATATCCGAGGACGGCTGGAACTGGTACCCGGGTGCTGAGCGTCCGGGCGGCGGTGCGGCTCCGGATGCCATGAAGAT
>JAGBSL010000069.1 GCA_017631875.1 Bacteroidales bacterium | reverse complement strand
GGAATGAAGCTGGATTTCCGGAAACATGTGACAGGACGGTGATCCTGCCTTCCTCCGGATCTATGATGTTGATACCTCCACCATTGGTTCCGGCCCAGATGCGTCCGTCCCTCTCGGTGAAGCAGAGCACGACGTTGTTGCTCAGCGCGGAGTTCAAGGTGTTGTATGAATGCAGTAGGTTCTCCTGCTGGTCATATACTTCTATACCATTATTATATAGGGCCAGCCATATGTTGCCTTTGGAGTCGGTCATGGCTGCGGAAACCTCCTTGCTGCTTCCGAGTGAACTTTCGCTGACTTCGCCAGTGACAGGGTCTATTGTGATGATTCCGTCCAGCGAAGAGCAGAGCAGCTTTCCGGAATCCAGGAGAATCATGTCCTTGTATCCGAACGGTGTGGTGTTGTCACCCGCTGTGAAGGCGCTCATTTTCCCGTTAGCATATTCATAGCGGTAAAGGCGGCCTGTACTTCCCAGCCATACGCCATCCTCGTCCATGCAGATGCTGTTGAAGGTCCTTTTTTCAGGTGAAAGCTGCAGGCGCTTGAATGTGGACTCTCCCTTCTTGCGAAGCAGAGGCCAGTTGTCTGTCAGTATCCATAAGTTTTCGCGTGCATCTTCCTCGATGCGGTAGATCTTCCTTCCGGCAAGAAGGCTGTCGCTGTGATGCTTCAGGTTGTATCCGTCAAAGGTATATAGCCCCGCAGGGGAGCCGATCCAGACGTTGCCGTCCGTCTCCTTGTAAATACAGTTCACGGTCGATGTGAAGCCTTCCTTGTGGGAGACCTGGGTGAATATGTACTGCTCTTTTGCCAATGAGTGTACAAGATGCATGGACAGGGCCAGGATTATGGTGAGTACTCTTTTCATATGTACCTGATTTCTGAGACCAAAGTTAACTAAATTTCATATTCAACCATTTTCGAAAATGTCTAAGAAAATTTGAAAAAATGTGTTTATGTGCGTCCTGGAGCCAAAATCTAAAACTAAATAGATGATTTTGAAGCGGAGTCCGAATTTTACCACTCTATTTTTGCAGTGGCCGAAAGGACATATCCACCTTAACAGATAGAACAATGAAAAAATCACTTTCATCGGGCATCGTCCTGGTACTTTGCATTCTGCTTTCATCGTGCGTGAAGGAATTCAGTTTCTCCCCACAGACTGTAATTTCTGTAGAAGACCCTCAGCAGAGGGCTGTGGCCGAGTGGTTCGCATGGCATTTTGCATGCCCGGGAGGTTTTGTGCCGATCGTGCAGGTCGGTGCGTCGGATGCCGATGTGCTGCTGAGGACAGATGCCTCTATCCCCGGATGCTCTTACAGGATAAGGGTAACGGGAAAGAAGACGTTGGTAGAGGCATCTTCATCGGCAGGATTCCTTTATGCGATGCTGCATATCCGCCGTTCGCTGCCGGAGGATATCAATTCCATCAAGCATGCGGACAGCGTGCGTTGGGTCGTTCCGGAGATGTCGCTGTATGGCTCACCGGAAACGCAGTGCTCAGGTTTCATGTTGGATGTGGCTCAGTCGCATATATGTATGGACTGCATGCTTCACCTTCTGGAGCTCATGCCTGAAATGGGCATATATGACCTGATTTTGACTGATGATGGAGGATTGTCAGGGGATGATGTGCGGAAGATCCGCTCGGCTGCCGGAAGATATGGAATATCGCTGATTTCGGAGCAGCAGGTGGCAGACCAATTTTCGGACGATTGCAAATATAATAAAAAAGTCAATCGATAGTTCCGATGAAAATGACAAACTTTTAAAATCGTGCCCAGAGGCGCGTAAAATGTCGTTTTTGCCTCTTGCTTTTCTCGAAATAATCAATAATTTTGTTGTCCGCTTAGGCTTGGAGGAAGCTTGAGACGGACAACTGACACACTAATTAATAACTATATGACTAACCTATTCTATTTAGTGCCGGCGGCAGCAGTGGTAGCTCTGCTGTTCGCCTACATCTTCTTCCGTCAGATGATGAAGGAGAGTGAGGGTACTGCTACAATGAAGCAGATCGCTCAGTTTGTGAGAGAGGGAGCGATGGCTTATCTGAAGCAGCAGTACAAGGTTGTAATCATTGTCTTTGTGGTTCTCGCAGCCCTGTTCGCAGTCCTTGCATGGCTTGGAGTTCAGAACAGCTGGGTTCCGTTCGCATTCCTTACCGGAGGTTTCTTCTCAGGTCTTGCAGGCTTCGTGGGAATGAAGACAGCGACTTACGCATCAGCAAGAACTGCCAATGCAGCCCAGAGATCGCTTAATTCGGGACTTAAGGTCGCTTTCCGAAGCGGTGCCGTGATGGGTCTTACAGTTGTTGGTCTCGGACTTCTCGATATCGCGATCTGGTGGGTTATCCTCAATCAGTTTGTTGACATCGAAGGAACTCAGAAACTCGTCTTCATCACCACCACAATGCTTACTTTTGGAATGGGTGCTTCGACACAGGCTCTCTTCGCTCGTGTAGGTGGTGGTATCTATACAAAGGCTGCAGACGTTGGAGCTGACCTCGTAGGTAAGGTTGAGGCAGGTATCCCTGAGGATGACCCTCGCAACCCTGCAACAATCGCCGATAATGTAGGTGATAACGTAGGTGACGTAGCCGGTATGGGTGCTGACCTTTATGAGTCTTACTGTGGTTCCATCCTCGCGACTATGGCTCTCGGTGCAGCGGCTTATTCCGCTGTGGGTACAGATGCCCAGATGAAGGCTATCCTTGCTCCTATGATCATTGCGGCAATCGGCGTTGCACTTTCTATCATCGGTATATATGTAGTACGCACCAAGGAAGGCGCAGGTATGGACCAGCTCCTGAAGTCTCTCGGACGCGGAACCAACCTCAGCTCGATCCTTATAGCTGCCGCAACATTCGGCATCATGTATCTCCTCGGAATGGAGAACTGGTGGGGCTTCTCGCTCTCAGTGGTTGTAGGTCTTGCAGCAGGCGTGATCATCGGACAGGCAACAGAGTACTATACTTCACATTCATATAAGCCTACACAGAAGCTCGCTGAATCAGCAGAGACAGGTCCTGCTACAGTGATCATTTCAGGTGTCGGTCTCGGTATGCTCTCGACAGCTATCCCAGTTGTGACAATCGCAGTGGCAATCCTTCTCGCTTACCTTTGCGCAAACGGTTTTGACCTCTCGTTCTCGGCTGACAGTCTCTCTACAGGTCTCTACGGTATCGGTATCGCGGCAGTGGGTATGCTTTCTACTCTCGGAATCACTCTTGCAACTGACGCATACGGACCTATCGCAGACAATGCCGGCGGTAACGCCCAGATGAGTGAGCTCGATCCTGAGGTCCGCAAGCGCACTGACGTTCTCGACGCTCTCGGAAATACGACGGCAGCTACTGGTAAGGGCTTTGCAATCGGTTCAGCCGCCCTTACAGGTCTTGCCCTCCTTGCATCATATATTGAAGAGATCAAGATCGGTCTG
Organism: Bacteroidales bacterium; assembly: GCA_017631875.1. Next base: position 9,661 of record JAGBSL010000069.1, on the reverse strand, counting down.
GATCACCTTGGAAAGCAGATCGTAGATGCGTCAGGTAATCTGATTGACGCAGCTCAGGCTACAATTCCTGATATCATGGCATATTACCATGTAGACCTCATGAACCCAGTGGTTCTCGTGGGTGTGTTCATCGGTGCGATGATGTCATTCCTCTTCTGCGGTCTTACAATGAACGCTGTGGGCCGCGCGGCTCAGAGCATGGTGACAGAGGTTCGCCGTCAGTTCCGCGAGATCAAGGGTATCCTTACCCGTGAGGCTACTCCGGATTACGCACGTTGCGTGGAGATCTCTACAAAGGGTGCTCAGCGCGAGATGCTGCTTCCTTCTCTCATCGCGATCATCGTTCCTGTGCTCGTAGGTCTCATCCTCGGACCTGCAGGTGTGATGGGTCTTTTGATCGGAGGTCTCGGCTCGGGCTTCGTTCTCGCTGTCTTCATGTCTAACTCAGGCGGTGCATGGGACAATGCAAAGAAGTATGTAGAGGAAGGCCACCTCGGCGGAAAGAACTCTGAGGCTCACAAGGCAACAGTGACAGGTGATACAGTAGGTGACCCATTCAAGGATACATCAGGACCGTCACTCAACATCCTCATCAAGCTTATGAGTATGGTGTCTATCGTGATGGCTATGCTTACTGTTGCTATACACTAATAGTCTGAAATCGTTCCTGCTAAACCTCATTCTGTCATTCCGACCGAGTGAAACGAGTGGAGGAATCTATCATAAAATCAGGGAAACCCAACCGGTTTCCCTGATTTTTTATTATATTTATCGCACTAAAAACTCTAAGTTATGAAAACTATCCGCATTCTTCTGGTATTGGCGGTGGCAGCTTTGTCGTCGATATCACTTTCAGCACAGGAATACCAGCGTGTAATTACCCGTGACGGTTCAAACTATGAAGGCCAGTGGCCGAAGGGCGCAGGTGTCTTGTACTCATATAATGACGGACTGGTTCTCGGAACATTCGTCAAGGGCAAGCCGCATGGAAAGTGTGTATGCTACAAGCCGAACGGTGAGGTCTACTGGGGCGAGTTCAAGAAGGGAAAGGCAACAGGTAACGGCAGGATCTATAGGGATAACGGCATTGTTGTCTCCGGAGGTTATAAGAATGGCAAGTATCATGGAATCGATACTTTGTATAGGTCGAACGGAACCATGCATATTGGAAAATACAGGAACGGTAGGATGAAGTCTACTGTGCTTGACACAAGAACTGCAGGCGTAGTTGCGGTCGGTGCAAAGCCTGATTATCCTGGTATAGACTTCCGTCAGAGACAGATAACCTTCCTTAATGATCTTGAGAATATGTGGGAGGAGCGCAACCTTGCCATTGTCAGAAGCCTCGGCCTCGTGCATCCTAAGTTCCAGGGCGGTGGAATCGATGATTTCGCGCTTTGGGTGAATTCACAGGTGGTTTATCCGGTAGGAGACCGAGTGGACAGATCTGAGAGGACCGTGATTGTCGAGTTTGTCGTCCTTAAGGATGGAACAGTATCAGATGTACATGCCGTGTTCGGATCGGATCCTGTCCTTAATGATGCTGCAGTCAAGGCTGTGTTGAAGTCTCCTAAGTGGACTCCAGGTGCGCAGAACGGCGAGCCGAGAAATGTCCGCATGAGTGTTGCGGTGGTATTTGCTCTCTAAGGTATTTCGGCCCTACCCGGGCCGGTCGACATGTCGCAAGACGACATGTCTCCTTGAATTGTACGGCATCATGCCGTACAATTAATAAAATCTGCTATCTTTGCATGTTCGGGCCATTAGTGGCCCTAAGCTTGCTCAGGTAGCAGTTTTACGTATTAATGAGTTCTCTTACGTCATTGCGAGGAGCGAAGCGACGTGGCAATCATTGATAGATATGAGTAAAGATAAAGAAATATTAGACAGCATTGCGGACAAGGAGTATGAGCACGGCTTCGTGACGAATGTCGAGCAGGAGTTCATACCCAAGGGTCTCAATGAAGATATAATCAGGCTCATTTCCGCGAAGAAGGATGAGCCGGAGTGGATGCTTGAGTTCCGTCTCAAGGCGTTCCGCCGCTGGCAGCAGATGGAACTGCCGAAGTGGGCGCATCTTGACATTCCTGAGATAGACTTCCAGGACATCATCTATTATGCGGCTCCGAAGAAGGCGGAGGATCGTCCGAAGGAGATCGATCCGGAGCTGGAGAAGACTTTCGACAAGCTGGGTATTCCGCTTCACGAGAGGGCTGCTCTGGCGGGAGTTGCTGTGGACGCCGTATTCGACTCGGTGTCGGTGACTACAACTTTCCGTTCGGCTCTCGCTGAGAAGGGCATCATCTTCTGTTCGTTCTCGGAAGCAGTGAAGGAGCATCCGGAGTTGGTGCAGAAGTATCTCGCTTCAGTTGTTCCGGTCGGTGATAATTTCTATGCGGCATTGAACTCTGCTGTTTTCAGTGACGGTTCGTTCGTGTATATTCCTAAGGGCGTGCGCTGTCCTATGGAGCTTTCAAGCTACTTCCGTATCAATGCGGCCGGTACCGGTCAGTTCGAGAGGACGCTGATCGTGGCGGACGAGGGTTCGTATGTCAGCTACATGGAGGGATGTACAGCGCCTATGCGTGATGAGAACCAGCTGCATGCTGCGGTTGTGGAGATTATCGTGGAGAAGGATGCCGAGGTGAAGTATTCGACAGTGCAGAACTGGTATCCGGGAGATAAGGAAGGACGAGGCGGTATTTATAATTTCGTGACCAAGAGAGGTATCTGCAAGGGTTCGGGAAGCCATCTTTCATGGACTCAGGTGGAGACAGGTTCGGCAATCACATGGAAGTATCCTTCCACAATCCTTAAGGGAGATAATTCGTCGTCGGAGTTCTATTCGGTAGCTGTTACCAACAACTATCAGCAGGCCGATACGGGAACGAAGATGATCCATATCGGAAAGAATACACGCAGCCGTATCGTCAGCAAGGGTATTTCGGCGGGACGCAGCCAGAACAGCTATCGCGGTCTGGTGAAGATGCTGCCGGGAGCGGACAATGCACGCAACTTCTCGCAGTGCGACAGCCTGTTGATCGGTGATAAGTGCGGTGCTCATACTTTCCCTTATATAGAGAATGCAAACAAGACGGCTGTGGTTGAGCATGAGGCTACGACTTCGAAGATCAGTGAGGATCAGCTGTTCTATTGCAACCAGAGGGGCATAGGCCCGGAGGAGGCAGTGGGACTGATCGTCAACGGATATGCACGTGAGGTGCTGTCTAAGCTGCCTATGGAGTTTGCTGTGGAGGCGCAGAAGCTGCTGCAGGTGTCGTTGGAGGGTTCTGTAGGCTAGTATAAGGCGGTCGGTGAGATCGGGGTGTGGGGACAATCCCTCCCACGCCTTCGGCGCGGGCCCCTCCCTCTGCGGCCAGAGGGGTAGCACGGTCCCCACACCCCGACCTCACCGACCTACAAGGTGTTTGAACGCATCAGAACCATGTGTAGGGTTAAACGCGGGAGAGGGTGAGGATGTGTAAGGTGTTGTCTGTGAGGTTGTTAGGTGGGTATCCTGCCTTCTGCGCCATGCAGGATATATGCTTAATTGTTTGATAGATAGGGTGTTGCGTGGGTGCGATGTTTTAATTATTGGAAATGTAAATGGAGTTTTGGAATGTCATACTGTTTGAGATGGGCGGAAGGCCGGTGCTGCTGATAGATCTGCTGTCGGCAGTGTTCGGTCTGACTACCGTTTTTCTGGCGGGACGAAACAGCAAGTATAACTTCTATGTAGGTTATATTTATACTGCATTGCTGTTCTTCATGTTCTGGCAGAAGAACCTGTATGCCAACCTGATTCTCCAGCCTATATCGCTAGGCATAAACATATTGGGACAGTACCGCTGGAGCCATCCTCGTAAAGGAGAGGAGAGCGCTTCCGGCAGCGGTGACTTGAAAGTGTCGATGCTGTCATGGCCGCAGCGTGGCGGTATCGTGGCACTGGTACTTGTACTGGCTCTTGTTTGGGGCTGGCTGATGAGCATGATGGGCACAAAGTGGTTCGTGGGGTATTTCCCAGCCAACCCTCTGCCGTACCTTGACTGCTGCGTGACCGTGCTGATCCTGACGGCCCAGACTTTGTCCGCACTTAAGAAGTGGGACTGCTGGATAGCATGGCTTTTCGTGAACGTGGCCAACCTGACATTGTACCTGAAGGCCGGCCTGGTCTTCATGCCGATAGTCAGTTGCCTATACCTGATTAACGGCATCTGGTCGCTGTTCACATGGTACAAACTTTACAGGAAGAATGCATAAGTCGTCTTCCGGACTAGAATCAGCCCATCGTGTCACAAAAACGCGAAATCGTGTAACGATGGTGGGTTATTTTGAATAAAAACGCTGGATTTATAGGCCATCGTATCACAAAAATGCGAAATTTTGTAACGATGGTAAGATTTGGATAAAATATAGCTATATGGCAAACGATATACTTTTGAAGATTGAGGGCCTGAGGGCCAGTGTTGAGGATAAGGAAATCCTGAAGGGAGTGGATCTGGTGATCCGCAAGGGTGAGATACATGCGGTGATGGGACCGAACGGTGCAGGAAAGAGTACGCTTTCTGCTGTGCTCGCAGGAAAGCCGCAGTTCACCGTGACTGCGGGCAGCATCGAGTTTCTCGGACAGGACCTTCTGGCGATGTCTCCTGAGGAGCGTGCATGGGCAGGCATCTTCCTGTCGTTCCAGTACCCTGTGGAGATCCCGGGTGTGACGATCACTAACTTCATGAAGACTGCTGTGAATGCGCACCGCACAGGCAAGGGTCTTGAGCCTCTCAAGGCGGGAGACTTCCTGAAGCTGATGCGAGAGAAGATGGCATTCGTGCAGATGAAGCCGGAGTTTGCAAAGCGTGAGGTGAACGTGGGATTCTCTGGCGGAGAGAAGAAGCGTAACGAGATCTTCCAGATGGCGATGCTTGATCCGACTCTTGCAATCCTTGATGAGACTGACAGCGGACTTGATGTTGATGCACTCCGCATCGTGGCGAACGGTGTGAACGCCCTCCATACTCCTGAGAAGGCGGCTATCGTGATCACTCACTATCAGAGACTTCTTGATTACATCGTGCCTGATGTGGTACATGTGCTCAAGGACGGTAAGATCGTGAAGACTGCTGGCAAGGAGCTGGTGGCTGAAATCGAAGAGAAGGGTTACGATAATCTGTAGAGTATGGAAGAGATTAAAGTCAATAGGGGAGAACGTCTGTATAAACTATACATGATCGGAAGTTGGGGTGATTGTTGTTCCGACGACCCCCGACCCGCACCTTCGGTGCTTACCCACCCCCTGGCCGGGGGTGGCATGTCGTCTCCACAATCAATCACCCCAACTCAAATGCAGTATGGAGATTTAAATTCTCCACAGCATATCGTGGTGGAAAGGGACGCGTGTATTGACATGGTGCTTCTGGTGATGCCGGGGGTGAGCTGCGATGTGAAGCTGGACGTAAGACTGGCAGGAGAAGGAGCTGAAGCCAACATTTATGGTGCTTATGTGTGCGGTTCGCAGGAGAGGGTGAAGATTTCGGTGGATATGCATCATGATCTTCCTCATTGCAACTCGCGTCAGCTTTTCAAGGGCATTGCAGGTGGCACTTCGAAGGTAGATTTCTACGGAAAGATCATCGTTGCTCAGGATGCCCAGAGGACAGAGGCATACCAGGAGAACCACAATATCCTTCTGACTGACGGTGCTAAAGTGGATACTAAACCGCAGCTTGAGATTTATGCTGACGATGTGAAGTGTTCCCACGGCGCGACCATCGGACGCCTCAATGAGGAGGAGCAGTTCTACATGCGCTCGCGCGGTATATCCCTTGAGGATGCAAAGGTGCTCCAGATGATCTCCTTCATTGCACCGGTCCTGGAAAACATTCCCGAGGATGACCGTGAGGCTGTCGCTGCGCAGTTCGAGGACGCTATCCGTAATATTGTCAGAAACTCTTAACAGTCATCCTGAGCAGAAGATACCATGATAACGAATCCAAATGTCAAGATAAATCTCGGACTGAACATTCTTCGCAAGAGGGAGGACGGTTTTCATGATCTCGAGACTCTTTTTGTCCCATATTTCGGAATCAGCGATACGCTGGAAATCATTGTCGGAGATGATTACAGTCGCACTTCGGCAGCCCTTTTTGCAAAGTACGGTTCGCAGGCGGTGCCTGCGTCGCAGGGCAGTATGAAGCCTGAGGGTGTGTTCGGTGTCGAGACTGAGGATTCTGTCGCTCCTAAGCTGGTGCAGGGTATGTCAGAAGACGGAAAGCTGATGATCACCATTGCACGTGCCGAGGGTGTTGACTGGGATCCGCTTAAGGATCTTGCTGCAAAGGCCTATTTCATTCTTGCAGAGGATTTCAAGCTGCCTCCTGTGAAGATTTTCCTTGAGAAGACTTCTCCTGTGGGAGCCGGTCTTGGAGGAGGTTCAGCTGATGCCGCGTTTGCTCTGAAGATGTTGAATGAACTTTGTGAATTGGGGTTGTCGGAGGCGCAGCTTGCCGGTTATGCATCCCGTCTTGGCAGTGATTGTGCGTTCTTCATATATAACAGGCCTATGATAGGAGAGGGCAGGGGAGAACAGTTGACTGAGCATGACCTCTGTTTGGATGATTATGACCTCCAGGTGATAACTCCGGCTGGTATTGCTGTGTCGACAAAGGACGCATATGCCGGTATCCGGCCTCATATGCCTGAGGTGTCTCTCCGAGATGCTTTGGCACGTCCTGTCGAGGAATGGGACGGAATCCTTGTCAACGATTTTGAGGAGACTGTCTTTGCTAAGTATCCAGAACTGGCCGCAATAAAGCGTTCGCTTTACGACTGCGGGGCAGTCTATGCGAGCATGTCCGGATCCGGCTCGGCACTGTTTGCAATATACGGGAAGTAAAAAAAAGAAAAAATTTAAAGAAAAAGAAAAATGTGGCGAAATGGCTGTATCTGTGACGAATGGATATGGCCGTTTTTGTGTTTATATGTTCCTTTGGGCAAAAAAGATGAGAAGGAGCATGGCTATAGTGGCGGGACTGGTTCTGGTGATGTCCTGTGGGTTGAGGGAGATAGGAGAACCGCAGAAGAGTGAGGGGATATGGAAGGGACCCGGGGCGGAAATCAAGCCGGGTGGTTCGGGGGCGGCGAAGAGGACGACATGGTATGTTACAGGATTCGATTATCCGGAAGGTTATGACTGGATGTCGGATCCGGATGCAGGGAGTGTCAAATGTTCTCTGGTTGTTTATGCCAATGCCGTACCTATGCTAAAGGTTCCTGTCGGAATGGAATATCAGACAAGTGCAGACCCGGATATGCACAGGATGATTGACGGAGATCTTTATACTGACTTTTCGACTGATTCCATGACGGTCATAAAGAAGAACGGACGTTATCTTTTCAGCTATCCGGGGCGGGAGATGATCGTCGGGATGCATGTGGACTCGACAGGAGTCTATACTTTAGGACAATTCCGTAATGGTGAGGGATTTACATATAGAAAGAATGGCAATCTGCTGTTTGAGCGTGCAAAAGGAAACCTGATAGGAAGCATGAATGTTGTTGAAAATGGCATTGCCTTTTCTGAGAAGGTGGCCGGCTCAGATATGGAAAGATACTATCTGTATCGTAACGCAGAAGTGTCTCAGATTGCTGTGCGGGAGGATGTCAAAAAGGTCTGGGATGTGACTGTCTGCAATGATGAGGTGTGTTTTATAGCGACGCTTACAGGAATAATGCATCCGGTGCTTGTTTGTGGGGCTGATATGTATATGCTTGATTTTCCGTTGAGTGTGAAAGTCGCTTCATGCTCTTTTGTTCCGTCTGAGGATGATGTATTGATAGAGGGTGTATTCGCAACTACTAACGGTGCACTGACCAGTGGACTATGGCGTAAGGACATGCGCGAGTGCATGTTCCCGACCGGGATGACAGTGTGGACTTCCTGTGTAGATGATGGTGGGGTTTCCTGTCTGCTGTCCCATTATGCGACAGGCGACCTTAAGATATCACGATGTGGCGAACTATGCGCATTGCCTGAAGGATATACGGTAATGGGTACAGCTCCATTGGCCATGGTGGATGGCATTCTTCATGTCGGCTTGACCTCTTTGGAAGGCGAGGAGCCGGCTGTCTGGATGGATGGTGAGATCAGGAAGTTGAACTTCAACGGATATATATCCTCCTTATCCGTGTGGAAACCCTGATTACGCCTGAGGATCCTCCCATGAAACCGTGCGGGACTGGTCAGGATTTACCTTGATGCTGACCTTCAGCGTTTCTTCAGGGAGCAGATCCTCGATGTTCTCCGGCCACTCCATGATGCAGAGACAACCGCTGTCAAGGTAGTCGTAAAGGCCTATTTCGATAGCTTCCTGAAGCTTGTTGATCCTATAGAAGTCGAAGTGGTACATCGGATCTCCGTCTGCGCGCATGTACTCGTTCACGATTGCGAAAGTAGGTGAGCCGACAGGATCTGTCACGCCCAGGACCTTGCATATCGCTGTGGTGAATGTAGTCTTTCCGGAACCCATAGGTGCAAAGAACGCCACCAGAGTGTTGTCTCCGATCTTTTCAAGAAATTCGGCCGCAGCCCTTTCGAGGTCCTCAACCCCGCTGATTATCACTTCATGCTTCATGCTGCAAAGATAGGTATTTAGAACCATCGTGACAAAAAATGACTGTATTTTGTCACGATGGCTATGTTTCTATCCTGATATGAGAGACTTTTGATACCATCGTTAAGCCAAATCGAGGATTTGTGTCACGATGGTTACAATGGGGTAGTGATACGGTCATTTCATGTCTGTAAAGTTGCCTTAGCAACTTTACGACCGGCCCGAGTAGGGCCGAAATACCCCTCGGGGTGATATGCGCAAGCATATCGGGGGTTAAAAGAGTAGTCTTATTTTGGAAACACCAGACAGCGGCGGATCATGGCTTCGTTAAGATGAAATGTCCTGTAAAGTTCTTCTGCAATCTGCGCCTTTTCCTGGCGGGTAAGCTGGTAGACCGAATGTCTGCCATATCTTGTGCGGGCCAGGTTGTCCAACATAGTGCATAGTTCAATTTCACTGATCTTTCTGTAGTCTGCCTTTCCTGCTTCGTAGATGAGCATTTGATTCTGGTCATGCAGATTTATTCCTTTCTCAATGGAAAGCAGGGTGACTGGTGCTAGATCATTCCCGTCTTTTGCTTGTTCCTTTTCCCATTCTTCAGAGGATTTTCTTGACATGTAGTAGTTGTATGCACGTGGAGTGACGAACATGTTTTCCACTTGCGGAATGTCCAGCACGGTTTCACGCAGGAATACCCCGCTCTCGCTCATCTTGTAGCTGTCCGGGAATTCAGCCCTCCTGCTAATGTGTTTGTATATCTGGTTGGGCGGCAGTATCCTTTCATCTGTGAACTTTCCCATCTCCCTACGGAAGACGGCATTGGCTGAGCAATGAGGATATGCATAAGGAATAGACACGACCCCATGGTGCAAAGCATTTCTTATTATATAGGTGATTGCCGCTACATGGTGGTGATAACCGATTACTTCCATCGTAAAATGATTATTTTCTCCGAGTCTGCCTGTCCTTTGGTACTTATGGTTGAAGTATAGGCTGTAAGGGCGGCGGAAGTTATACATGAATTCTTCCGGTGCAGATGTCTGTACAGCCTGATG
>JAGBSL010000068.1 GCA_017631875.1 Bacteroidales bacterium | reverse complement strand
AGGAAGATAGTATGCAGGGATACGCTGGCCCCACCAAAGCTGGCGGGAGATACACCAGTCACGGACATTCTCCATCCAGTGACGGTATGTGTTACGGTATTTGTCTGGAATGAGCTTTACAGCACCGCTCTCAACTGACTCGAGAGCGTCCTTTGCAAGCGCTTCCATCTTAAGGAACCACTGCATTGAAAGTCTTGGCTCGATAACAGCGTTTGTTCTCTCAGAATAACCTACTGGAGAAGTATAATCCTCCATCTTCTCGAGGTTTCCAGCCTCCTCAAGCATCTTCACGATCTTCTTGCGGGCATCGAAGCGGTCCTCTCCTACGAGGATCTGAGCCTTCTCATTGAGACGGCCGTGGTCGTCGATGATGTCGAGAACAGGCAGGTTGTGGCGCATACCGATCTCATAGTCGTTTACGTCGTGTGCTGGAGTAACCTTAAGACATCCTGTACCGAAGTCCATAGCAACATAGCTGTCCTCGATTATAGGAATCTCCTTGTTGATCAATGGAATAAGCACCTTCTTGCCCTTAAGCCAGTGGTATCTCTCATCTGCAGGGTTTACGCAGACAGCAGCATCCGCCATGATTGTCTCAGGACGGGTTGTTGCGATGATGATATACTTGTCGGTAGGGTTTCCATTGCCGTCTGAGATGAAATATCTCATGTGGTAGAACTTGCTGACTGTATCCTTGTGGATAACCTCCTCGTCAGAAACGGCAGTAAGACCTACAGGGTCCCAGTTCACCATACGGACACCTCTGTAGATGTAACCCTTGTTGTAGAAATATACGAATGTGCTGATTACAGCGTCACTGAGTTCTGGGTCCATGGTGAACTTTGTCCTGTCCCAGTCACATGATGCACCGAGCTTGCGGAGCTGGCTGAGGATGATGCCTCCGTGCTTCTCCTTCCACTCCCACGCATGCTTGAGGAACTCCTCACGAGTAAGATCTTCCTTCTTAATTCCCTCTGCTGCAAGCTTCTGAACCACCTTATTTTCAGTAGCGATAGAAGCGTGATCTGTACCAGGAACCCAGCAAGCGTTCTTACCGTCCATTCTTGCCTTGCGGACAAGAACGTCGTTCAATGTATTGTTAAGCACGTGTCCCATGTGCAGGATACCTGTCACGTTAGGTGGCGGAATCACGATTGTATAAGGCTCCCTCTCATCTGGTTCAGAGTGGAAAAACTTGTTCTCAAGCCAATAGGCATACCATTTATCCTCCGTCAAGGCAGGATCATACTTTGCTGGCAGTTCCATAAATCTGTATCTTTTTTTATTCAATTAATCAATTTTCAGATGTCTCGACTTCGCTCGACATGACAGTGATAAAACAATTGTACGATATCATGCACACATTAGCGCACAATATCGTACAAAGATAACAAATTATTTTGAATTATGCCCTCAGTTTAAGGCCAGCAAATATAGTATCAGGTTTGAAGGCAAAAACAGACGCCATTTCTCCGGCCATACAGAATCCGCACTTGTCACAAGTCTCGGTTCCGTCACCGATGCAAAGTCCCCTCTTTCCGTCCGGATAGATGAAGTTGGTCACCCAGCATCTTCTCTTGAACTGATTGGTCTTCATCAGTTTAAGACCGGACTTTGAGTTCATGATCGGATAACCCTTCTTCTTGTACTCGAGAACCTTGTCGATGATCTCCGCACGCTTGTCCATGTCGAGTGCAAGATATTCCGTACCCTCGAATGGAGTATGGAAGTTTATCGAGATCTGCTCGATGGCAGGATTATTCTTTGCGTACTCGATCGTATCCTCGACTGCAGTGTAGTTCAGCGTATTCACTACCATATTGACGCTCAAATGCTTATGACCACATTCTGCGATATTCTTCTCAAGCTTTGCGAATGTGCCCTTTCCACGCACTTCCTCATGATATGATCCCGCACCGTCAAGGCTAACCCATATCGAATCCGCCTTGCTTCCTGCGAAAGGCAGCTGCGCATTAGTGGTTATCGTGCATGAGAAGAAGCCGATCTCCTTGGCCAGATCAATGAGGTCATTGATGCGCTTGTCACCGTCCTTCCAGATGGTCACCTCGCCACCTTCGAAGTCCACGAATCGGGAACCGAGGTCATATGAATACTGCAGATGCTCGCGCACCTGCTCATAGGTCATATTGTGAGGGTTCTTGAGCTCATACACGCTGCAGTGCTTGCACCTGAGGTTGCAGATGTCGGATATGAACAGAACGGTCTGGAGCGGAGCCTTGCGACCGAACAGACGGGCACGGAGGAACCACCAGCCCAGATAAAAGAGTTTCTTCATATTATCCAAAAATGAGATTTACAACAATGATTATCAAGCAGAAACGGGTCACAATATTTCTCGCAGTAAGCCAGCGGAGAAGGAACCATGCGATGCCTGCCTGCTTATACTTTTCCCAGTCACCCATATTGCCCATCCACTTCCTTGGCTCAAGGTCAACCTCCTTTCCGGTAACATGGTCGTTGAGAGACTTCACCAGCCACAGCGATACCGGAAGTACCAGAAGAACAGCGAGATAAGCCACATGAAGCTGCTTAAGTATAACGGCAACCACTACCATGATATATGGAACAGTATTGATAAGGGCAGACAGGAAGATCTGACCCTTAGGGCCTCCCATCAGGTGCGCCATGGTCTTCTTGCCCATCTTCGCATCCGGAATAGAGTCAAGTACAGAGTGAGAATACACGATATTGGTTACCAGAAGTCCCACTGCAATCGAAAGCCATGTGATCTTCATATCCACAGTGCCTGTGATCGCATAATATACTCCAGTCATCATCATAGGTCCGAACATCAGGAAGATTACAAGCTCCCCTAATCCTCTGAAACCAAGCTTGAGAGGGCCTCCAGAGTATGACACGCCAAGAATCAGCGTTGCAACTACCCATCCGAGAATTATCCATCCCCTGACAAGAATCACAACTGCACCCATCACGGCAGCAAGCGCAAGAAAGACGCCCACAGCAGCGAGAAGCTGCTTCGGCGTCGCCTCGCCTGAGGTCAGGTATGGATATTTGATCATCCTACCCCTGAATCCCTCGTTGGCCACCTGCTCACGCGCCTGAGCCGACCCTTTCTTATAGTCGAACCAGTCATCAAGAAGATTCATACCAAGATGCAGAAGCATAACACCGAAAAGGGAAGCTATTGCAGCCAGCCAGGAAAACTGTGCGCCATCTGCCCTGCTGTAAGACAAGGCTACGGCCGTCAATGCAGGCAACATGCTCTGCGGCAATGAGATAGGCCTTGCGTTATTGAACCAGAATCTGAGTTTATTCATAGTTTTATGTTTTAAGTGACGCAAAATTACAGTAATTTTGATTAATTTTGTGATATTGAATACATTTTAATCGACAAATTAACTTAAATAATATGGCAAACGAAAAAGATTTCAGCATCGAGCTGAAAAGCGACGTAGCAAAGGGAACATACTCAAACCTCGCTATCATTACACATTCGCGCAGCGAGTTCGTCCTCGACTTCGCATCAATGCTTCCGGGACTCCCTAAGCCGGAGGTACACAACAGGATAATCATGAATCCCGAGCACGCAAAGAGACTCTTCCTCGCTCTCCAGGACAACATCAACAAATACGAGAGCCAGCACGGCCAGATCGCCCTCGGAGGCGAGCCTAAGCCTGGATTCCCTATGGGTGGATTCGGCGGCGGAGCAAAGTCATAAGCCAGTATGGAAGACAGGCTCAGGAAGATAAAGGCATTCGCGTTTGATGTGGACGGCGTGTACACCGACGGCGGCATACTGGCCGACTGCAGCGGTGAACTGTATCGCACCTTCGACGCAAAAGACTCGATGGCCGTACGCATGGCAAGCATGAAGGACTACCCTCTTGCGATCATAACGGGAGGAAGGTCGGAAAGCATAACCAAGCGCTTCACGACCTGCGGAGTCAACATCGACGACATCTACCTCGGATCGCGAGCCAAGATAGAGGACTTCGAAAAGTTCTGCACAAAGCATTCGCTTGCCGCTGACGAGGTCATGTACATAGGCGATGACCTGCCGGACGTTCCGGTTATGGTAGCATGCGGCTGCGGCGTATGTCCATGCGATGCAGCCGACGAGGTCCTTGCGATAGCGGACCTTATCACAACCAAGCCGGGAGGCAAAGGATGCGTCAGGGAGGCCATCTCGATGGTCATGAAACTCCAGGGCAAATGGGAGCTTGACGTGCAGCAATACAAGAAAAAATTCTAGATTTTCGCCACACATCGCGGAAATTTCACCACAAAATACACGAATTCGCTACGAATTCCAGCGTTTCACAACAAAGCCGTCCGCGGATTGCGGGCGGCATTTTTATTGGTATACCTTTGCAGCCCCGCTACGGACCTGAACTGGCGGCAAACTATAAACTTCAACAAGCAGAATCATGAAATTCGAAAACGCAAACGTACTAATCACCGGAGGCGCATCCGGCATCGGAAAGATCATGGGACGCATGGCTCTGGAGAGAGGAGCCAAGCGCTTCATCATATGGGACATCAACCTCGCGGGAATCGAGCAGACACGAGCTGAGCTAAGCAGCTATGGCAAGGTGAAGGGATATGTGGTAAACGTGGCAGATAATGATGTAGTCACAGCAGCATATCGCAAGACCGTGGAGGACTGCGGCCCGATCGATATCCTTATCAACTGCGCAGGCATCGTGACCAGCAACAAGACATTCGACCAGCAGACCACGGAGGAGATCGTCCGCACGATGAACATCAACGCCATCGCACCTATGTTCGTTGCCCGTGCAATGCTTCCAGATATGCTCAAGCGCAACTCTGGCCATATCTGCAACATCACATCAGCCGGCGGAATGCTTTCGAATCCGAAGATGTCGGTATATGCTGCCAGCAAATGGGCGGCTACGGGATGGTCAGACTCGGTACGAATCGAACTGGAAGAGATGAAGAGCAATGTACATGTGACAACCGTCACTCCATATTATATAAACACCGGCATGTTTGACGGTGTGAAATCCAGCATCATCCCTATCCTCAAACCGGAATACGTGTGCAAGAGGATCATGCGCGCAATCGAGCGTAACACAAGATTCCGCGGCATCCCATTCGGATTCCACTTCATCCGCTTCTGGCAGACCGTCCTTCCTACAAAGGTATTCGACTGGTTCTTCGGACAGGTGATAGGCCTTTACCATGCGATGGACAACTTCACCGGACGCAAAAAGACCGACGAAGGCACCTCAAAGGCATCATAAGTCAGGAATTATTTTTACTTTTGTCTTCATGAAAAACACAGCAACAGACAAGATCATAAGCATCCACCAGCAGCAGAAGGCATTCTTCAAGACAGGAGCCACACTGGACATCCCATTCAGAAAGGCAATGCTGAATAAGCTGCTCGGCGCTATAGAAAAATGGGAGAGCAAGCTCTCCGAGGCACTCTGGACAGACTTGCACAAGTCATATGAGGAGGCATATCTGACAGAGATCAGCATCGTCAAGGGCGAGATCAAGGGACACTTGCGTAATGTAGGCAAATGGGCACGCAAGAAGAGGGTACACACTCCTATCAAGCTCTTCCCTGCCTCTACCCACGTGGTGAAGGAGCCGCTCGGATGCTCACTGATCGTATCGCCGTGGAACTATCCCGTGCAGCTGCTGCTGAATCCGCTTGTCGGAGCGATTTCGGCTGGTTGCACTGCGGTCCTGAAGCCATCTCCATATGTCCCTAACGTATCTTCAGTAATTGAGGATATGATCAAGGAAACCTTTGAGGAGCAATACATTGCGGTCGTTCAGGGCAACAGGGAGGTTAACGCAGCACTCTTCGAGCAGCGCTGGGACATGATCTTCTTCACAGGAAGCCCGGCACTGGCCAAGACAGTCATGGCTGCTGCAGCAAAGAACCTTACCCCTGTGGTTCTGGAGCTTGGAGGGAAGAGCCCATGCATCATCGACAAGACAGCCGATATGGCGATTACGGCAAAGAGACTTGCATGGGGCAAGACCCTTAACAGCGGCCAGACATGCATCGCTCCCGACTTTATCCTCATACATAAAGACGTCAAGGAAGCATTCGTCAAGGCATTTGCTGCGGAAGTGCGTGCACTGCACGGCGAGGATATCGCAGCCGACAGACATTATGTCCGCATGGTCAACGACAAGGCATTCAAAAGAGTGACCGGATACTTCAAGGATGGAGACATCATCTACGGAGGTAGATGCGACGCTGCAACAAGGTTCATAGAGCCTACGCTCATTGAAAACGTAGCGCTCGACTCCCCTCTCATGACCGAGGAAATCTTCGGCCCCGTATTCCCAATCATCACTTTAGATAACAACGGCAAGTCATTTAAAGACAAAGTTATAGACTTTGTGGTTTCACGAGAGAAGCCGCTTGCATTCTACTACTTCGGCAAGGAGTCAGAAGGATGGGACATCATCAAAAGGACATCGTCCGGAGGAGGCTGCATCAACGACGTGATCATGCACATAGCCAACGAAAACGCACCGTTCGGAGGTGTCGGAAATTCCGGCATGGGACGCTACCACGACAAGGACAGTTTCGAGGCGTTCAGCCACACCAGGACAATAGTCTCGACCGGCACATGGATCGACCTCCCTTTCCGTTACATGCCATACAAAATGTTCGGACTTGTCAAAAAAATACTGTAACTCCCCACTGTCATGTCGACCGACAAACTCCCCACTGTCATGTCGAGCGACCGAAGGGAGTCGAGACATCTATTATAATAATATTTAAAAATGCAGAAGGCAAACCTTCTGCATTTTTCGTATATTCGCATGTTTATTCATCAAGGTACCATGAAAAAATTAACATTCATCATCATTGGCATGCTGGCAGCAGCTGCTGCATACGCCCAGGCCCCGCAGGACTCTACCGTAAACATCGTTGCCTATTGGCAGGCAGGTGAGAAATATGCATACGAATATTCAGCTGAAGAATATGAGATAGTAAACGGAGACACTACTGAGGTTTCGTACACGAACTCCATTCAAATATTTGAAATCCTTGAAGAAACCGAGACATCATACAAAATTTCGGTGAGCTACCAGGATGAGTATAGCAGCGATCCACTCAGCAACACTCTCAACGCCCTGATTGAAGAAAGATATGGCAACCCTGAAGTCATTGTCACTACCGACCAGGCCGGTTCGCTATTAAGAATTGAGAACGTAGAGGAACTCAGAGACCAGGTAATCAGCGTCCTTGATGAGGTTGTAGACATCATGATAAAGAATGATGAAGGAAGCGAGGTCGCCGAGGAACAAAAAGCATTCGTCAAGGATTATCTCAAGGAGATGTTCAGCAACCTTGAAACCATATCGTCCTTATTTGCGGAAGATATTGGACGTGTGCTCTATTTCCACGGATGCGGTCTGGAACTGGACAAGGAATACACCGGACAGATCGAAGTCCCATCCATCTTCCCAGGCGTAGACCAACTGATTCCTGCCAACCTCACAATCTGGGCAGATTCTGAATATACAGACGAATACAGCACCGTATGCCGTGCAAGAACAACCATTTCCGTGGAAAGTTTCCGAAATTTTCTCACTGAGTATTCAACCCAGAAGATCAAGATGGCCGGAGAGGCAGGACTTGGAGAAGAAAGCGTGCAAGCCGCAATTGCCGAAGTGCAAAAGGCTGTGAATGCGCTCGAGGGCAGCCTGAATGAGTACTTGACAGTCGAAATCCATGCAACAGGATGGCCATTGACCGTCATATATGATAAAGTTGTCCATATAAGTGCGGAAGAACAGAATCAGTATAAGAGCACAAGCTGGACAATGAACATGATCATTCCAAGCGACGAGGAATAAGATATGGAACTGAAGGGTAAAAAGATAATTCTGGGAAGCAATTCTCCTCGCAGGAAGGAGCTGCTTGGAGGTCTTGATATTGATTTTCAAGTAGATACACGCAATACATTCGAAGAAGTCTACGATCCATCAACGCCTCAGGAGCAGATTCCGGAGGTGTTGGCTGAAGGAAAATCATATGGTTTCCATAGGCCACTCGAGGATGACGAGATCCTCATCACCTCCGATACGCTCGTCCTGTGCGGCGATCGCGTGATGGGCAAGCCACGTTCGCGAGAGGAGGCTATCGACATGATACGCTGTCTTTCTGATAGAAACCATAAAGTGATCACAGCCATCACATTGCGCGACAAGGAGCGTTGCCAGACACTGAGCGACACAGCCATCGTACATTTCAAAGCATTGGATGACAGCGAGATAGAATACTACGTAGACACCTACAAGCCATTTGACAAAGCCGGAGCTTATGGTATCCAGGAATGGATCGGCTATATGGGTATAGACAAGATCGAGGGTTCATATTTTACGATCATGGGACTCCCGGTACATCTGGTTTATCAGGAACTTGTAAAATTCATCGGATAATGAAGATAGACTTTCACAGCCACATACTTCCTGGGCTTGACGACGGTGCGACAGACATGGCAAATGCTGTGGAACTGACTGCTGCCATGAAAGGCTGGGGATTCGAGCGTATAACATGTACTCCACACATCAACGCCCTCTACCCTAACACTCCGGAGACTATCAGACCAGCTTTTGAAGGGCTTTCTGAAGAATTGTATGTTAAAGGAATAGACGTTGAACTGAAGATGTCAGCCGAATACAGGCTCGTTCCGGAGACCTGGCCGGAAGTGCTTGAGAAGAACTGGATCATGCCTATCGAGGACAAGTATATCCTGACAGAACTGCCTATATCCAAACCTCATGAAATGGGATGGATAAAGCCTCTGGAAGAGTTCAAAAAGCTGATTTCCATGGGATTAACCCCAATTCTTCCTCACCCGGAACGCTACTTCTACTTGTCACACAGCGAGTTGATGAAGTTTGTCGAGGCAGGGGTCCTTATCCAGTGCAACTATGGCTCGCTGGCCGGACTGTACGGAGATACAGCGCAGCAGAACGCGGAAAACCTCGTTAGTGAAGGCATCGTCAGTCTTTACGGAACCGATATGCATAACCTCCATTACGTCAAAGTCATCGGCGACTGGTTCGCAGACAATAACAAAATAGCAGAATATCCGTATTAATATACCAAAAGGCTCGTAGAACTTTTGGTACGGCCCAAGGACCCCAAATATAATAAACATTTAAATTTGTAAGATATGAATCTGATCGCACTTATCGTCGTAGCAGTTCTTCTGCTCATCCTCGTCATCATGTACTTCTCATACAATAACCGCGAGGTTGCACTGAGAAAGGAAGCTGAAGCCCAGAAGGGCAAGATCGAGTCAGTCTTCGACACAATGTGGAAGACTATCAAGCAGGAGGCAGGCGTCACTGACGAGTACAGGAAGACTTTCGAAAAGATCTACCCTGACCTTATTGCCGGCCGTTATTCTGGCGACAACTCATCACTCTTCAAGATGATCCACGAGTCAAACCCTGAGTTCGACACATCACTTTACAAGAAGCTGATGCAGACCATTGAGGCGCAGAGAGCCACTTTTGCCACTGCGCAGCAGCGCATGCTTGATATTATAAGAGAGCGAGAGACACTTCTCGAGTCTATGCCATCTATGTGGTTCATCAGAAACAAACAGAAGATCGACTATGTAGTCATTTCATCTGACGTAACTGAAAGCGTAATCAATACACGCCGCGAAAACGACATTGATCTCTTCTAATAAAACACTGATTTGTATCGTCTGGCATACATAGCCCCCTTGCTCACATGCGCAATACTGCTCGTACACTTCCAAGATTACGAGCAGTGGTGGCTTTATGGCATAATGGCTGGAGTCAGCTGCCTGTTTCTTTGGTTAGCCATGCGTCGCGGCACAAGGACAAAAGAATATCTTAGCGCATACGCGATAAAGATCGTTCACCACGAACCTTGGGTCGAGCGCGTCACATACCAGGAGACCTATACAGACAGTAAAGGAAACACGCATACGCGTACAAGAGTCAGGTATGTCCATCATCCTGATGTGTGGTTCATGCCCATGAACACAGGAGTTGCACCGCATATCTCTCACTCGACATACGATTCGTATAGAAGATTATGGAGAACCCCTGTAAATCACATTCATCCGTTTCATGCGAACTGCGTTTCCGGAGGCGGTGGACAGGAATATGAATGGGACGGGGTATATGAAAACGCGGCCACGCATACATATAAAGGACTGTACGTCAATTATGTAAAGTATTCAGACTCTATCTTCAATGAACGAAGGCCGAGCAAGGAGGAAGTCGAAGAATACGGACTTGTCGACTATCCGGACTTCTCTATCAGACATCTTGAGACCGAAGCAGTACTGGTCTCCCATCGTCTTTCCATCCGATCAACCGACGATCTGAACGAACCGCTCTGGCTGTTCAATGCCTTCCATGGGATGAGCAACCAGATCCATGTGTTCGTCATACTGTTTGATGCGTCAAAGGGAGTTGAAACAGCATTGAAGCAGCGTGCTCTTTGGAGAGGAGGCAATAAGAATGAGTTCACTGTGTGCCTGGGAATTGAGAATGGTAACGATGGTTCAGGGAGCTCCATGACCGTTAAATGGTGTAAGGCATTCTCATGGTGCGACACCCCTTTACTGGAAACCGCGACAGAAAGCTGGTTCATCGAGAATCCCGTATTGGATCTTGAGGCTTATGCTTCTTGGCTTCGTGAGAATGTCACGCTATGGAAGCGAAAGGAATTCAAGGACTTCGCATATCTCGGCAAGTCACTCTCCCCTACAGCAAAATGGCTGGTAGCTCTGCTGACCATCGCCCTCTGCGTCGCCTCCGTCCTCATCACCATCTACGGCATCATGCCAGCTCCCCCAACCACAATTTAACCTACAACTCCGCACAAACACCAACCTCACGTTTCACATAACCAACTACAAACCAATAGTTTACGCAATTATCCTGCATGGCAAGGAAGGCAGGATAATTCAATAACTGCCTATAAATCAACAATTTACACAAAACAGCACACCCCTCGGTGTGATATGCTGCAGTATATCGGGGGCCGAAATTCCCCCTACAGGGGGATGTCACGTAGTGACAGGGGGTTGAGAGGAAAACTGGCCACAGTTTTCCGACCGGCCCGAGCAGGGCCGATATATATAAAAAAATGAGACTTCGCCGCTCGCGCGGGGACGCCTCATACTAACCACATAATTAATAACACTAAAACTAATAACCAATAAGTTGTGAGAGTTTCAGAACAACTCTCTGATCAACTCGGGTGCAAAGGTACTGCTTTTTT
>JAGBSL010000030.1 GCA_017631875.1 Bacteroidales bacterium | reverse complement strand
TTTAGTACTATGTATTGCATAGTATTTGAAAATTTACATATCTTTGCAAAACAAAAGTAGTTTGATTATGAAAAAGACAGTTAACGTAGCGATCGGAGGATGCAGCTTCATCATCGATGAGGATGCATATAACGTTATGAGTGAATATCTTGAGAACTTTAAAGGAGCACTTGACAGTTCGTCCGCAAGCGACGATGTGATGGATGAACTGGAGACCAGGATTGCAGACTTGCTGAAGCAGAAGCTCGGCGGACGCGAGGTTGTGAACTTGAAGATGGTGGAAGAAATCATCGGACAGGTAGGTTATCCTGAAGGCTACAAGGCAGAAAATGACAATAATCTAAACAATGAGAATATGAGTGCAGTAAAGAAACTGTTCCGAGACCCGGACGACAAGAAGATCGGAGGAGTATGCTCCGGACTATCCCTTTTCCTCGGCATTGATGTGGTATTCATCAGAATCATTTTCCTTATAGCTCTGCTTTTCGTAGGAGGAGGATTCTGGGCATATGTAATCTTCTGGATTGTAGCTCCTGAAGCAAGGACTGCAGTGGAGAAATGCGAGATGAGAGGCATACCTCCGACAGCAGAGAACATCCGCAGGTTCACCAACAGCATCTAGATCATGGAAAACACCGGAATCATTGAGAACAACAGGACGCAGATGCGTCGAGGAGTGCTGGAATACAGCATTCTGCTGATCCTCGCTTCCGGCGACGAGTACGCATCGTCGATAATCCAGAAGCTGAAGGATGTCAACATCATAGTGGTGGAAGGCACGACCTATCCCCTGCTCACACGTCTGAAGAACATGGGACTACTCAACTACAGATGGGAAGAGTCACCGCAAGGTCCGCCAAGGAAGTACTACATGATAACAGAGCTCGGACGGCAGCAGCTTGCCGGACTGGACGCAGCATGGACAGAACTTTCGTCCGCTATCGAAAGCATCAGAAAAGAAACTTGCCTCAGCATATGAAAAAGACAGAGAACATAAGCCTTGCAGGCTATTCATTCACGATTGAAGTTGATGCATACTCCGAACTGGAGAAATACCTCAGCGACATCAGGACAGTATTCACTGCGGATGAAAACGCAGAGGAGATAACCTCGGACATAGAAGAGAGGATTGCAGAACTGCTAAGTGAGAAATGTCGTAACGGCATGGTCGTGAACATCGGCATGATCAAAGCCATCAAAGAGCAGATCGGAGACCCGCAAGCCATGGCGCAGGAAGAACCGGAAACAACCCCTGAAAAAGAGCAGAAGCCACAACAGGTAAAGAAGAAGATCTACCGCAACATCGACGAAAGGGTCTTCGGTGGAGTCTGTTCAGGACTGGGATCATATTTCGGCATCGACAAGGTGTTCATCAGAATAATATTCCTGATCATCTTCTTCATCACCTTCATCAGCACGGTAGAGGACGGCGACGGTCCATGGTTCATGTTTACCATCCTCGCTTACATTGCTCTCTGGATCGCCATGCCGGCAGCCAGGACCGTGGAGCAGAAATGCGAGATGAAAGGCAAGCCTATGAAACTGGAAGGATGGAAGGACTTCGACCTCAAGACCGAACTCAACGATGCGGCAGCATCCCCTGCGGGACAGACATTCAAGCGAGTCGGAGGCGTTTTCCTGGGATTGCTGCTTCTGCTGACCGGATTCGGAATGATGCTCGGGAGCATCGTACTTCCAGCTGTGCCGGAACTCCTGACCAACCTTTATCAGGAACATATCATGGAATGGGGCACACCGACAT
Organism: Bacteroidales bacterium; assembly: GCA_017631875.1. Next base: position 20,240 of record JAGBSL010000030.1, on the reverse strand, counting down.
ATTCTATGGATAATTTCGCATATATGCTGACAACCGATCCTACGATGTGGATTCTTCTGATAACCACAGCAGTGGTCATGAGCATATGGTTCGTCTACAACGGCATCATGCTGACATTCAATCTGAAGGCACCTAAGTGGAGACCTGGACTCATCCTGTTCATATCATGGATATTCTGCCTCATGGCACTAGCCGCATGGACGGTAAAGATAACCGCAGAATTCCTTCCGACGATAAATTTGTAAATATTTTTCGAAAACTGTAGCATTTGGCACACAATATGCGTCTAACAGATATAACCTTTAGTTGTTAGACATTAATATATTAACCCCCTCTTTTCGAAGTGATTCGCAAAGAGGGGGTTGGTGATTCGAGGGGCGGGCGCTTTTTAGCCGTATATTCAGGAACTTTCGCTATATTTGTAATCTATGTCAAATGTAATCCCGACAGAAAAACATCCTCTCGAGCCTTTCCTCCCGGAAGGTGCTCGCATACTCATGCTCGGAAGTTTTCCACCAAAACATGAGCGCTGGTCCATGGAATTCTTCTACCCCAACTGGATAAACGACATGTGGAGGATATTCGGGCACATATTCTTTGATGACAGAAACCATTTCGTGGTCCCAGACTGCAAGAGATTTGACAGAGACAAGTGCGCAGCCTTCGCTGCCGACAAAGGCGTAGCCATGTTCGACACCGCATCAGAAGTCCGCAGACTCAAGGACAATGCCTCAGACAAGTTCCTTGAAATCATCACAGCTACAGACATTGAAGTCCTTCTCCAAAAGATTCCGGACTGTCACGCAATCGTGACCACGGGCCAGAAAGCCACAGATGTGATCATAGAGAAATACGGCTGCGAGGAGCCGAAGGTGGGATCATACACGACACTCAACATCGCCGGCCGCAGCATGAGATTCTGGCGCATGCCATCCTCATCCCGGGCCTATCCCCTCTCCCTTGAAAAGAAGGCGGAACATTACAGAAAATTGTACGAAACAGAGAACATATTATGAAAAAGACATTGACTATCATCATGCTGTCCCTTGTGGCAGCTCTGACAGCCAAGGCTGACGAAGGCATGTGGCTGCCGTCGCTTATCGCGCAGCGTATCGCCGACATGCAGGAGAAAGGATTCAGGCTTGACGCTGAGGACATCTACAGCATCAACGAGGCATCACTCAAGGACGCTGTCGTGCTGTTCGGACGCGGCTGCACAGGCGAGCTGATCTCGCCAGAAGGCCTTCTGCTGACCAACCACCACTGCGGCTACCCGCAGATCCAGCAGCACAGCAGCGTGGAGCACGACTACCTCAAGGACGGATTCTGGGCGATGAGCCGCGATGAGGAACTCCCTAACAAGGGTCTCAGCGTAAGCTTCCTTGAGAGAATGGAAGACGTTACTGACCTTATCCTCAACGGATACACGCCAGACATGACCGAGGACGAGAGAGTCGCTATAGTAAAGAAGAACTCCAAGGCCCTCATCGCCGAGGCCACCAAGGAAGGAAACGGCCTCAGGGCAACCGTAGAGGCGCTTTACTATGGAAACCAGTACTTCCTCTTCCTGTATAGGCAGTATGACGACGTGCGTCTGGTGGGCGCTCCGCCGTCATCGATCGGAAAGTTCGGCGGAGACACCGACAACTGGATGTGGCCACGCCATACAGGCGACTTCTCAATGTTCCGTATCTATGCGGACAAGGACAACAACCCTGCACCATACTCGAAGGACAATGTCCCATACAAGCCTAAGAAATACTTCAGAATCTCCACTGCAGGCGTGCAGGAAGGCGATTTCACATTCATCTACGGCTTCCCTGGACGCACCCAGGAGTATATCCACTCAGAAGGCGTAAGATACATCGAGGAGATCGGTGATCCTCATAAGATCCACCTCCGCACACTCCGCCTCGACATCATGAGCAAATACCAGTCACAGAGCCAGAAGGTACGCATCCAGTACTCTTCGAAGCATGCCGGCGTCGCTAACGCCTGGAAGAAGTGGCAGGGCGAAGTGAAGGGTATCAGGAAGATGAAGACAGTGCAGACGAAGAAGGAATTCGAGGCAGCATTCGACAGGTGGGCTGCCGGCGGAGAATTCGACGGCGTGCTTGCAAAGATCGAAGGCATCTACCGTGACCTGGAGCCATATCAGTTCGCAACCGACTACTATTCGGAGACAGTGCGTACCATCGAGATGGCCGATCTGGCCCTCGACATTGCATCCCTCTACATAGAAGGTCATGAAGAAGGCGTGGTGAACTTCGACCAGCAGAAGGCTCGCGAAATCATGGAGGCGTTCTACAAGGACTGGTATCTGCCGATCGACAAGGAATGCTTCATCGCAGTCATGAACGAATACGAGAAGAACGTTCCGGCAGAGTTCAAGCCTGAATATTATAAGGAGCAGCTCGCGGCTTACGGTTCGATCGAGGCCTGGGCGGAGGACATGTTCACAAACTCCATCTTCTGCTCGCCGGAGAAGGCTCTCGGCCTTACAGCCGAGGATAAGGACAGAGTGATCGCAGACCCTGCGACACAGTTCCTGAATGAATTCAACGTCTGGTTCGCCAATGAGATCCGCCCTGTGACATCACGCCTGAACCAGGAACTCCAGCTGGCATACCGCGACTACATGCGCGGACAGATGGTATACTGCCGCACCCAGAGGGTTCCGAAGGCATTCTACCCTGACGCCAACCTTACCCTCCGCGTCGCATACGGCCACATCAAGGGCTACTCCCCTGCCGACGGAACATACTACAAGCCGTCATCGACCATCAAGGGAATCATGGAGAAGGACAATCCGGAGATCTTCGACTACAACATCCCACAGCGCCTGCGCGACATCTACGCTTCCAAGGACTACGGCCGCTGGGCTGACGCTACAGGAGAGGTTCCGGTATGCTTCATAGCTACGAACCACACAACCGGCGGCAACTCCGGCAGCCCTGTGATCAACGCCGACGGAGACCTCATCGGCCTCAACTTCGACCGCGTGTGGGAAGGCACCATGAGCGACATCGTCTTCGATCCGGAGATCTGCCGCAACATCTCCCTTGACGTCCGCTACGTCCTCTTCATCATCGACAAGGTCGCTGACGCCGACCATCTGCTTGACGAGATGACATTTGTTGACTAAACAAGCAAACAACAACCAACTGGTTCTCAGACACTTACCAAAACTCCTTGCTCCCTTTGGGGAGCAAGGAGTTTTATTAAAACACTGCCTTTCAAGCAGTTAGCCAAAACAAGGAAACTAGCAGATAACCTCGTAACTTGGAATGAAGTTATGCTGGATTGCGCCGGCCATTCTGTCGGCAATCTCCTTGGTGCTGAAACCGAAGCACTTCTCACCGATCTCAAAGATGAAGTCAACCTCCTGCTGGTTGAATGAGCTGTCGGCAAGGATAAGCGAGATGATGTATGCGAGCATGCCCTCGCGCATATCCGGCCTGCGCTTGAGCACCTCTTCGATTGAAGAATAGAAGATCTCCACGACTTTCTGCTGTGCCACCTGTTCCAGGAAGTGACGAGGGAATATGTAGAATGAAGAAAGGTTGTTAAGCACCCTCTCGATCTCCTCGGAAGTGACCTCACCGTCGATATTGATTGCGATAAGTCCGGCAGTAGCCACAAAGAATCCGAGATAGTAGTCCACCTCGTCGTTGCTGAGCTTCATGAGCGCTCCTATTATCTCGTCCATTTTCTCGTTCAACACCTTTTCATCTGTACATGTGGCGTAAAGGTTAAGAGACTGCACACGGATAGGGTTTACCGGATGAGTTTCTCTACTGAGTCCCTTATCATTGATGAAGTACTCAAGATGCTTGAGATTTTCCTCGAGATATGCATCTACCTGCATGTCGATCTTGCTGATATCCAGACCTGAAGTCATCTTGAAGAATGCCGAAAGACATGCCTCAAGGTTCTCCACAGCCATGTATCCGTATCTGTCAGCTGTCAGCTCTGCAAGCTGTTCCCAAAGGCGGATCTTATACTGAAGCACAAGTGGCGGAACGGTTCCGCGAGGGAAAACGAAACCGATCAGACGGAGCATCTCGGTGTTCTTGTTCATGAGGTGGCCAAGCTCGTGACCCACGACAAAACGGAGTTCATCGTCTGTCATGAGGTTGATAAGGGCAGAATTGATATTCACGATATGAGGCTCGCCTTCGCGTGCTGCAGCAATAGTCCAAGCATTCACTGTAGAATCACCTGTAATATAGAAATCCACTGGATCAGTGAAACCAAGCTTCTCCTTAACGCCATAAAGCAGGTCATAAAGATGACTCATAAGTCTCTTCTCCACTTTGAAGCTATGGCCTTCCATAGCACTTCTAAGTCCATGACTTGACTGATCGAAAGATGACAGAGAGATGATCTTCTCCACAAGTTCTCCATGAAGCGCAGCATAGATCTGCTCGGTCAGATGTTGCTCGAGTTCAATTTTAGGGTTCAGCATAATTATGTGATTTAGAGTTATAACAGGGTATTTTTAGTATAGACACTGACAAATTTAAGATAAATTATCTAAATTTGAATGAAAATAGAACGATTCTTATGTACAGCAGTTTTTTCGACCTAGACACAGATGAAGGCATCCGCCTGAATTCCACATTCACTGCATACACGGAAGCAGGACTGACCGAGCCGCTGATGCGCCAAAGGCTCGCAATGGATTTCCCTACGCTTACAAACGACGTCCTGGAACAGGCCGAAAAAGCACTGCTGCACATCCACGGCAGAAACGGACGTACCAGCGACATCGAATGGATCAGGGTCTGTGACCAGAACGAAAGATACGAACCGCTCAACAGTACCGTCAGGACACAGTTCCTGAGAGAGGACAATCCGAGACTGCTGCTCAAGACCAGGTTCATCAACCTGAATTTCGGAGAGAGCGGCTGCGACGAGATCTATATCGTCGGCTTCAGACACAACCCCGATGACAAGCCTGTGATCCTGACCCACCTGCATGTACAGATGGATAAATCCGAGATAGCCTGCACACAGATCGCTGACCTGACCAGAAACGACATCTGCTGGCAGAGCGAATCCCCTGTCCAGTCATACGAGTTGGTGATATGGAAGAAGAACGACCCGGAATACATCCCAAAGACCCTCCAGGTCTATATGATAAACTCGACCGACGTACTGCCGAAGCTCACCCAATGCATCATCAATACCGATGCCGACATCACCCCTGTCTCATGCATAGACATTCGGCAGAACGCCATCATGGGAGGAGACATATGCTTGGAAGTCAGCAAAAGCATGGACTTCAGGAAGAATCTGGACCACATCGAATGTGAGTTCACTATAGATTTCGACTCCATTTGTCTGGAAGATTTTCACGCAGTGATAAATCTGCCATTCCAAGGCGGAAGGCTCTTTAGAGAATGGGAAGGCTTCTCTATAGGATATTTCCTGCCAGATGGTTCCGAAAAACATGTACAGAATCTCAAGCATATCGATGCCCCGGTTTGCTTCGCGAAGGAAGGTTCATATGAACTGACCATCTCCGTCTGGGGACGTAAGATACACTCCTGTAGAATAAGCTTTGAAGAGAACCAGCTTGAGGACGACCTGTTTGCTGAACTGTTCGAGGAGTTCGGCAAGCCAGAAGCGAGGAAGCAGCCTGAGCCTGCCGCCAAGCCAGCCTTCAACCCTTTCGAATACGTCAAGCTGGAAAGATACACCATGTACCACGTCCCTAATGCAAAGGAGGAAGACGAGATCGAGCTGGTAAACACGACTGACGACAGCAACCTTCTTACAGCATTTCCGCAAAGCGAGACACGCTGCATAAGCATCGTAGCGCGCTACAACATCATCAAGGAGGGCGGAACAGACCGATTCAAGGACAAGGTCAGATTCAGGCTCTACGACAACACCGGCCGTCTGCTCAGCGAGCGCACGGCATTCTACTGCGAGTTCGAGTCCACACTGATGATATATGCCGGAGCCGGAAAATTCTGCAACTACAGGTGGAGGAAAGGCCGTTATATGGCCGAATTCGTCTACGAGGACACATGCATAGCCGGAGCCTCGTTCGAAATCGGAGACAGGCGCATAGACGGAGAGTATGAGGTCCGCCACATAATGAAGGCGATTTCACGCAAGAACTCGCCGGGAAATTCCGACAACGCTTACACTCAGCTGATGGAGATGATAGGACTCGGCGCCATCAAGGAAAAGATCGAGCATATGCGCAGCCTTGTCGACTTCTTCAATAAGAGAAAGGCGGCCGGACTTCCCGCGAAGATGCCCGCATTGCACACATGCTTCATCGGAAATCCGGGCACAGGAAAGACTACAGTGGCCAAACTCATCGGCCAGATATATAAGGACCTCGGGCTTCTGAGCAAGGGACATGTAGTGGAAGAGGAGCGAAAGACGCTTCTGGGACGCTTCTACGACAGTGAAAGCAAATCTGTCGCAGACGCTGTGGAAAGAGCGCAGGGAGGCATCCTGCTGATCGACGAGGCATACAACCTTTATATCAAGGACGACCCTAAGGATCCCGGCAAGAGGGTTTTGGAAAACCTGCTGACCGAGCTCTCTGACGAAAGCAAGAGAGACTGGATGCTGATTCTGGCCGGCTACCCTTCTGAGATGAGCGAGATGCTGAACTCAAACACCGGTTTAGGATCAAGGCTCGGAGACCCGTTCTATTTCGAGGACTACACCGAAGACGAGCTCATGGAGATTGCTGAGCTTTACTGCAGAAGGAACAGGTTCACGCTCACTGACGAATCCAGAATCCAGCTTCATGCCGTGATCAGGCGCGAGCTCAGCATGAAGGACGAGAAGTTCGGCAACGGACGATTCGTCAACAACCTCATGGACCAGATCGTTACAGATAACATGGCGCACAGACTCTCGTCTGTAAGCTCCCCTACTGAGGAACAGCTCATGACCATACTCCCGGAAGATATCCCGAGCCTCAGGAAGACTACGCAGTCACGCGGCATGGCAGGGCTCAAGCAGCTGATCGGACTTGGAGAGGTCAAGCGCAGCATCGAGTCACACATGAACTACGTCAAGCTCTTGAACATGAGGATCCAATCGGGACTGGGAGGTGAGATGCCGCCGCTGCACATGATCTTCACAGGTAACCCGGGAACAGGAAAGACCACGGTTGCCGCCTTCATGGGCGAGATATATGCATCCATGGGCATCCTTTCCCACGGAGACGTGATCAGCGTAGAGCGAAGCGACCTTGTCGGAAGCCATATCGGCGAGACCGAGCTCAAGGTGCGCAGCGTCCTGAACAGAGCCAAAGGCAACGTCCTCTTCATAGACGAAGCATACCAGCTCTATAACGGAGACAGTGAAAAGGACTTCGGAAAAATTGCGATGGACACCCTGCTGACTACCCTGTCGAAAGACAATATCGACATGATCGTCATTCTTGCGGGATACACAAAGGAGATGAATCAGCTGGTTTCCATGAATACGGGCATCAAGTCCAGATTCCCTTATACGTTCCACTTCGAAGACTACTCCATCGACGAACTGATCGCTATCGCCGTGGATACAGTCAGGAAGCAGAACTATGAGTTCACCCCTGAAGCCCTTGAAAGACTCACTCTGCTGACCAAGGCAGAAATTGCAAAGAAAGACGCTGAATTTGGAAATGCAAGATTCGTCAAGAGACTGATTTCCACAAAGATACTCACAGCGATGGCCGACAGGATCGACGCCTTAGGCCACACTCCTACCGAGGCAGAGCTCAGTACGATCACAGCAGACGACATTCCTCTTGGAGTCGAAGAGGCGGAAAGGATGAAGACCGGAGGCTTCGACGAGGCGCAGATCGGTCTGGCCCTTGCCGAACTTGACGCCATGATCGGCATGGACAAGGTCAAGAGCGCGATCCACAACTTCGTGGAGATCGCCCGCTACCGCAGGTCATGCGGCGAGCGCATCTGCGGCCACGGCCTGCTCAAATGGAGCTTTGCTGGAAACACAGGAACAGGCAAGAGCACCGTAGCCGAGATCCTTGCAAGGATACTCAAGGCCATGGGACTCCTGTCGTCATCTGAAGTTACGGAAGTCAAGGGTGAAGAGATCTTCAATGTATCCGAATACCAATGCAACCAGGTGCTGACAGCCGCAATGCAGAAGGCACGATACGGCATGCTCCTGATCGACGGAGACTCCCCAGAGTTCAGAAACGGCGGATACTACCTCACCACCGAGCAGCTGAAGATCAAGCTCTCGTCGCTGACAGCCCAGCAGGGCGGAGCCGGAGCGGTCATCATCGCCGAGAACGCCTCATCAAACCAGACGATCGCGACATCCCTGGCAAAGAACGGCATCTACGACTTCGACCACACGCTGATCTTCGACGACTATGACGCCAACCAGCTGTTCGACATCCTCTGCAGCTGCCTCAAGCGCCACGAGATAACATTCTCCCCTGAGGCCGAAGCGCATATCCGCAAGTTCATATCCGACCTTCGCTCGCACCGCGACCACACCTTCGCCAACGCCCGCACGATGAAGCACCTCTCGCGCACCATCGCCGACGCCGTCATGCTCCGCATGAGCCGCGAGGCATCGGAGGGAACGACACCAGCGGGCGGCAGAGCTGACACACGCACTGTAACACCCGAAGACGTTGAAAGTTACGTATGGAACGGAACTTCAGGACGCGTCGGATATCATTCATAAAGACAAACCACTTAAATTCATAACACCATGGCACACACAGAGACCCTCTCCATCGGAGTGTTCATTGATGGAGGATATTACGCAAAGATCAGTGAAGGTTTCAGAGCCAAAGGAATGGCCCTGAACGTCAATGTAAAGGCTCTTTTCAGCTATATCCCAGAGGTGATCGGCAAAGAGTTCGGCATAGACAGGAAACACCTGTATATCACCGAAGCGCATTACTACAGAGGACGTTACCGTACTCATGACGCCATTGAGAGAAACCTTCTCAGAAGCGAAAGGGAATTCGAGGACACTCTGATCGAGAACGACATCATCTTCCACTACAAGCACCTGCGCGAGAACCCCAACGGCGGTGTTATAGAAAAAGGAGTAGACACATGGTTCGCCCTTGACACATATGAACTGACTCTCTATCGTCAATTCGACTACGTTGTCCTGATCAGCGGCGACGCTGACCACGAGATGCTCGCCCGTAAGCTCAAGGCACTCAAGACACATGTTGTATTGCTGACATGGGACCCTGCGAACACAGGTTCCACATCACGCTTCCTCAGCGAAGAGGTCTGCACACATGTAGATATGAACAAGGTGACATCCGCAGACGCCACCCTGCTCAAACGCCTTACTCTTCCTGCAAAATAAGCAGTTTCTCCACCCTGGCTCGGACCGCACCTTCATTACGGCCGAAATGATGGGACAGCTTCTTGAGGGACACTCCTTCCTGATGCATTCGCATCAGTTCCCGGTCATCCTTCTCGGTCCACGGCTTGAGATAGTTAGGATACAGCTCCCTCGTAGCATTGAACGACAGCGTCCTGGCCTTCAGGAAGTCCAGCAGAAAACCGGACTTCCTGTCGGCCGGGACTGCTGTAAAATCCCCGCCCGCATCAGCTATCCTTACGATTTCATGAATCGTCCTGGATGAAAGCCCCGCAATTTTCCTTGTGGACATGACGTAAGTGTATTCACGCGCGAAATGGGCAGCCGTTTCCGGATCTCCCCCTTCCGACTCGTACTGACACTCAAGGACAGCCTGCCCGATCTCGTCAAAGGCATTCCACATCATCTCCTCAACAAAGGCATATGCCTCCTTCCTGTACTGCTCGACTATATCAGCCACCCGGGCCTCAAGGTCGAAAAATTTTGTTGCATCTGTATTTTCCATGCCGCAAATCTATCTATACTGAAGAGGGCTGCAATGGCTTCCAAAACGATTCGGCCAAATATTTTTCTTTATTTTAAAATCATGTCACTTTTCTTTAAATGGGCCCGGACATTAAAATTTATTTTAAAGGGCTAAAAATAAATTTTTCATATCTTCGCACCACCAAAACAAGACTGATATGCACGTAGATTTTTCAGACATCAAGATACAGGACTTCTATGTCCACAGAGTGGGAAACAAGGCCAATGACGAGGCGCTGGTGCTGGCGGCGGGAGCGGCGGATGCGGACGACGAGGTGAAGGCGGCGCTGCTGCAGATGTTCACATCTCCGTTTACGGCGGATAAGGCAGCCAACAGCGAATACTACCAGTTCTACCACGACAGCGGACTGCAGTTCAACGTGGCGTTCACTCTCGCGACCAAGGCGTTCAGCGAGCCGGAGAGTTTCATGGAGACCACTGGTGAGTTCGCAAAGTACCTTTATGACCAGAGCACACACCCTAAGATCAAGGCCGGAGAGTTCTATGTCGTGCTTTTCAACGACTGCGTGATAGACGGCACAAACCACCGTGCACTCGGTTTATTCAAGACTGAAAATAGGGACACATATCTCAATGTGTACCAAGAAGATGGAAACTTTGAAATCATCAGTCGCCAGGGCATCAATATCAACAAGCTCGACAAGGGATGTATCATATACGATCTGGAGAGGGGCGACGGGTTTGTGGTCTCTGTGGTTGACAACACCAACAAGTCCGAGGCGCGCTACTGGATCGACGACTTCCTGCACGTAAGACAGCGCCAGGACGAGTACTTCAAGACGCAGAACGCCCTGAACATGGCAAAGAGCTTCATCACAAAGGGGCTTCCGCAGGAATTCGATGTTACGAAAGCAGACCAGGCAGAACTGCTGAACAAGTCGGTACAGTTCTTCAAGGAGAAGGACGAGTTCAGTATAGAAGAGTTTGCTAATGAGGTAATTGAACAGCCCGAAGTGATTGAAAGCTTTAACTCATTCTGCAACGATTATCAGCAGGAGCATGACCTCAGGATAGAAGACTCATTCAGCATTTCAGACGCTGCGGTAAAGCAGAAGGCAAGAAGCTTCAAGAGCGTCATCAAGCTCGACAAGAACTTCCACATCTACGTCCATGGCAACCAGGAGTTCCTCCAGCGAGGCTATGACGAGGCTTCAGGTATGTATTACTATCAGTTGTTCTTCAACGAAGAAGCATAGCTTTACAGACCCGAAGAACTAAGTTCTTCCCCGGAAATTATTATCTTTGCAGGTTAAAACACGCATCAAATGCCAAACGAACTACTGATCATACTTTCATTCGTCATCATCTACGGAAGCACGATCCTCTTCTACCGCCTCTTCGGCAAGGGAGGACTGCTTGCGTTCAACGTGCTAGCTACACTGGTAGCCAACATCGAAGTACTGCTTCTGGTACATGCATTTGGAGTTGAAATGACACTTGGTAACGTATTGTTTGCCAGTACATTCCTCATTACAGATATTCTCAGCGAGAACCATGGAAAGAAGATTGCCAACAGAGCTGTACTGATCAGCACATTCTGCTCGCTGATCTTCATCGCGATATCGCAGATGTGGCTGCTCTACACCCCGAGCGAGAACGACTGGGCAAGCGGAGCCTTCCACACGATATTCAGCAGCACCCCACGCATCATCTGCGCTTCACTCGGAGTGTACATGATATCGCAGCTGATAGACGTATGGCTCTACCACAAGTGGTGGGAGTGGTGCAAGAAGCGCTTCGGCGACAGCAAGAAGGGCCTATGGATCCGAAACAACGGATCTACCATGGTCTCACAGCTGCTCAATACCCTTCTCTACACCCTGTTCGCCTTCTACGGAACATACTCTACCGGCACGCTCGTGTCGATTTTCGCCAGCAGTTATGTGATCTACATAATCACCAGCCTGCTTGACACGCCTTTCGTATACTGGGCGAGAAACATCCACGAGAAGCACCCTGAAATCGACTAGACCATGCCACAGACCGAATTGCAGAAGCAGCGCAGGACGACGCTGAAGGAAAGGCCCCAGGAGCCGCGGAAGTACAACGTGATAGTCCTGAACGACGATTTCACGACTTTCGAGTTCGTGATCATGATCATGATGACCGTATTCAGGAAGACCGAGCAGCAGGCCGAGGACATAGCCTCCACCACCCACATGCACCAGAAGGCAAAAGTAGGCACATATACGCTTGACATCGCCCGCAGCAAGGTCGCAAAGGCCACTGAGATGGCCCGCGCCGAGAACTTCCCCCTTTCATTCGAAATAGAACCGGAATAATATGCCAATCCACGATACAGACAAGATAGCAATGGCGATATCCCTCGCCTCAAGCCTGGCCCTGAGCCACCGAAACGAGTTCCTCACACCGGAACACGTGCTCGCCGCCCTCCTCAAGGACGACGACATCAAGGAGGCAGTCGGCCAGTGCTGCTCCGTAGAGAACATCGAGGTCCTCATAAAGGACTACCTCGACTCGCTCGAGCAGATGCCGGACGGCAACTACGAGCTGCGCGCTTCCAGCCAGCTTGAGGAGCTCATAACCATAGCGGAAAACGCCGTAAGAGGCTCAGGATCAACCCTCATGAAGGTCCACCACCTGATGTATGCCTTCTTCCAGCTTGAGGACTCACAGGCCAGATATGCACTTGAAAACAGCATAGAAACCTCTGTTCCAGCCCTTCTCAACACCCTTGTAGGAATGGAAGACGAGGCAGGAGCACCGCTTTCCCCTGGCGAGAGATGGATCAGATTCTTCCGCGAATGCCCGGCAGAAGAGATCGTAGGCCGCGAAAGCGAGACCCGCGAGGCGATGCGCATCCTGTGCCGCAAGCGCAAGAACAACATCCTCATCGTAGGCGGACGCGGAGTCGGCAAGACAGCATTCGTACACGGACTGCAGAAGCAGTTCGAAGACGGCAATGTCCCAGAGAGGCTCAAACAGTACAGCATCATGGAACTGCTGCCTAACATGGTCCTCAGCGGAGCGCAGTACCGCGGCGATCTGGAAGGCAGGATAGACGACATAGCAAGAGGATTGACGGAAGACGCCCACACCATCATGTATGTCGACGAGCTCAAGAGCCTCGGCGGCTACAGCAAGACCGACGACGGCATGAAGGACATAATCGGCCTGCTTCTGCCCCACCTGAAAGACGGATCCATCAAACTGATCATCTGCGCCACACACGAGGACGTCAAGAGGCTTCAGGCCAACGACAGCAACGCCCTCGACCTCTTCAGGAAAATCGAGCTTGAAGAACCATCAGAGGAGGAAACTGCCGAAATCCTCAAAGGCATAACCAACATGCTTTCAGATCATTACAACATAAAATACGACTCCGGCACTGCAGCTTACGCAGTCAGCATGAGCCGTAGATACATACTCGACCGCTGCCTACCGGACAAGGCCATAGACCTCCTTGACGAGGCGGGCGCATATGCTGTAACCGCGGGCGATAAGACAGTCACCAAGAAGACAATAGACAAGGCCCTGGCAGACATCTGCAAGACCGACGTGCAGGCTTCCGACGAAGATGTGAAGGATGACCTCTACCACATGGAAGAACGCCTTAAAAACGTCATTTACGGCCAGGATGAGGCCATAAGGACCATCACCGAGACCATCCTCATGTCAAAGGCAGGCCTCATGGACAGCGGAAAGACCATCGGAAGCTTCCTCTTCGTGGGCCCTACGGGAGTCGGAAAGACCGAGCTCTCCAAGGTCCTCGCCCAGCAGCTGCACGTGCCTCTGCACCGTTTCGACATGAGCGAATACTCTGAGAAACACTCGGTTGCGAAGCTCATTGGCTCCCCTGCCGGATATGTCGGCTACGACGATGGAGGCATTCTCACGGAGACAATCAGAAAGAATCCATACTGCGTTCTCCTCCTTGATGAGATCGAGAAGGCGCATGAGGACATCTACAACCTCCTGCTGCAGGTCATGGACTACGCCGTGATCTCTGACAACAAGGGCCGCAAGGTGGATTTCCGCAACGTCGTCCTCATCATGACATCCAACGCCGGAGCCAGATATGCCCATACAGCCAACGTAGGCTACGCTTCAAAGGCGAACGCCGGCACAGCAATGGCCAAGGAAGTCAAGAAAGTGTTCGCACCTGAATTCCTCAACAGACTGTCTTCCGTGGTCGTTTTTAACGACATGGACGAAAAGATGGCCGGAATGATCCTCGACGACAAGATAAAGAAGCTCCAGGCAAGGCTCGATGCCCGCAAGGTGACCCTGGTAATCGAGCCGGAGGCATATAGGAAGCTTCTGAGCGAAGGATTCTCGCCGGAATACGGTGCACGCGAGATCGAAAGAGTGCTCAATTCACGCCTTACGCCGCTCCTTATGAAGGAAATCCTCTTCGGAGAGCGCAGTAAATCCTCCGCAGAAGGATTTACTGCAATAATCACAGCTACAGAAACAGGATATGATCTTCGAACTGAGTAACACAACCGAGTTCCCTGACCCGAGATACGGCCGGAAAGACGGCTTTTACGCCGTCGGAGGAGACCTCTCGCCAGAGAGGCTCATCAAGGCGTATCCGATGGGCATATTCCCCTATTTCGCCTTCAGGCAGAAGCCGATCATCTGGTGGTTCCCGCATGAAAGGTTCGTCATATTCCCTGATGAGATCAAGATATCTCATTCCATGAAACCTCTGTTGAAAAGGAAGACTTACACCTGCACTATCAATGAGGATTTCTACGGCGTCATCCACGGCTGCGCACTGGCCGACGGACGCCTCGAAGAAGACTTCGCATGGCTCGGTCCGGAGCTCATAGAGACATGGCTAAAGCTGAACGAAATGGGCCACGCAAAAAGCGTCGAAGTATGGGATGAAGAGGACAATCTGGTAGGCGGATTGTACGGTTTCGTGAGCGGCGGATGCTTCATCGGAGACAGCATGTTCTCGCTGAAACCGAACGCCTCGAAGTTCGCGCTCATACACCTCGCAAAGCACATGCAGGAGCATGGAGGAGGCCTCATTGACTGCCAATTGGAGACCTCACACCTCAAATCCATGGGTGGAAAGTACATTTCGTACGAAAAATACATGGAAGTGATGAAAAGACCTTCAAACATCGTTTGGGATACTGATAACCAATAAATAAAACATACTTGTTTAAACTAATAACAAATCTGTTAACCACATGAAAAAGCTAAAAATCGGCCTTTTGGGCAAGATTCTGATCGCGATTGCGCTCGGAATCGGAGTCGGACTGATAGCGCAGCCATGGATGGTAAGAACCATGCTTACCTTCAACGGAATCTTCAGCCAGTTCCTCGGTTTTGCCATCCCTCTGATCATCCTCGGACTCGTGACTCCGGCCATATCGGACATCGGAAAGACAGCAGGAAAAATGCTCCTGATCACAGTCGCCATAGCATACGGATCGACTGTAATTTCAGGCCTGATTTCATACCTCACAGGTGCCGCTCTCTTCCCTGGAATGATCCGCAGCGGAGCATCTCTCGAGACGCTCGGCGCAGCCGACGAACTCGCCCCTTTCTTCACCGTGAACATACCTCCGGTGATGGGTGTAATGACGGCTCTCGTCCTCTCGTTCACCCTCGGATTGGGACTTGCATACATAGAGAGACAGACACTCAAGGATGCCGTCCATGACTTCGAACAGGTCATCATCAAGACCATCAAGTCAGCCATCATCCCCCTCCTCCCTCTCTACATCTTCGGCATCTTCCTCAACATGACTTACGTCGGACAGGTATTCTCGATCCTGACCGTATTCATCAAGATCATAGGCATTATCTTCGTGATCCACATCGGCATCCTGATCATACAGTTCGTCATTGCAGGTGGACTTACAAAGAAGAATCCTTTCAAATTGCTCTGGAACATGCTCCCGGCATACTTCACGGCACTCGGCACGCAGTCTTCAGCCGCGACTATCCCTGTAACCCTCCAGCAGAGCCGCATCAACGGCGTATCGGAGGACGTGGCAGGCTTCGTGATCCCTCTCTGCTCGACAATCCACATGTCCGGCAGCACCCTCAAGATCACCGCATGCGCCCTCGCGCTCATGATCATGCAGGGAATGCCTTATGATTTCGGAATGTTCATGGGCTTCATCATGATGCTCGGCATCACCATGGTCGCAGCACCGGGAGTCCCTGGCGGAGCTATCATGGCCTCCCTCGGCCTTCTTCAGTCGATGCTCGGCTTCAACCAGGAAGCACAGGCCCTGATGATTGCCCTCTACATCGCAATGGACAGCTTCGGCACCGCCTGCAACGTCACCGGCGACGGCGCCATCGCACTGATTATGGATAAGATCATGACTTCAAAACACAAACAATAACACTATGAAACGCTTATTTACACTTCTTGCAGCATGCATCTGCATAAGCGCAGCAGCACAGCAGAATGTAGGATTCAGACAGGGAAACATCACATCCCCTGTAATCAACGACGACAACACCGTCACATTCATCGTCAATGCGCCAAAGGCTGAAAAAGTCGAGATCCTCGGAGACTGGGCAGCAGACAAGGGCTACGGCCTGATGCAGAAGAACGCCGACGGCAATTGGGAATTCACCACTCCGGTCCTTCCTTCGGAGATGTACACCTACCGCATCATGATCGACGGAGTGATAGGTCTCGACCCTACCAACCCGTTCACATGCCGCGACGTAGGATCGACCTTCAGCATCTTCTACATTAACGGTGGCTGTGCCGACTACTATCAGGTACACGACGTACCGCACGGAAGCCTCACACAGGAATGGTATTATTCCGATGCACTGGGACAGCGTGAGCGCAGACTCAGCGTCTACACACCAGCCGGATACGAAAAGGGCAACAAACGCTACCCTGTACTCTATCTCCTGCACGGAAGCGGCGGCGACGAGAACGCTTGGGTGGAGCTTGGAAGGACTGTAAGGATCATGGATAACCTGATTGCAGAAGGCAAGATCGAGCCTATGATCGTGGTGATGCCTAACGGAAATGCAGTGAAGCAGGCAGCACCGGGAGAGACAAGCGAGAACCTCGCCTACAGACCGATGATGACAAATCAGATGAAGGGCTACAAGACAGGTAATTACGAAGAGTCATTTGATGAAATCATCGAATTCATAGACAGCCGTTACAGGACTATCAGAAAGAAGGAGAAGAGAGCCGTTGCCGGCCTTTCCATGGGCGGTTTCCACTCACTCTTCATCGCCCTCAACCATCCTGACAAGTTCAGCTACGTCGGTCTCATGTCAGCCGGCCTCAACACCGCATTCCTTGACATGAGTCTGCCTGCGTACATGGACATGGAAGGCAAGCTGAAGAACTTCCAGAAGGAAGGATACGAGCTATTCTGGATCGCATGCGGCACGGATGACTTCCTCTACCAGAACAACCTGGACTTCATGAAGACATGTGACCGGATCGGTTTCGAATACACTTATCACGAATCGGAACGCGGCCACATCTGGGCCAACTGGAGGCAATATCTCCTCCAGCTGACGCCGATGCTTTTTAAATAAATCAGTTCTTCTTATAAGTAATGACGTTGCCTAGAATAACCCTGGCGTCCGGGTCAGGGTTAAGGTGACGTATCTCAAACGTATGTTGGCCAGGCTTGAGATCATAGTTCCAATATAGGTCAAGCTTGCGTCTGCTGAAGTCAGCAGGCATCCTTACAAGCTCGACGACCTTGCCGTCTATCTTGACTTCCAATTCGGCAACATAGTCATTATCGATCTTGTTGATGACCGTCGCATTGATGACAACGGCCGCGCATTCTTCAGTGAAGGTCACCTCCCCTTCTATATCATGGACAAATCTGATATTCCTAGTTGGAACAAGATTTGGGAAGCTCTGCTCGAACCTTACCTTTTTAGGCTTCTGGCATTTGATTTCCACGATATCCCCGTCGACTTTTCCTCCGTTCTGCACAATCACCTCAAGAGCCTGCCTAAATCCCATGGAGTACGTATCGTTCAGTGAGTACTCAGTATATGCAAAGTCGATGTCTTCCGCATTCTTGAGAGGATTCAGCCACATGGCCGGGATATTTTCATATCCGATGGCCGTGCCGAGAATACCCGCAGCCGATGCCGGATTGCAGTCTGAGTCCTGTCCGCAACGCGTGGCGATATCTATGGTCTTGCCGAAGTCACCCTCGCCATAGAGCAGACCTATCACGATGTAGGCACTGTTGATGACTGCATCGATGTTGAACGTGCGCAATATACCTTCAGGGCAGCCCACCTCGCATTTTCCCCATTTCTTCTGACAATCTTCCCATGCGGCTTTCCAATCGTGAGGGTTCTTCTTGTGAAAGTCAATGACCCCTGCTATGCATTTGTGGAACTTGCTCTTCTGCGGGATTGTCTTGAGCGCCTCGGTTACAATAAAGTTCACGTCGCTTGATATGAAGGCAAGGGAATACATTGCTCCCACATACACTCCGCCGTACCATCCGTCGCCGTAGTTCATGATATGGCCGACCCTGTCAGAGATTTCAGATGCCGCATTAGGCATTCCGGGAGCCATAAGGCCGGCGAAGTCAGCTTCAATCTGATAGTCTATGTCGTCGGCATGAGGATTGTTTTTCCAGTGACCGGTGTGAGGCGGTCTCATGCCATTGAGATAGTTGTATCGACCCGCCTGATTGGCATGCCAAAGCTGATACCCGGCATGAGCGTACTCATGGGCCAGAGAATCTACCGGGGCATCTATACCCAGGCGGTCGAACACTCCTACGAAGGTCAGGTCCATATATACATCATCATAAAGACCCGGGACCCTCTTCATATAGTTGACTATATAGTCCGTCTCATTCCATGGGATTTTCACACTATCCTCTATCATCCTTTCCTGCCATCTGAACTCCGTTGGACCTCCATAGGAACAACCGATGACCTGTCCTGCCCATCCGCCCTTGACCTTATCCATCAACTCCTCCTTGGTGAAACGTGCCACCTTAGGATATTCTGCTGATAAAATAGAGGGTAACGCTACAAGAAGCAGTATTATAAATTTTGCTTTATTCATGATCGTGACCATGAATCATAGAACGATCGTTAGGATTGGTAAGAGGCTCGCCCTGATACTCTCCAGTGAGGGTGAGGAGGAACTGAACCATGAGGTCAACCTCTTCGTCTGTGAGCTCGACGCCGCTCTGGTAGAGACCCATGTCATACACCGCCTCCTCGAGGGTATGGCGTGTGCCGTCGTGGTAGTATGGCCATGTGTGCTCGATGTTGCGAAGGCCAGGCACCTTGAAGCGGTGGAGGTCGCGCTCGAGACCAGTCTCCTTGAAGCGGCCGTGATCCTCGACAGTGATCTCCTCTCCCCTCTCGGCGAAATAGTATCTGCGGAGACCCATCAGCTCGTAAGACTGTCCGCCGAGGTTGTGGCCGACGTGGCATGTTGCGCAGTCATACTTCTTGAAGAGCTCATAACCGGCAAGTTCATCTGCTGTGATCGCCTCGTCGTCGCCAAGAAGCCACTTGTCGAAGCGTGCATTAGGAGTCACGAGAGTGCGCTCGAACTGCTCGATCGCATCTGTGATGTTAGCCTGAGTAAGTCCGTCAGGATATACTGCTGTGAAAGCACGTGCAAAGTTCTTGTCAGCCTCGAGCTTCGCGATGATGTGCTCGAATGACGGAGAAGCCATCTCGATAGGGTTGAGAGGCGGACCTGCAGCCTGGTCTGCAAGAGTTGCAGCACGACCGTCCCAGAACTGAACGAAGTTATATACGGCATTGTAGACAGTAGGAGCATTGACGCCTCCGACCTGTCCGCCGACTCCGTCAGAATATCTATGGTTATCCACACCTGCTGTCTCGAGAGCATGGCAGGTTGCACATGATACAGTGTTGTCAACAGAAAGACGAGTGTCATGGAAGAGGGCGAAACCGAGCTCTGCCTTTGCAGGATCATACTCGAGCGAGGCATGGATCGGACGCACAGGCTCGCCTGCGCGATGCTCGGGAACATCTTCTCCATACATGGCTATACGCTCAGCACGGATCCAGTCAAGGATAATCTCACGTTTCTCCGGAGTGATCGAGCTGCCCCAGTGCACGAGATAGTACTTCGGCATAGGCATGCGTCCGTCAAGGATCACCTTCTCTACCTTTGCGAGGTCAACCTCCGAAGGCTCAGCACCGTCCTTGACATCTACCATAAACCTCTCAATGTCATAAGCACGATAACCAGAGTCGATATCCTTCATGACGATCTTGCCTGCAACCGGAAGCTTCGCATAGAACGGAACCTCAGGATCGGCAGAGTGACAGCTCAGACAGCCGCCCTCCACAAGGATCTCATAGACACGCTCGTTCGGAGCCAGGGTCTCCGAAGGGACGCGGTT
>JAGBSL010000067.1 GCA_017631875.1 Bacteroidales bacterium | reverse complement strand
TTCGGCGACTACTTCAAGGTAGAGGCCATCGACTGGGCATGGGAACTTCTCACAGAGGTTTATAAGCTTGACAAAGACAGACTTTATGCAACTGTATTCGAGGGTTCTGAGGCTGACGGCACATCGCTCGACACTGAGGCTATGGAAGCATGGAAGAAGCACCTCCCTGAGGACCGCATCCTCCTCGGAAACAAGAAGGACAACTTCTGGGAAATGGGCGACACAGGCCCTTGCGGACCATGTTCTGAGATCCACATCGACCTCCGTTCTGACGAGGAGCGTGCAGCCGTTCCCGGCGCATCACTCGTGAACAAGGATCATCACCTCGTGATCGAGATCTGGAACAACGTGTTCATGCAGTACAACCGCAAGGCAAGCGGCGAGCTTGAGCTTCTCCCTAACAAGAACGTGGATACAGGAATGGGCTTCGAGCGCCTCTGCATGGCTCTCCAGGGCAAGCAGTCTAACTACGATACCGACGTATTCACAGGCATGATTGCAAAGATCGAGGAGCTTTCAGGACACAAATATGGAAATACAACTGAAGAGGATATCGCAATGCGAGTCATCGCTGACCACATCCGTGCGATCAGCTTCTCTATTGCTGACGGCCAGCTTCCTTCTAACGTGAAGGCCGGCTACGTCATCCGCCGAATCCTCCGCCGCGCAGTCCGTTACGGATACACATTCCTCGGATTCAACGAGCCTTTCATCTGCCGCCTCGTACAGCAGCTGGTTGACGATATGGGTGAGTTCTACCCTGAGATCGTGAAGCAGCAGACACTCATAGAGCGCGTGATCAAGGAAGAGGAGATGGCATTCCTCCGTACTCTCGACAGAGGTATACGCCTGATGGACAACATCATGGCTAAGTCTGCAGAGACTAAGCTCATCAGCGGCGAGGATGCATTCGTACTCTACGACACATTCGGATTCCCAATCGACCTCTCTGAGCTTATCGCTTCCGAGAAGGGTTACAAGATCGACCTCGAGGGCTTCCAGGTAGAGCTCCAGAAGCAGAAGGACAGAGCGCGTAACGCAACTGCAATCGAGTCTGGCGACTGGGTGGAGTTCGTACACTGTGACAACATCGAGTTCGTAGGTTATGACCTTACAGAGATCGAGGGAGTCCAGCTTACACGTCACCGCACAGTAAAGGCGAAGAACAAGACCATGTTCCAGCTCGTATTCGAGCGCACACCATTCTATGCCGAGATGGGAGGTCAGGTAGGCGATACCGGTTACATCCTTTCTGAGAGCGGTGAGAAGATCAACATCGTAAATACAATCAAGGAGAACAACCTCACTATCCACGTTGCAGAGCGCATCCCTGCTGACTGCACCGAGAGCTTCAGCCTCCATGTGGACACTGAGAGAAGACTCCAGATCGAGAACAACCATACTGCGACCCACCTTCTCCACCAGGCTCTCCGCGAGATCCTCGGAACACACGTGGAGCAGAAGGGATCGTATGTATGCGATCAGTACTTCCGTTTCGACTTCTCGCATTTCGAGAAGCTCAGCGAGGAGCAGATCGATGCAGTCGAGAAGAGAGTGAACGCTCTTATCAGGGCTAACTATCCACTTGATGAGAACCGCTCCGCAACTATGGAAGAGGCTCAGGAGATGGGCGCTATGGCCCTCTTCGGAGAGAAATACGGCGATAAGGTTCGAGTAGTGAAGTTCGGCCAGTCTTGTGAGCTCTGCGGTGGTACACACGCAGCTGCGACAGGACAGATCGGATTCTTCAAGATCACTTCAGAGTCAGCTATTGCAGCCGGAGTACGCCGCATCGAGGCAACTACTGGCGTTCATGCCGAGCTCATTGTAGACGGAATGGAGACATCTATCCGCATTGCAAAGGCATTCTTCAACAACGCACCGGATCTTGCAGCCGCTATCAAGAAGATGGTTGAAGAGAATGAGACATACAAGAAGCAGATGGAAGAAGTCATCAGAGAAAAGACCGTAACCCTCAAGAACAGCCTCAAGGAGCTTGCCAAGGAGATAGGCGGAAAGAACGTTGTCATCATTGACTACAGCATCGATCCATCAATGCTCAAGAATGCAGCATTCATGCTCCAGAAGGAGACTGAGAACTTCGTGATAGCTGCGGCATTCGAGGCAGCAGGTAAGCCACAGCTCCTGCTCATGTACTCAGAGGACCTCGTGAAGGCCGGCAAGAATGCAGGTGCTGACGTTCGCGAAGCTGCCAAGCTCGTCATGGGTGGTGGCGGCGGACAGCCAGGCCTCGCGACAGCCGGCGGCAAGAACGTCGACGGTCTTGCTGACGCCCTTGCTAAATTGATTGAATCTGCTATCGGATAGGAAAATCCCCCTGACAGGGGGTGCAGGGGGTTAAGACCTGAATAATTTTGTCAAAAAATTATGAAAAAACTCGACCAGTTCATAATAAAGTCATTTGTGGGACCGTTCATAGCGATCCTGCTGGTGGTCGTGTTCATCCTGATGATGCAGTTCCTGTGGCTGTACATTGATGAACTGGTCGGTAAAGGATTGAGTCTCAAGGTTATCCTTGAGTTCCTCGGCTGGGGCAGCGCCACTCTGCTGCCTCTGTCCCTTCCTCTAGCAACCTTGCTGTCGTCAATGATGACCCTAGGTACGCTTGGAGAAAACAACGAGCTGCTGGCTATCAAGGCTGCCGGTATCTCCCTCCAGAGAGTGCTGATACCGCTCGCGATAATCTGCGGAGCGATCAGTGTCGGTGCATTCTTCATCTCCAATGACTTGATTCCTGTTGCCTATAACAAGATCTACACCCTCAGAGATGATATCGGAAAGACCAAGGAGGAAATCAAAATTCCTACAGGTACCTTCTACAACGGTATCGACGGCTACATTCTTCGTGTCGACGAAAGAAACGACGAGACTGACATGATGTACGGCGTGATGGTATATAACCACACAAAGAACAAGGGTAACACCAGCCTCACGCTTGCAGACTCCGCATTGATGAAGATGTCGAAGGACAAGACTTACCTTACCTTCACTCTTTACGACGGAGCGAACTATGAAGAGACCAATACAAGAAAGTATCGCGACACGACGCTTCAGCTGCAGAAGATCGACTTCATGATGCAGGAGCTGATCATTCCTCTGAAAAACTATGCCTTCCAGAAATCTGACTCGAGCCGCTTCAACGACCAGGTGAAATCAATGAACCTCAAGCAGCTGCAGCATGGCCAGGACTCCATCGGAGCCCTCAACCATGAAGGCAAGATGGCGAACGTGAGGTCCGTACAGACTTCAAGGACACTTAGATACAACTCGCAGCTTGACTCGGCTGGAAAGGCTGGAAGAACAACCCCATTCATCAAGAAGGATACCGACAAGTGGAAGTCTCTGGAGTCACAGATATCGGCATACGAGAAGGCAAAGAGCAATGCCGAAGACCTCCAGGGAACTCTTGCTTCATTCTCACGCGAGAGATACCACCACACATACACTCTAAGGCTCATAGACATCGAGATACTCAAGAAGTTCGCTCTCTCGATCGCCTGCTTGATCTTCTTCTTCATCGGAGCTCCTCTCGGAGCCCTGATCAGAAAGGGTGGTCTGGGTACGCCGGCAATCATATCCGTGCTGTTCTTCGTATTCTACTGGGTAATCGACATTACCGGAACGAAGCTCGCCCGTGACGGTGCCATAGGACCGTTCAGCGGAGTATTCATTTCATCATATATCCTGCTCCCGACAGGACTATACCTGACATGGCAGGCAATAAACGATTCATCAATATTCAACCTTGGAAACCTTAAGAACGGTTTCAAGAAGATAACATCTAAGATAATGGGAGTTTTCAAGAAGAACCGCATCGTGTACATGGGTACCCCGGAGTTTGCTGTAGCACCTCTCGATGCGCTTATAAAGAACGGATATGAAGTAGTGGGAGTTGTGACAGTAGCTGACAAGGCCAGCGGACGCGGACTCAAAGTAAATGAGAGCGCGGTCAAGAAATATGCAGTAGAACACAACATACCGGTACTTCAGCCTATATCCCTCAAGGATCCTGAGTTCCTTGAAGCACTGAAGGCATGGAAAGCAGACCTCTTCGTTGTGGTTGCATTCCGCATGCTTCCTAAGGTGGTATGGGAAATCCCTAAGATGGGTACATTCAACCTCCATGCTGCCCTCCTGCCTCAGTATCGTGGAGCTGCGCCTATCAACTGGGCGGTGATCAACGGAGAAAAGACCACAGGTGTGACTACATTCATGATCGACGAAGGCATGGATACCGGCGGAATCATGTACAGATACGACTGCAAGATCGGGCCTGACGAAACGGTCGGAGAGGTTCACGATAAGCTTATGGCAATGGGATCGGATCTTGTTGTAAACACAGTAGAGGCTATATTCGAAAACAACGTGGAGTTCCGCCCTCAGAAGAGCTTTATCCAGGGATCCGAGATTCTCAAGCCTGCGCCTAAGCTCACACGTGAGCTCTGTCATATCGACTGGCGAAGCAACACAAAGGACATCTACAACCTCATCCGCGGCTTGAGCCCATATCCTGCTGCATTCACAGAGCTGGTCAAGGGTGACAAGGTTACGCAGATGAAGATATACCAGACAGTCAAGGTCGAGGGTGAAGAGTATGCAACGATGCTTGCTCAGTGTTCTATGGAGACAGCTGCACCAGGAACGGTGCTCTCGGACGGAAAGACCTTCCTTGCAATCGCCACTGCAGACGGTGCAATCTCTGTAACAGAACTGCAGCTCGCCGGCAAGAAGAGAATGCCTGTCAAGGACTTCTTGATTGGATTCAGAGAGCCGATGACATACACAACGACAGAAGGCACATCATCAAAGATAACCGGAAGATAAAATGGGCGGAGGAGTTGTCATAATTTGCGACGGAGCATTTCCTAAGACTGAGTATCCGAGATACCTGATCCGTACGGCCGATTTCATAATCTGCTGCGACGGAGCCCTTAGGAAATTCATCCGGAACAGCAAGACAATTTTCGACGAAGACAGACTTCCCGACAAAGTTGTAGGTGACATGGACTCGCTGTCAGCAAGCCTGAGAAATAAGTATGCTGACATAATAATCCAGATAGACGAGCAGGAGCATAACGACCAGACAAAGGCGTTCAGATGGGCCTTGGAGAATCTTGAAGGTATCAGTACAATCACAATCATAGGAGCCACAGGACAGAGGGAGGATCACACCATCGGCAACATATCGCTGCTGATGGAATATGCGCGTACATATGATCTTGAGTCCATGGAAATTCAGCTTCAGATGATCACTGACCACGGGGTGATATTCCCGATAACCGATACGCTGGAATTCGACTGCGGCATAGGGAGACAAGTCTCTATCTTCAGCCCTGATAACTCTTTAAGGATAAAATCAGCTGGCCTGGCCTGGAAGACCGATGATGTCATCTTTGATAACTGGTGGAAAGCGACACTCAACAGAGCGACACAGGACAGGGTGCGTCTGGAATTCAGTCACAAATCGATTGCGCTGGTGATGATGAATTAAAGGAAATATTAGGAAATCAACAATAATAATTATAATTTTGACACATAAATCAATTTCTGATTTTAATCGTTAAGAGATGGATACGACAAAGTACTTTCCAAGCGTAGAGGCAATCGATAATGCTGCCGAGGTCCTCAAGGAAATCCTCGATCCTACGCCGTTCATGAAGAACAACAACCTCTCTGACGTCTATGACGCCAATGTCTTCCTCAAGAGAGAGGATCTGCAGATGGTAAGATCTTACAAGATCCGAGGAGCATTCAACAAGATCAGGACACTCGAGCCGGAACTTCTCCACAAGGGTATCGTCTGCGCAAGCGCAGGCAACCATGCCCAAGGCGTAGCATTCTCATGCAACAAGCTCCAGATCATGGGTTCCATCTTCATGCCTACGACCACTCCTAAGCAGAAGATCGAGCAGGTGAGGATGTTCGGAAAGGAGTTCATCGAAATCGTTCTCACAGGTGACACTTTCGACGCAGCAAATTCAGCCGCAATCGCATATGCACAGGAGACAGGCAAGACATTCATTCCGCCGTTCGACGACCCTAAGGTAATGGAAGGACAGGGAACCATCGGAAAGGAAATCCTCAGCCAGACCAAGGTGAAGCTCGACTACATCTTCGTTCCTATCGGAGGTGGTGGACTTGCATCGGGACTCGGTGCATATTTCAAGCAGATGTGTCCTGAAACAAAGATCATCGGAGTTGAACCTGCCGGCGCGCCATGTATGAAGGCTGCCATAGAAGCAGGTGAGACAGTAAGACTCGAGCATATCGACAAATTCGTAGATGGAGCCGCAGTGCAGAAGGCCGGTTCTATGACATATGAGGTATGCAAGGATGTACTTGATGACATCGTGGTAGTTCCTGAGGGAGCAGTCTGCACAACAATCATCCAGATGTACAACAAGAGCGCGATCGTCGTAGAGCCAGCGGGAGCATTGGCATCTGCAGCTCTCCGCTTCTATGCTGACAAGATCAAGGGCAAGAATGTAGCCTGCGTTGTCAGCGGCAGCAACAACGACATCACAAGAATGGAGGAGATCCGCGAGAAGTCGCTTCTGTATGAAGGTCTGAAGCACTACTTCATCGTGAACTTCCCGCAAAAGTCCGGAGAGATCCTCTCATTCATCAGAGACGTGATCGGTCCTACAGATGACCTCGTATATATCCAGTACATCAAGAAGACCAACAAGAACTTCGGTCCGGCACTCATCGGTATCGAGCTTGCAGCCAAGGAAGACTTCGCAGCGCTTACCGCGAGGATGGATAAGCATGGAATTTCATACGAATACATCAACGAGAACAATAAATTATTCGAAATACTAATCTGATAACATTATGGCTAATATTGACTGGAGCAAACTCACTTTCTCCTACACAAAAACCAACACTATCCTCAAGACAGAATTCAAGGACGGAGCATGGACTCCGATCGCAAGCCTTACTGAGGACTACCTGCACTTCAGCGCATACGCTGGCGCGCTTCACTATGCAATCGAGTGCTTCGAGGGTCTGAAGGCCTTCAGAGGCAAGGATGGCAGAATCAGAATGTTCAGACCTGAGGAGAACGCCCTCCGTCTTCAGAGATCTGCAAAGTATCTCGGAATCGAGGCTCCTTCGACAGAGCTCTTCATCGAGATGTGTGAGCGCTGCATCAAGGAGAACGAGGAGTTCCTCCCACCTTACGAGGCAACAGGAGCATCACTCTACCTCCGCCCTACCCTTATCGGTTCTAACCCTCAGCTCGGAGTTCAGTCTTCTAAGGAGAGCACATTCATGGTACTCTGTGCACCTGTAGGTGCCTATGTAGGTGGCGCACTTGACGCTGTAGACGTAGTGATTGCACGTAACTACGACAGAGCTGCTCCTAACGGCTCAGGCTCGTACAAGGTAGGTGGTAACTATGCATGCTCACTCTACTCTCTCAACGTGGCTCACGCACAGGGATACAAGGCAGTGCTTTACCTCGATCCTTCTACAAAGACCAAGATCGACGAGTTCAACTCATCTAACTTCTTCGCAATCAAGGACAACAGATATATCACTCCTAAGTCTGACTCAATCCTTCCATCCATCACCAACAAGTCTCTCGAGACTGTTGCTGCACACCTTGGAATGGAGGTTGAGAGACGTGAGGTGCTCGTGGACGAGCTCAGCACATTCGAGGAGGTCGGCGAGTGCGGTACTGCAGTTGTGATCACTCCTGTACACAAGCTGGTTGACAAGCCGTTCCTTGAGTCAGAGGAGGAGACAGTTTACACTTACGGTGACGGAAAGTGTGGTCCTAAGTCACTCAGACTTTACAACTTCATCACTCAGCTCCAGAAGGGTGACATTGAGGATCCGTTCGGATGGATTCACTTTGTAGAGTAGTCTACTGCTGACATCATCCACGAAAACATAGAGAAAGCGTGGCAGATCCAGCCTTTGAGGTGGGTATCTGCCACGCTTTTCCTATATAACCGTGGACGATGTCCACGGTTATATGCGGCTACGCGACTTTCTGTGTGACGTCCTTAGGAGCCTTGAAGAGAATCATGAAGAGGAACGCTACTACAAGTGCGTAGGCTGCGAATACATACCATGCTGCACTCCAGTTTGGCTCGGCAGCGTTGTAAACGAAGTGGTTTACTACAGCCTGTGCGCTGAGGGTTCCGATTGTAGCGCCGATACCGTTGGTCATGAGCATGAAGAGGCCTTGAGCACTATTCTGGAGCTTCTCGCTTGTGCGCATGTTGGTGTAGAGGGCTCCTGAGATGTTGAAGAAGTCAAATGCCACACCGTAAACGATCATCGAGAGGATAAGCATCCATACTCCAGAACCTGGGTTGCCGGCTCCGAAGAGACCGAAGCGGAGTACCCATGCAATCATGGCGATGAGCATTACTCTCTTGATGCCGAAGATCCTCATTGCTACAGGGATGAGGAGGATACCGAGAGTCTCGGAAATCTGTGATATCGAGATGAGGGCATTTGCGTTCTGTGCACCCCAGCTGTTTGCGAACTCCGGAACTTCCTTGAAGTGCGAGATGTATGGGTTGGCGAAACCGTTTGTGATCTGGAGAGCTACACCAAGGAGCATAGAGAAGATGAAGAAGATGGCCATCTGTCTGTCCTTGAATAACTTGAATGCATCAAGACCGAATCTTTCCGCCATTGTCTGCTTTTCTCCTGTTCCTGTGCTGCATGGGCAGTTAGGAAGAGTAAAGCAGTAGAGAAGCATGGCCAGACCAAGCGCACCGGAAACGATGAACTGGTTGTACGAGTGCTGGTACTGAACTCCGTCGCCGTTAGTCATGAAGTTTACGAAGAGCATGGCGAGTATGAATCCGACTGTTCCGAATACGCGTACGGGAGGGAAATCCTTCACTGTATCATATCCGTTCTGTTCCAGGATCTTGAACGCTACAGAGTTTGAAAGTGCGATTGTAGGCATGTAGAATGCCACGCTGAGAGCATAGAGTCCGAAGAGGATTCCGAATGATACTTCTGTGCCGGCTGTCATTCCGTAGAAGCCCGCTCCGAGCATTGCGGCTCCTGCGAGACCATGGCAGATGCCGAGGAGCTTCTGTGCAGGGATGAACTTGTCAGCCACGATACCCATTAGGGTCGGCATGAAGATGGATACGATACCCTGCATCGCATAGAAGATTCCGATGCGGGTCGCAAGTCCTACTGATGCGAGGTAACTTCCCATTGAAGTCAGGTAAGCTCCCCATACGGCCCACTGGATGAGGTTCATCGCAATGAGTCTTGGTTTGATCGATTTGTTCATGTTATAATGTTTTTAGATTTCTCCACTCGGTCTTCGTCCTCGGTCGAAATGACAAAAGGGAAGTAACTTGCACCATGTCATGTCGAGCGAAGTCGAGACATCTAAACAACAAATATACAAGATTTTGACTAAAAGTTACTATCTTTGAGGGTTAAATTGATTTTAATGAAATTCGTAAAGACACATAACGACCCCCAGTCCGCTGCGCGCTGCGGCGTAATCACGACGGACCATGGACAGATCGAGACCCCTATCTTCATGCCAGTAGGTACGGTGGGTTCTGTCAAGGGCATTTACCATAGAGACCTCAAGGATGACATCAAGGCAGAGATCATCCTCGGAAACACATACCACCTTTACCTTCGTCCGGGACTTGACGTGCTCAAGGCTGCAGGCGGACTCCACAAGTTCGAGTCATGGGACAGACCGATCCTCACTGACAGCGGCGGATTCCAAGTCTTCTCCCTCAGCCCGATAAGGAAGCTTACCGAGGACGGTTGCGTCTTCCGTTCACATATCGACGGATCCAAGCACCTGTTCACCCCTGAGAACAACATGGATACTCAGCGTATTATCGGAGCTGATATCGTGATGGCATTCGACGAGTGCTGCCCGGGAGATGCCGACTACAGATATGCAAAGAAGTCCCTCGAACTCACTCAGCGTTGGCTCGAGCGTTGCTCTAAGCACTTCGATGCGACCGAACCTCTTTATGGATACTCGCAGGCGCTGTTCCCGATCGTTCAGGGATGCGTATATCCAGACCTCCGACGTCAGGCCGTTGAGCATGCAGCAGCGCTGGACCGTGAGGGATATGCTATTGGAGGTCTTGCGGTAGGTGAGCCTACCGAGAAGATGTACGAGATGCTTGAAGTCGTATGTCCGATTCTTCCGGAAGACAAGCCTCGCTACCTCATGGGTGTAGGTACTCCGGCGAACATTCTTGAAGGTATCGCAAGGGGAGTGGACATGTTCGACTGCGTCATGCCGACCAGAAACGGTCGTAACGGAATGCTCTTCACATGGGATGGCATCATAAATATCAAGAACAAGAAGTGGGCTGACGACTTCTCGCCGCTTGATCCTAAGGGAACTTCATTCGTTGACCATACTTACACAAGAGCATACTTGCGTCACCTCTTCATCGCAGGCGAGATCTTTGCCGGTCAGATAGCCAGCGAGCATAACCTCGCATTCTACCTTGACCTGGTGCGTGAGGCCCGCAAGCACATCAAGGCTGGTGACTTCAAGGCGTGGAAGGACGAGACAGTAAAGAGGATTACAACCAGACTTTAACAGACCATGGATCTCTCACCAAGAAAGATAGACCTATACATAATAAAGAAGTTCATGGGAACCTTCTTTGTGGCGCTGCTGCTTATCATCGGCATTGTCATCATCTTCGACATCAGTGAGAAGATCGATGACTTCGTGTCGAAGGAGGCTCCGCTCAAGGCAGTCATCTTCGACTACTATCTGAACTTCATTCCGTACTTTATAAACATGTTCAGCCCGCTGTTCGTGTTCATTACGGTCATCTTCTTTACGTCCAAGATGGCGGCTGACTCTGAGATCGTAGCCATCCTCTCCTGCGGCATCAGCTTCCACAGGATGATGGTGCCATACGTGTTCTCAGCGACCATAATCGCTCTTTTGTCGCTTTGGCTCAACCTTTTCGTCATACCGGACGCCAACAAGACGCGACTGGATTTCGAAACGCAATATATTAAGGACAGGCATAAGAGCGTCGGCAGGAATGTCCATTATCAGACAGCGCCGGGAGAGTTTGTATATGCCGAGTCATTCAGTTCATGGAACAATACCGCTTACCGCTTTACTATCGAAAGGATAGAGGATAACAAGCTCGTGTCTAAAATTTCAGCGGAAACGGCCGTATATGATACTCTTAAAGGTACATGGCGCCTGAAAAAATACTTCATCAGAGAGTATAATGAGGACCTCACTGACAAGATCCGCAGCGGCCGCCAGATGGATACGACTCTGGCCTTGTCCGTTAAAGACTTCTATATGACGGAAAAGACCGTAGAAACTCTTGATTATGAGGAACTCAATGATATGATTGCTACGCAGCAGATGCGAGGAGATGCAAACGTAAAATTCGCCCTTATTGAGAAGAATACCCGTTTAGCGCTCCCATTCTCAGCCTTCATCCTGACCATTATGGGTGTTGCATTGTCTTCAAAGAAGAGAAGGGGCGGTATCGGTTGGAACATCGGTATAGGTATCGCTCTTGCCTTCACCTACATCCTATTCCTCCGCTTCAGCCAGATGTTTGTTCATACCGGTACTCTCCCGCCATTCATAGCCCTCTGGCTCCCGAACATCATTTTCGCCCTCATCGCCGGCATCCTCTACCGCATCGCCCCTAAATAATATATTGTGCGGACGACACCGTCCACAGTTATATAGGAAAAGCGTGGCAGATACCCACCTCAAAGGTTGGATCTGCCACGCTTTCTCTATGTTTTCGTGGATGATGTTTACTTGGTAAGGCCAAGCTTCTTCATGAGCGCCTCAGGCTGAGGATCGTGGCCGCGGAAGTTGCGGTAGATCACTGCCTCGTCCTCGGAACCTCCCTTTTCAAGGATGTTTCTGCGGAATGAATCTGCAACCTCAGTGTTGAAGATTCCCTTCTCCTTGAAGAGCGAGAAAGCATCTGCCTCAAGAACCTCTGCCCACTTGTATGAGTAGTATCCTGCAGAGTATCCGCCAGAGAAGATGTGAGAGAACGAGTTTGAGAATGCTGCACCCTCTGCTGCAGGAAGAACGCCCCAAGGAGCGAGAACACCCTGCTCGAACTCAACTGTGCTTGCAGACGGAACCTCCTTGAGAGAATGCCATGCCATGTCGAGGTAACCGAAGTGGAGCTGGCGTACCTGGCCATAAGCTGCGAGATAGTTCTTTGCTGCAACGATCTTCTCGATAAGCTCTGCTGGGATAGGCTCACCTGTCTGGTAGTGCTTAGCGAATGAGTTGAGATACTCTGGCTCATATGCCCAGTTCTCCATGATCTGAGAAGGAAGCTCCACAAAGTCACGAGATACGCTTGTACCAGTGAGTGATGGATAACGACCCTTTGCAAGCATTCCATGGAGAGCGTGTCCGAACTCGTGGAGGAATGTTGTGAGCTCATCGTGAGTGATGAGTGCCGGAGCGTCTGCAGTAGGCTTTGTGAAGTTACATACGATAGTAACGAATGGACGATACTCTACGCCGTCTCTTACGCTCTGACCACGGAAGTCAGTCATCCATGCACCGCCTCTCTTGCTTGCGCGAGGGAAGAAGTCAGCATAGAAGAGTGAGAGGTGGCTGCCGTCTGCATCCTTAACCTCATATACCTTTACATCCTGGTGATATACAGGGATATCGTTACGCTCCTCGAAAGTAATGCCGTAAAGACGTGTTGCAAGGCCGAACACTGCATCAATGCAGCTTTCGAGCTGGAAGTAAGGCTTGAGTTCCTCTGCGCTGAGAGAGTACTCTGCCTCCTGATACCTCTCTGACCAATAGCTGAAGTCCCATGGCTGGAGAACGTTCTCCTCGAAGCCGTTCTTCTTCGCATAGGCGAGAACGTCTGCGACATCCTTCTTTGCAAACTCCATTGAAGGCTCAAGAAGCTGCATGATGAATCCATCTACCGTTGTCTTGCTCTTAGCCATTCTCTCCTCGAGAGCATAGTCAGCATAAGTCTCGTAACCGAGAATATTGGCAATCTTGATGCGGAGATCAACAATCTTCTTCACGATTTCAGTGTTGTCGAACTCGCCACCGATAGCCCTTGTGTTGTAAGCCATCCATACCTGCTTGCGGAGCTCACGGTTTGTGCTGTACTTGAGGAAAGGTCCATAGCTAGGATAATCAAGCGTAAATGCCCATCCCTCAAGACCCTTCTCGGCAGCAGTCTCGGCACCCATTGTCTTCACAAACTCAGGAAGGCCACTGAGCTCTGTAGAGTCAGTTATGTGAAGAGTATAAGCGTTTGTTGCAGCAAGAACGTTCTTGCTGAACTGAAGAGTAAGGAGAGACAGCTCCTCTGAAAGTTTGCTGTAGACAGCCTTGTCCTCGTCAGAAAGGTTAGCACCTCCGCGAACGAAACTCTTGTAGTTGTCCTCGAGAAGGGTCATCTGGTCCTGGTCAAGACCAAGCTCATCCTTCTTCTCGTAAACTGCCTTCACCCTCTGGAAAAGATCATTGTTAAGGGACACATACATCGAATACTCTGTAAGCATCGGCGAGATCTGCTCAGCGATCTGCTGCTTCTCTTCATCGGTATGGGCCTCCATTACAGCATAGAAGATGCTCGCAACCTTGCTGAGAGTCTGGCCTGCATACTCCATAGCCTCGATTGTGTTCTCGAATGTAGGCTCCTCCTGGTTGGCTACGATAGCATCAATCTCGGCCTTGGCCTCTGCGATACCCTGCTCGAATGCTGGAAGGTAGTGTTCATTCTCGATCTTGTCGAACTCCGGAGCACCGAACGGCGCTGTCGACTCTGTCAAAAGCGGATTCTTCATGTTGCAACTGATAAGTGCAAGCGCTGCGCCTGCGATAAGTAATGTTTTCTTCATATTTATAATGTATTTACTCTGAGTCTAAGTCAGCGTGCAAATTTAAGGAAACATTTTGTATTTTTATTATAGAAGACAGCTTAGTGGCAGTCATTCTGTATTTTATGTCAAAACACCCGAATTCATCATGCTTACCGACGCGTGAATAAGACGTGACAATACCGGGCACAAAACCCATGGCGACAATATCCACCAGAAGTATCGAGTCTGCACCGGTCTGCAGCACCGTCGACAACAGATTATAATTGGAGGACAACTGAGCAAGCACCCTGCGGCGGAACGCTCTGTTATCCTTCGTCTGTTCGTTATGATGCCTCATCCTACATTCTTCACAGCAGAACTTTTTGTCCGTCCTTCCATAGCGGATCTTTTCACCACAATGCAGACACTTAGGTAATAGCCTCAATTTTCTCTCGTAGCTCATAATTTTATTGGATTTTCCTCCAAATATCGGCAGAAAGGAAGAGGGAAAGCAAGAGCGAACATGCAGGTTTTTCTCTTTTTTAAAAAGATTTTTACAAATTTTTAAATCATACGGTTGAAAAATAAATTTTGCGCACTATAAAATAAATTTTAGGATTTTAAAAAAGGTACGACGATTTTAAAATAAAGAAAAACTTTTTAAGGAAAAGCTGCCAAGAGGGCCGTAGAACGGCATTTTTCATTTTACTTTGCAAGCAACCTACAAAGCGCGCATAAGATGTGGGGAAGAACTATTAACAACAATCCAAGAACGAAAATCTTATGGAACACATCAACAGGATCGAGCTCCAGGGACGCGTAGGAATAGTACGCACCAACGAGCACAACGGGATGAGGGTCGCCAACTTTTCGCTTGCCACCGACCTGCTTTACAAGACCAGGGACGGAGCGGCCGTTTCCGAAACCACATGGCACAACGTAGTGGCCTGGGAAAGCAAGGATATTCCAGATGTATACGGCATCTGTGTGGGCATGCCGCTGAATGTCGTAGGAAGACTGAGGACATCGAAATACACTAACGCAGACGGCACTGAGAAGACATACTACGAAGTTCTGGCCAGCAAGATCAGAGTCGTACATGACGATTCCGCACCGGAATAATCACAACCCCAGAAACAAGAAATGTACGTGACCGGGCATAGGGCGACCTATGCCCTTCAATGGAAAACCTAATTTATATTTTATAAAAATTACAATTTAGTATGTAAAGCTATTGCTTTATTATAAATTTGGAGTTACCTTTGCGCCCGAAAACTAGAGGTAACAACTTATGACACAGAAATTCAACGACGGCAGATGGAGCCGTAGAATTGACGTTGCAGACTTTGTCTACAACAACATCACCCCTTACGAGGGAGACGCATCATTCCTTCAGGGAGCAACAGAGCGTACAAAGAAGCTCTGGGAGAAGTGCTGTGAGGCTCTTGCAGAAGAGAGAGCTAACGGCGGCGTACGTTCAATCGACGCACAGACAATTTCGACTATCACATCACATGCAGCCGGCTACATCGACAGAGAGAACGAGCTCATCGTAGGTCTTCAGACAGACGAGCTCCTCCGAAGAGCGATCAAGCCTTTCGGTGGTCTTCAGGTAGTAAAGAAGGCTTGCCAGGAGAACGGCATCGAGCTCGACCCTAAGGTAATCGAGATCTTCACTCACTATAGAAAGACACACAACGACGGTGTATTCGACGTATATACAGAAGAAATCCGTAAGTACCGTTCACTCGGCTTCCTTACAGGTCTTCCAGATAACTATGCACGTGGCCGTATCATCGGTGACTACAGACGTCTTGCCCTCTACGGTATCGACAGACTGATCGAGGCTAAGAAGGAGGACCTCAGAAACCTCACCGGTACAATGACCCGTTCACGCATCACTCTCCGTGAGGAGGTTGCAGAGCAGATCAAGGCTCTCCAGGAGATCAAGATCATGGGTACATACTACGGACTCGACCTCGGCAGACCAGCAACTAACGCACAGGAGGCAGTTCAGTGGCTTTACATGGCATACCTCGCTGCAGTCAAGGAGCAGGACGGCGCCGCAATGTCACTCGGTAACGTATCATCATTCCTCGACATCTTCATCCAGTACGACCTCGACCACAACATCATCGACGAGACATTCGCACAGGAGCTCATCGACCAGTTCGTAATGAAGCTCAGAATGGTGCGTCACCTCAGAATGAACGCATACAACGAGCTCTTCGCTGGTGACCCTACATGGATCACTGAGGCTATCGGAGGCCGTTTCACAGGTGGAAAGAGCAAGGTTACAAAGACTTCATTCCGTTTCCTCCAGACTCTTTACAACCTCGGACCTGCACCAGAGCCAAACATGACAGTTCTCTGGCACCCAGAGCTTCCAGAGGGATTCAAGAAGTTCTGCGCACAGGTTTCTATCGACACAAGCTCAGTTCAGTACGAGAACGACTCGCTTATGCGTAAGGTAAGAGGCAGCGATGACTACGGTATCGCATGCTGCGTATCATACCAGGCAATCGGTAAGTCAATCCAGTTCTTCGGAGCACGCGCAAACCTCGCTAAGGCTCTCCTCCTCGCCCTCAACGGCGGACGTTGCGAGAACACAGGCACACTCATGGTAGAGGGTATCAAGCCGCTCAGCAGCGACGTTCTCGACTTCGACGAGGTAATGGACAACTACAAGAAGGTACTCCACGATGTGGCTCGCGTCTACAACGAGACAATGAACATCATCCACTTCATGCATGACAAGTATGACTATGAGAGATCACAGATGGCGTTCATCGATACAAACCCTACAATCAACCTCGCATACGGTGTAGCTGGTCTTTCAATCGTTGCTGACTCACTCTCTGCAATCAAGCATGCAAAGGTAACAGCACGTCGCAACGCAGACGGCCTCACTGAGGGCTTCGACATCGAGGGCGAGTTCCCAATGTACGGTAACGACGATGACAGAGTTGACGTACTCGCACGTGACATCGTTCAGTTCTTCAACACTGAGCTCTGCACACGTAAGGTATACAAGGATGCAATGCCTACCCTCTCACTCCTTACAATTACTTCGAACGTAATGTACGGAAAGAAGACAGGTGCTACTCCAGACGGTAGAGCAAAGGGCGTTGCTTTCGCACCAGGTGCAAACCCAATGCACGGACGTGACACTCACGGAGCTATCGCATCACTCTCATCAGTAGCTAAGCTCGACTACCACGATTCTAAGGACGGTATCTCGAATACATTCTCAATCGTGCCTAAGTCACTCGGTCCGACTAACGAGGATAAGCTCGAGAACCTCATCACTTTGATGGACGGTTACTTCACCAAGGGTGCACACCACCTCAACGTGAACGTCCTCAACAGAGAGATGCTTGAGGATGCAATGGAGCACCCTGAGAAGTATCCGCAGCTTACTATCCGCGTTTCAGGATACGCTGTAAACTTCATCAGACTCAGCCGTGAGCATCAGCTTGAGGTGATTTCAAGAACATTCCACGAGTCACTCAGATAATAATCAGACGATAATGATAAGAGTTCACTCTTACGAATCTATGGGAACATACGACGGGCCGGGCTTAAGGCTCGTCGTATTTCTTCAAGGCTGTCCCTTCAAGTGCCTGTACTGCGCAAATCCAGATACTATAGCATTCGAGGGCGGCACAATGACAGAGGTCGAGGAAATTGTCAAGATGGCTGTAAGCCAGAAGCCTTTCTTCGGAAAGCGCGGCGGCATAACCTTCTCTGGCGGTGAACCGACAATGCAGGCAAAGGAGCTTCTTCCACTCTATGCCAGACTTAAGGAGGAGGACATCCACATCTGCATCGACACTAACGGAGGCGGATGGAACAGCGACATCGAGGAGCTTCTCAGACAGACAGACCTCGTGCTGCTGGACTGCAAGCAGTTCAATGATGCAAGACACAAGGAGCTGACAGGACGCAGCAACGAGCAGACACTCAAGACTGCCAAGTGGCTTGAGGACAACGGCAAGCCGTTCTGGCTCAGATATGTACTTGTCCCTGGAATCAGCGACTTTGAAGAGGACATCAGGGCTCTTGGAGAGCATTTCAAGGACTACAAGATGCTCCAGAGGGTTGAGATCCTTCCTTATCATACTTTGGGTATCCATAAGTATGAGACAATGGGAATGGAGTACAAGCTCAAGGACACGAAGACAAACACTCCTGAGCAACTCGACAGAGCCATGGCGCTGTTCAACGAATATTTCGACTGCGCAGTATTGAACTAAAATAGTAAAAGGCACGTTTTTAACGTGTCTTTTATTATTTTTGTAATCATGAAACAAGATGTTGCATTGGTGCTGTCCAGCGGCGGGCCGCGAGGATGGGCATATATCGGAGCTATCGAAGAGCTCGTAAGCAGAGGTTACAACATAACCTCTGTTGCAGGTACGTCAATCGGATCTCTGATTGGAGGCGTTTATGCAGCTGGAAAGCTTGA